>NZ_JBNGPA010000013.1:0-157143 GCF_050589845.1 Carboxylicivirga agarovorans | reverse complement strand
TTTTCCTTAAAGGTAATTCCAAAGTTCACATTCCGCTGGAGTTGCTCTGTTTCTCAATAGTTTTCTCCTATAAATCATTTCTGGCCGGTTACTTTTCATATCTTTCTTATATTGTTGAAAACTAATTGATAAAAAAGTCTTAAGCCCGGACTATACTTTGTGCATTTAATTTACAACGACCAAGTTGTTAAAAAGCAATTGATAGTTGAATAAGATAATTAGAGCCGCTTTCGATTGAGAGCGGCTTTTTTTGAATTCAAAGCCAGTAAAAGACCACAATAGCAAGCATACAACAAAACCCAACTGCTTAGCACCTCTACCTGCAGTTGGGTTTTATAATTACATTGCTACGTTTAGCAATGTATAGTGTCATATATTTTTATTTCCTGATTTCAAGCAGCAAGAATGATCGTCCTTCAATTTTAACTGTTTCACCGGATAAAGAAACCTTGTTACCACTCAGTACATCAACACCTTCACTGGCTTCACCAATGACCTCTTTTTTAAACGGTACGATGTTAACATCCTTAACTTCCGGATTCTTATTCATCACCAGCATAACCACCGACTTATCATCATAGCGGAATAAGGTATATAAACCATTGGCATGATTAGGAGCAAAATGCTTTAAGCATCCGTTATGCACTGCGCTTGAGCTTTTGCGCCAATTTAAGAGCGTTTTAGTAAATTCCTGCGCTTCTTTCTGATCAGCAGTCAATCCTTCACCTGTAAATGCATTGGCCGTGTGATCATCCCAGCCTCCAGGGTATTCGGCACGTATCTCACCATGCGAATCAGAATTAGGATTGGTCATCAGAATTTCTGTTCCATAATATATCTGAGGGATGCCACGGGTTACAGCTATATAGGCCATCCCCATTTTAAACATATCGAAGTCCTCTTTTATTTGTGTGTAAAAACGACTCATATCGTGGTTATCAGGGAAAATAACCAATTGTGTAGGGTCGGCATATAAATGATCATTGGCCAGCATACCATAGAGTTTTGGTAAACCCTGTCCCCACTGACTGTCATCTTCATTTAAAGCTTTCACCAAAGCATCCTGCAAAGGAAAATCAAAAACACCTGGCATGTACGATACATAACCATCGGCATTCACCTTATCTTTTTGCCAGTACGATACAATAGCAGGATTCGTACTCCACTCTTCACCTACAATATTAAAGCCTGGATATTCTTCCATAACACGGCGTGTCCATTCACTCATAAAATCCTTATCAGGATATGGATAGGTATCCATGCGAATGCCATCCAAATCGGCATACTCAATCCACCAGATAGTGTTATAAATTAAATAATCAGCCATAAGTGGATTGCGCTGATTCAAGTCAGGCATAGACTCTACGAACCAACCGTCGGCGTGATTACGTTTATCGTAATCCGAAGCATAAGGGTCCATATTCGTTTCACGCAGGTGTGTTGTTACCTGCCAGCCATCCTGGAAGTTCAACCAATCATCTGTTGGTAAGTCTTCCATCCACCAGTGATGCGAACCACAGTGATTCATAATCATATCAATCACCAGCTTCATACCTCGTTTCTTAAGCTCTTTGGACAACTTCACATAGTCTTCATTGCTTCCGTGGCGGGCATCTGTTTTATAAAAATCAGTAATGGCATAACCGTGGTATGAACCCTCGGGCATGTCGTTTTCCATGACTGGATTCAGCCACAAAGCAGTATAACCCATATCTTCGATATAATCGAGACTCTGAATGATTCCGGCCAAATCACCACCATGGCGACCAAAGTCGTCAGAACGATCAAGGCCCTCTTTCATTCCCTCAACCTCATCATTTGATGTATCACCATTCACAAAGCGGTCTGGTGTGATCAGATACATCACATCCGAAGTATTATAGCCCTGACGCATAGCAGAGCCAGCTTCACGCTGTTTAAGCTCATAGCTATATTTCACCATGGTTTTGTTTTTGCGCTCAAAGTTGATATCGAAGGAACCTGCTTTAGCCGTTTTATCAACTTTCAGGTATAGAAACAGGTAGTTTGGAGATTTAACCTGTACAGTTCTTTCGAGGCTTACACCTTCATAACTGATACTGGGGCGTAGTTCTGAAATATTTTCACCGTAGACTAACAACTGCAGGTTCTCATTTTCCATACCTGCCCACCAGAAAGCAGGCTCCAGGCGATCAATTTTGTATGCTGCCATAACAGACATGCTTGAAACAAGCATTATGACCGCAAATAAATACTTAAATGTTCTCATACTATAGTGTTTTAATTTGCATTCTTATTGTAACATATATTCCAGTGGAATATGCAGGCGTTTTCCCCATGCATTTTCAGTATGTGGTTCACCTTCAAACTTTTCAGTTTTAAAACTTTCATTCTTCACATAGCCGTGCTCTACCATCATTTTATCAACCTTTAGCTGATACGGTTCGTACAAGGCATCGAGCGTAGCTGTTCCATAATCAAAATAGATGCGATGAGTATCGGGATTGGGTAGATTACTCTCCAGGTAATTAAGCACCACACCATCAGCTGCCGGCCAATGCGTACTCATACAAATGGACCCACCAAATACACCCGGATATTCGCAAATAGCATATACACTTATCAGACCTCCCATGCTGGAACCCATAATGAATGTATTCTCTTTATCATTTAATGTACTGTATTTGTGATCAATAAACGGTTTTAACTCCCTGACAATAAACCTCAGATAATTATCAGCCAATAAGCCATGCTCCGAAGCTGCCGGATTATTTAACACCTTATCCTTACTTAAAATCTCCTGCTTTCTGTCATTTGATAACTGCTCCCATGCACGTTGCGGAAAGTATTCTGCATTGCGTTTACCATCATTATTCCAAATTCCCACAACGATGCAATCACGTATGCGCTCACTTTTAATTAATCGACTAATTACCTCATCTACACCCCATTCCTGACCATTCCAGGTCGTAGAGGCATCGTACAGCATTTGTCCGTCGTGCATATAAATCACAGCATACCGCTTATCTGCCGTATAGCCATCGGGTAACCACACATCAACATTACGTGCATCTACATAATCTGAGCTAAACAGTTCATGCCGTATAACTTTACCTGAAGACACTCTGATATCCTGAGCCTGCATAGAGCCAAGAGTTGAAAAGAACATTAAAAATAGCAGTATTCGCATGACAATTTGAATTAGCATCGCCATTATGTTATTAACTACATTACAAGTTCATGACGATAGTTTACATTGTCAAATCAAAATAATAGAAGCACCAATAACAAGTTGTAAGGACAAACAACCATAATGGGAGTACAAACTGCACAATTGCTATTCGTCCTCATTCCTTTGCTATCTGTCCACAAAAGCTTAAAGGAGTATGATTATTTACTTACATTGCAATAAAAAAACAGCATGCAAATCATTAACAGCAATAGTTTAATTGCCAACATCCTGAATAATCGCTGGTTTCAGCACTTCAGTTACTGGGTGTTATTTGTAATGTTTTTTGCATTGGCCTGGGGCACACACGATGATAATTACCTTAAAACTATCTCGGTAGAATTGATTAATCTGCCCGTAAAAATCGCATTGGTTTATATTGTCATCTATTATTTATTTCCGCGCTTTTTATACCAGGGTAAAGTCTGGCTGTTTATCACACTATTCCTGGCAACCATATTAGTTGCTTCCATTTTACAGCGCATCACAGACAACCTGATTATTGTAGACACCTTTTTTCCTGAGTGGACCAAAGAACCAACATTTAATATTGTTCAGCTGATCAGAGGTGCTGTAAACATAAGCTCAGTTTTAGCTATCCCCATGACAGTAAAACTGATGGAATATCTGTCCAATGTTCAGCAACGTGAGCAGTCATTGGCAAAAGACAAACTGGAAGCTGAACTTACTTTCCTGAAAAATCAGGTTCAACCCCATTTTTTATTTAATACGCTTAACAGCTTGTATTCGCTTATCCTGAAAAAATCAGATCAATCGCTTGAAGTCGTCCTTAAACTTTCTGACCTGCTTCGTTACATGCTCTATGAAACGAATGTGGAACAGGTGCAGCTATACAAAGAAATCGAAAGTATCAAAAGCTATTTGGAGCTGGAGAAAATACGCTATGGAGACAGGGTTGAACTCAGCCTTAATATATGGGGCGAACAAAGAGGGCAAAGCATTGCCCCCATGCTGATACTGCCTTTCCTGGAAAACAGTTTTAAGCACAGTACACGTGGTTTTAGCGGTCAGGCATGGATAACCATTGAAATGGGCATCAGAGAAAATGATTTTATTTTAAAGGTAGAAAATAGCATACCGGATGAGATCAGTGAATCTCCGGCAGCAAGTGGCATCGGCTTGCAAAATGTTAATAGACGGCTTAATTTAATGTATCCAAACAAGCACGAACTAAAGATTGTGTCGTCAGAAGATTCGTATCAGGTTGTGTTAAAGTTGAAACTAAACGAATAATTATGACTCCAGTAAAATGCCTTGTAGTTGATGACGAATCATTAGCTGTAGACATCATCTCAGAATACATCAGAAGACTAGATAACCTCTTATTGGTTGACACCTGCAACAATGCCATTGAAGCGATGCAGAAACTCAATGAACACCAGGTTGATTTGTTGTTCCTTGACATTCAGATGCCGGGACTTACAGGTCTTCAGCTTATGCGAAACCTTAGCCACAGGCCCGAGGTCATATTTACCACTGCCTATTCTGAATATGCCCTGGAAGGATTCGAGCTGGAGGCCCTTGATTACCTAATTAAACCCATCTCATTCGAACGATTTATCAAAGCTGTTAACCGCTATTTTAAAAACCATCAGCAGCTTGAAATTCCTCACAACGATACAAGCAACACTTTCAATGACGCTTTTATTTTCGTTAAATCAGACAAAATGATGGTAAAGGTCGTATTAAAAGACATAACTCATATTGAAAGCCTCAGAAATTATGTTTCAATTTACTTAAACGATGGTCGTGAGATAAAAACCATGAACACCATTAGTAACATTGAAGAAAAGTTACCTGAAACACATTTCATCAGGGTTCACAGGTCCTATATTATAGCCGTCGACAAAATAGAAAGTTATACCTCCGGCAGCCTTAACATACAGGGGCATAACATTCCTATTGGCCGCAATTACAAGGAACAAGTGCTAGCCATCCTGGATCAGAACAGCATCGATTAATGTCTGTTGATTAATTTACCTTTATAAATGAAACTATAGCTTGATCTTAAAATCCTTGCTGACTTTATTTATTTCCCTGCCAAGCTTTTTGCTCTCTTTTTTCAGTTCTTTCCCTAATTGGCGCATATCATCCTTAAAGTCATCTGTCCATATATGATGCTTAAATGATGCCTTGCTTTTTTCTGCCAGCTTTTTAACATCATCATAAACAATACGCTCTCCCCTCTTCAATTTTTGAATACCATTTTTAGTCTCCACTTCAACAAGTCCGTTATCAACTTCCACTTCCAACTCATTTTCCTGTGAATGAACGTTAAACTCGGTACCTAACACAACAATAACGCCATTGGAGGTATGCACTTCAAAGGGTATATCAGCCTTTTTGATGCTGAAAAAAGCTTCCCCGGTCAGTTCAACATTCCTGGTATTGTCATTCACAACATAGCGGGCAGCAGAGTGCTCATTAAGAATCATTACTGAACCATCGGGCAAGGTGATGATTTCTGCTTTTTCTCCTGTAGATACTTTTGATGTGGTGCAGCTAACTGCAAGAAACATCAGGCCGGCCAACAATATGGCAGCTTTAGTCATAGATACTTTCATTATAAATAATATTTTGGGTGTGATTCATCCTTACGTATATTCTATACGAAATGTTCCTTGTTAGCGGCTAATTAATCAGATTATTCGTTCATCTTTAAAAAAATAGCTGCAGGTCATTGGGAAATAGAGCTTCGTAATCGGATATGCTTTTACCAAGTAGCAGTATTTTTTATCTTTGCTTCAAAATTTATAGAAAGTATGACACGTAAGGAGCTGACACAGGTATTTGATGCATTTGATAAGATGCATATCTTAATTATTGGTGACGTAATGGTCGACTCATACCTATGGGGCGATGTCAACCGTATTTCACCGGAAGCTCCGGTATCTGTTATTGCAGCAACAGGTCGGGAAAACCGACTTGGTGGGGCTGCCAACGTTGCGCTAAACATTCAATCATTAGGGGCTACACCTATTTTATGCTCGGTTATCGCCGATGATGAGGCAGGTAATATTTTTATGCGATTATTGGAAGACAAGCAATTACCAAAGCAGGGCATTATCTCCACCAAGCAGCGCAAAACAACCGTTAAGACACGTATTATCAGTCAAAACCAGCACTTATTACGAATAGATGAAGAGCAGGATACGCCGCTTGAATCAATACTTGAAAAGAAGCTGCAAGAGCACATTAAAGATTTACTGAACACCTATAAGATTGATGCTATCATTTTTGAAGATTATGACAAGGGTGTGTTAACGCCTGATACGATTCAAAACACCATAGCCATGGCGCAAAATAAAGGCATACCAACCCTGGTAGATCCTAAGAAGCGTAATTTCAATTGCTATAGCGGTGTTTCTTTCTTTAAACCTAACCTGAAAGAATTCAGAGAAGGAGCAAAGGTCGATGTATCGGCCAATGACAAGCAGGCTTTGTTAAAAGCAGCACAACAATTTATTTCAGAGCACAACATCAGAAACTTTATGGTTACCATGGCTGAAAAAGGCGTCATGATAGCCAATTTAAGAAAGCATCATTTTATTCCTGCAGAGATCAGGAACATTTCTGATGTGTCAGGGGCAGGAGACACGGTGATCAGTGTAAGTGCCCTTTGCCTCGCATCGGCACTGGAAGAAAAATACGTGGCCGGCATCGCCAACATGGCCGGTGGTTTGGTTTGTGAACACCCTGGTGTTGTTCCTATTGATAAAAATGAATTACTCGAGGACTGTTTTGTTAAGCTGACAAGGTAGGGGTCAAAAGATTTTGAAACATCAGGTATTTTTCTACGTAGCTAGCCTATATATTTGAGAAAATTTTAACTTTGGCTTTCAGAAAAAAAATAACCATTTTGTAGCCCTTAACTTCAAAACTAAAAAAACACCATAATATGGCTAAAATCATAGCACTGGCAAACCAAAAAGGAGGAGTTGGAAAAACCACTACAGCAATTAACCTTGCTGCGAGTCTGGCGGTTTTAGAATACAACGTTCTGATAGTTGATGCCGATCCGCAGGCTAATGCAACATCTGGCCTTGGTTTTGATTTACGTGAAGTTGAGAACAGCATTTACGAATGCATTATTGATGGCACGGATCCGAAGGAAGCTACTCTTCAGACTGAAATAGAGCATTTACATGTCTTGCCTTCGCACATTGATTTGGTAGGTGCTGAAATTGAAATGCTTAATTTACCAGACAGAGAAAAGGTATTGGGGAAAGTACTTGAACAGGTGCGTGACCAATATGACTTTATCCTGATCGACTGTTCACCATCACTTGGCTTAATTACTGTAAATGCACTAACAGCCGCTGATTCAGTGATCATTCCTGTTCAGTGTGAATACTTCGCTCTTGAGGGTCTTGGTAAATTATTAAATACAATAAAGATTATTCAGAGCCGTTTGAATCCTGAATTGGAGATTGAAGGTTTCTTATTAACGATGTACGATTCACGTTTAAACCTGTCGAACCAGGTAGTGGAAGAAGTACAGCGTCATTTCCAGGATATGGTTTTTGAAACCCTTGTGTCGCGTAACATTAAGTTGAGTGAAGCGCCAAGCTATGGTAAAGCAGTAGTTATGTACGATGCGACATCAAAGGGCGCTATTAACTATCTGAATTTGGCTCGCGAACTTTTAAAGAAAAACAACCTGTCAGAAAAGAAATAACCTTTTTTGATGACGATTATATTGACTGATTAACGATAATTAAACGATGGCAAGAAAGAACGCTTTAGGACGTGGATTGGGTGCATTAATTGAAAATGCTGATGAGGTAACTCAAAAAAGAGAGACCAGGCCAGCTGCATCAATTAACGAAATTGACATTGCAAAAATTGAGGTTAACCCATGGCAGCCACGTACTAAATTTGATCAGGAGCGTTTAAATGAGCTATCTGAATCCATTAAGCAAATTGGTATTGTTCAGCCCTTAACCTTACGCAAAATAGGACCGGATAAATACCAGCTTATTGCAGGTGAACGTCGTTACAGGGCATCTAAGCTTGCCGGGCTAACCAAGGTTCCGGCCTACATCAGAACAGCCGATGATGACACAATGCTGGAAATGGCTCTTGTTGAGAACATTCAACGTGAAGACCTTGATCCTATCGAAGTAGCTATCAGTTATCAGCGTTTAATAGAAGAATGCAATCTGACCCAGGAAAGCATGTCTGAGCGTGTAGGAAAGAAGCGCTCGACTATCGCCAATTACCTCCGTTTGTTAAAGCTTCCGGCTGAAGTACAACTTGGACTTGTTGAGAAACAAATTGGAATGGGTCACGCGCGCGCCATTATCAGCGTTGAAGATCCACAGGCTCAATTGATGATTTTTGATGAAACGGTTAAGAATGATTTGTCTGTTCGTAAGGTTGAGCAAATGGTTCGTGACTTAAACAATGGTGTCGACAATAAAAAATCTACCAAATCGAAAAAAAATCTACCTAAAGAGTACGAGGCATTGAGATCTCAGTTGTCTACGTTCTTTAGAACGAACATCCAATTCTCGCGAACAGATGATGGAAAAGGAAAAATTGTTATTCCTTTTGGCTCTGACGATGACTTGGAAAAAATTATCAGCATTCTGGATAAAGCAAAATAATAGCTATTTATTTGCTTGAAATAGATACGATTTGACCACAACAAAACAATATCATAAATGGCTGTGGTGCTTATTAGTGTTTTTGAGTTTCTCAAATTCACTTAAAGCACAGAAGACAGATACTTTTATTTCTCAAGGTGACACCGCAATTATGCAAGGTGTAGTTGTTGAAACACCTGTTGTTGAAAAAAAACACTCTCCGCATAAGGCTTCATTTTATGCCGCTATCCTGCCTGGATTAGGGCAAGCATATAATAAGAAGTACTGGAAAATACCAATTTTATATGCCGGTATTGCAGGAGTTGCCTATGCGATCGATTTTAATTCGACCTATTATAATAAATACAAATCGGCTTACCGTGATTTTATCATCCGTGATCCCAACAATAAAAGTTATATGGAATTTATTCCACCCGGGCTTACTGAAGAACAGATTTATGGTGAGTACGAACAATGGTTTGAAGAAGCCCTGAACAGTAAAAAACAATATTACCGCCGTTATCGTGATTTAAGCTACATCGGTATGGTTGGTATTTATGTCATTCAGATAGTTGATGCGGCAGTGGATGCCCATTTCTATAATTTTGATATCAGTGAAGATTTATCGATGGCAGTTCAGCCATCAATGATGCCCCCTATTCCGGGGGATTTTGCGGGCGTTGGCCTTCAATTGAAACTTAAATTTTAGTGATTTTATGCAAAAGGTGAAAGAGCTGGTCTTAGCGACCTGTATGGTAGTAGTTGGATTTGTTGCAAATGCACAGAGTGAAATTGATTCGATCCCTCAAATTGACACCCCTCCTTATCTGGAAGAATGTTTAGATAGCCTGGTTAACCAGTGGTATATTAATAAGGCGACTGACAACCTGATGGTGCCTGATTCTATTCCGCTTAACACCACCATCAGCAAATTACCCGATTCTGTTTATATCAAGCGCATTGAAGCGATTAACTCTCCGATGCCATATACTTACAACTCTATTGTAAAAGGACATATTGAATTATACACCATTCGCCGCAGGGAATTGGTTCAGAACATGCTTGGATTATCTGAGTATTATTTCCCAATGTTTGAGCAGGAATTGGATGCGCGTCAAATGCCCCTGGAGTTGAAGTATTTGCCAATTATTGAGTCGGCACTTAACCCAAGAGCCTATTCAAGAGTAGGTGCATCAGGCCTTTGGCAGTTTATGTATTATACAGGCAAGCAATATGGACTAACCATCAACTCCTATGTTGATGAACGTCGCGATCCATATAAATCAACAGTGGCAGCCATCGATTTTCTCGATGATCTGTATGCCATTTACAAAGACTGGTTTCTTGTAATTGCTGCCTATAACTGTGGCCCTGGTAATGTTAACAAAGCCATACGTCGTTCAGGTGGTCACCGCGACTTCTGGAAGATTTATTATCACCTTCCACGTGAAACAAGAGGATACGTTCCGGCTTTTATTGCTGCCACCTATACCTTTATGTATGCAAAGGAGCATAACTTATATGCTAATCCGAACAGTTTGCCGCTTGTAACAGACACAATTTCCATTCGTGAGCCTTTACACTTTAAACAGGTAGCCGAGAAACTGGATGTCAAAGTTGATTATTTAAGAAGCCTTAATCCGCAATACCGGAAGGATCTGATACCAGCTGGCACTGATTATGCGCTGCGCCTGGCTATTAATGATGCTTCTGACTTTGCCGCTATTGAAGACAGTATTTATGCTTACAAACGCGATACTTATTTTGTAAACGGCAAATCAACCGTTCAACCTCAATACACAGCCTATTCACCTGATACACCAAAAAACAAGGCAACAGTTTATTACACTGTTAAATCGGGCGATGCGGTAGGCCTGATTGCCGACTGGTACGATGTAAGAACATCTGACTTAAGATATTGGAATAACATACGTCGTAATATGATTCGGGTGGGACAAAAACTGCGCGTCTATGTACCAAAGGACAAAACGGAGTATTACAGTCGAATCAATGACATGGCTTACGCAGAAAAACAAAGGCTGAGCAGTAAAACAGTAACCTCCAATAAATCTTCGGCACCGAAGAAAAATGGACCAACTGATCCGAATTATGAATATTACACGGTGCGTTCAGGCGATAATCTATGGAGCATTGCAAAAAAATACCCGGGCATCTCTAATAAAAACATTATGAGCTTAAACGGATTAAATGAATCATCAAAACTATGGGTTGGACAAAAATTAAAGATCAGACCAAAATCATAGTTGCCCGATAAGAATTAAACAAGGGGTGAATAGTAACTCTGGTTCAACTTTTTATGTTGAACCCAGGTTAATATTCACCCCTTGTTCATCACATTAACTGATAATTGCTTATTTTACAGAAAATAATAATCCTTCATGAATCAACAGCTTCGCATATTTTTGTACTTCATTTGCATAATGGGAGGAGCTGCTATTCTAAGTCGAACATTTCCTTTCCCTTACCAACCGGGTAATTGGACACTAAACCTGCCTCGCGAAGAAGAAAATATTGAGGTTGACAGTGCATTAGTGCTCCAAACAATTGAGGTCGATACCCTTGAAATACCAATTGACCCGGTGCCCAAAGACACTGTTATTACCAAAGACCATTTATCGTGCCCTACACTGTTTATAAACCAGCTGCAGGACTTGCATCAAGAGCTACTGAACAGCACCAAAGACAATCGAAACATTCGCATATTACACTATGGAGATTCTCAGATTGAAGGTGATCGTATAACTGCTTACATTCGTGAAACGTTTCAAAACAGGTTTGGCGGCTGTGGCCCCGGCTTAACAACCGTATACGATCCACAACGCATTAATCCTTCTGTTTGGCTTGACAGTAAAGGGGATTGGAAAATTCACAGTGTATTCAACCGTAAGTACAGACTGAGTAACAAAGCTTATGGGCTAATGGGTCAGACAGCCTCCCTGGAAGCCAATTCGCCCGGAGCATTTAAGATCAGTGCATCACGCTGGGCCGAGAAACACGCATCACATTATCAGAAAGTTCGTCTTTTTATAGCACCCCATACAGACACCCTTATAATAAAAGGTAAAATCAAAAGCACTGAAGTCATTAACGACTCTCTTGCTCCATCGGCCAACCTGACGGAAATTAGCTGGGAATTTGAACAGCTATCACCAATTCTGCAATTTGATCTGTCGAGTAAAGCCAAGGTGCATATTTTAGCATGTGCGCTGGATAGCATCTCAGGTATTTCGGTGGATAATATTGCCTTGCGCGGACAAAGCACACCCATGTTACACTTAACGGATGGACAGCTATTTACAGCCATGGGAGAACACCTGGATATCGGGATGATTATCTTTCAGTTTGGAACCAATGTCATACCCACTGTTGCGCCCAATTATCACTTTTATAAAGTACAGCTATCCAAACAATTTGATCTGCTGAAAAAATACTTACCCGGCATTCCGGTTATAGTTGTTGGAGTAGCAGATGCCGCTCGTTTTAGCGATGGTCAGCTTCAATCATACGAACATCTCTCACGTATTCGTGATGCACAAAAAGCGATTGCTCTTGACTATAACTTTGCCTTTTTTGATCTGTATGAAGCCATGGGAGGCAATGGGTCTATCATTAAATGGACTGAAAGCGACCCTCCGCTGGCCCTGACAGACTATATTCATTTTACACGCTTAGGTGGTAAAAAGGCTGCCGCTTACCTCACCAATGCCATATGGCAGCATTTTAACAGCCCGTCAGAGACTGATACTTGTTTATTCACTCAAAAACCTGCACCATGGGAGAGTTACTAAAACAACTATCAGGACAATCGGATTTGTTTTTATTTACCCACGTGGCATTTTGGGTATTTTTTGGCGTCATTTTATTTCTAAACCTGATTCTTAAAAACAGGCGCAAACTGCGCATTGCATTCCTGTTTCTGGCCAGTTTATTCTTCTATTATAAAACAGGGGGGTACTTCTTCAGCTTACTTGTTTTCTCAACGATTGTTGATTATAGCCTGGGACTGGCCATACATCGATCATCGGGTAAACTAAAGCGAAAACTGTTATTAAGTATTAGTGTCATTATTAACTTATCGGTTTTAGCCTATTTTAAATACACCTACTTTATAGCTGATCTTATCAGTTTAATAAGCTCCGATACAATCAATACCTACGATTATTTAGCCAGTGCCTCCAATTATGCGCTGGGCACTAACTTTGATATTGATAAGATAACCCTGCCTGTTGGTATATCATTTTTCACTTTTCAAACCATCAGCTATAGCATTGATGTATACCGCAAGGAGTTAAAACCCGTAAAAAACATCATAGATTTTGGTTTCTATGTTTCATTTTTCCCACAGTTAATTGCCGGTCCCATTGTCAGGGCCAAGCAATTTATACCGCAAATATACAAGCGACTGGTGCTCTCGGAAAAATGGATATGGTGGGCGGCACTGCTGATAACCGGCGGCCTGTTAAAAAAAATGCTGATATCAGATTTCTTATCGGTTAATTATGTGGACCGTATATTTGAGCACCCTATCTCCTATTCCGGTTTTGAGATCACCACGGCTATTTATGCCTATACGCTGCAAATATATTGTGACTTTTCAGGTTATACAGATATTGCTCTTGGCGTGGCCTTATTGTTAGGTTTCAGGTTACCTAAAAACTTTAATCACCCATACAAAGCTACTTCACTGATTGACTTCTGGCGCAGATGGCACATTAGTTTATCATCATGGCTGCGTGATTACTTATACATACCATTGGGAGGGAATCGTAAAGGAAGAGTCAGAACCCTGATCAATTTAATGATCACCATGTTTCTTGGCGGATTATGGCATGGAGCAGCTCTTAAATTCATTATCTGGGGCACATTGCATGGCCTGGGACTGATCATTAATCATTCCTTCAACCGACTTATTAAAACAAGCAATAAAGCCATGCGTTTTGCCGGTTGGTTTATTACCTTTCATTTTGTGGTGGCCACCTGGATTATTTTCAGGATTAATTCCATTCAGAATGTACAGATCATTTTCGACCGTATCTACCGTGCGTTTATGCCTTATGACCTGTTGGAGGTTATAAGTACCATGCCCTACACCCTGAGCCTTTTAGTGATTGGCTTTACTATTCACTGGATTCCTGAAAAACTGCGAAGCCGCATTAAACTGCGTTTTGTCAAAGCACCGGTGGTGGTCAAGATCGTTCTTTTATCAATTACATTTTACATTATCTATTCACTTCACCAAAGCACGCTCTTACCTTTTATCTATTTTCGTTTTTAATGAGCTCATAAACAAAGCAGTGAAGCTGGACACAAATATTGCTTCAATTGTCAAAAGTCATTTGTTATGCTAATGCTAAAACGGTATATTTATGAGGTAATATAAATCTCATGAGACAGTCCACACTAATAGTCATACTAACGTTTTGGCTGGTATTTCAATTTAGTGAAGCACAACACTTTCACTTTAAGCAATATTCGTTAGAAGAAGGCTTACCGCAATCGGAAGTATCTTCAATTGCTGAAGACCAGTTTGGTTACTTATGGGTAAGTACCAATGGGGGTGGATTATGTCGTTTTAATGGTAAGAACTTTGAAGTTTTCACCAAAAAAGACGGGTTACTTGACAATATTATACTCGGATTAGTTCACGATAAAAACTATAACTTATGGATTGCCACCCCGAAGGGCATTCAAAAGTATGACGGACTAAACTACCACCCTATACTATCATCTGACACAACAATATTTACCGACAACACCTCATTTTGTGAAACTTTAGATGGTAATATCTGGTGTTTGGCAAGAATGATTTCTGGTGAACGCCGGCTTTACAAGATCAGTAATAATAAAATTACCAACGTATCATCAGAACACGAAGATGTACTAAAAGACAAGGGATATATTTACAAAATATTACCCGACGGTAAAAATGGCTTACTCATAGCTACATCAAAAAAGTTATTGATCTTGCGGAACAATGAACTTGAACCCTATGACAACAACCTGGTTGCCAAAGATGAACGTGTGGCTCGTTGGCCTCTGTTCAGAGACCGTAACAACAATCTCTGGTTATCCCTGCTTGGCACTGACGATACCAACAGACTTATCATACACATTGATGGCAAAGGAGACAAGGAAATTAAAGTACCTGAAAGTATTGGGAACCCTATGTTTTTTAAAGGATTCCAGGACAGGGAGGGCACCTATTGGTTTATAATTGATTCGGGAGGCATCGCCAGGTTTAACAAAAAAACGGGCTGGCAGGTTTTTAATAAGAGTAACGGGTTGCCAATCAACACTGTATTTGACATGCATCAGGATGCTGAAGGCAATATATGGATGGGTACTTTAGGTGCCGGACTGGTTCGTTACAGTGGCAACCTTTTCTTATCGCTTAACCGTGCTAATGGTCTTACGGATGACATTATCAGGGCACTATACCAGGATTCAAGGGGCACCTATTACTTTGCTGACGGCGAAGGTGGTTTTGCTACATTGAAAGATAAAACCATTAAGCAATACTACCCTGATGACACACCGGATTTAGGTGGCATTAAGGATTTCCATGAATTACCCAATGGCAATATCCTGATGGCGACGTACAAGGGCCTGTGGGAATTTAACGGGTCATCGTTTAAGCCTGTTAATGAGCGCTACGGCTGGAAGAAGAAATTGCCGATGAGTAATATGGTTATTCAAAAAGATACATTCTTCTTTGGAAGCTACCGCCATGGCCTAATAAAGAGTCACAAGGGCACGGCCACATTTTACAACACCTATAATTCAAACATGCAGGATAACACTATCTTCCATGTTTTATCGGATAGTAAAAACCGCGTGTGGCTGTCAACATCAAGAGGTATTACTCTGTATGATAAGGGGGTATTCACTCAATTTCTGGAAGGACAGGAAATTACCTCATCTTATATTTTACAAGGAGCAGAAGACAAGGCTGGCAACATATGGTTTGCGAGCTTTACCAGCGGGTTGATCAGGTATGATGGAAAAAACTGGATCGTTTTTGATACGGAAAAGGGACTATCTGGTGATAATATCTATTCAGTAATTGCCGATAAAGAAGGTAACATATTTGCTGGTGCACAAAGTGGTATAGACAAATTATCCATCTCAACAACCGGTAAAGTAATTGACGTTACACATTACGACAAGCATGATGGTTTTGTGGGGATAGAAAATAATGGTACTGCCAACATGCTAGACAATGACGGTCACCTTTGGTTTGGTACCATAAAAGGAGCTATGCGCTACAACCCAATGGAAAAGCGCACTAACTTTTTACCACCGGCTGTTTACATCAGGGATATTGAACTATCTTACAAAAAACCCAACTGGCAGTCTGATGACTATTCATCGGCCTATGACTCCATTGTTCCATGGTTTGGCATACCTGACCGCTTAAGCTTATCAAGCACAGATAATAACATATCGTTTAAGTTCGATGCCCTTTGTTACTCGGTTCCAGAAAAGATAAAATACTACTGGCGACTTGAGCCTATCGAATCTGAATGGATAGAAGGCACTTCAAATACGGTCGCCTACCCCTCATTACCATCGGGCGATTATACCTTCAGAGTTACAGCAGCCAACAATAGCAATATCCGAAACGAAGAAGGTGCTATCTATGAATTCAGCATTCATCCGGAGTGGTACAGAACAACATCTTTCAGAGCATTGATTGTCATGCTTATGATAGGTCTTCTGGGTGCCCTGGTTATTTCGTGGCAACAGCGAACCAAAGCATTACGCTTTGAACTGGAGATGCTTATTTCGTCAAAAACAAAGGAAATTAATGAGCAGAAAAAGGAGATCGTTAAACAGAATGAACAACTGAAACAACAGAACACAAAAATAGAAAAACAGGCGCAGTCCATTTCATCATCTTTAAGTGACCTGGAGAAACTGACCGAGATCGGCAAGATATTAACTGCCAATCTGTCAACAGACAGTATTTTTGACCTGGTTTATAAAGCAGCCAGCGAAATAATGGATACCTACCTGTTTGGTGTTGGACTGTTTGTTCAGAAAACCAATTCGCTCGATTTCAATAATGTTATATTAAATGGTGAACGCGTGCCATTTATGACTTTCCCTCTCGATGATGTAGAGCGACTATCGGTTCATTGTCTTATCAAAGATAAAGAAGTATTTATCAACGATTTTGAAACCGAATATAAAAACTACGTTCAGGAAATAAGACCTGTGCCTGGCGATATTAACAGCCAGTCGATCATATACATTCCTCTTAAAAGCAATGATGCACCATTTGGTGTAATTACAGTGCAAAGTGCCGACAAAAAAGCGTACACCTCTTACCACCTGAATTTTATGCGTAATATAAGTATCTACACAAGTATTGCGCTTGAGAATGCAAATGCCTTTGGCAAGCTGGAAGAGCAACGTCGATCACTTGAAGAGGTTAATAAGAGTGCCTTTGAGCAAAACCAGCTAATTCTTAAGCAACAGGCAGATGTTGACAGGCTTAACCAGGAAAATGACAATTTGATTTCTTTATTCACCAAGGAAATTGAACGTCCTATAACCTCTTCAGTTTCTTTGATAAGCAGTCTAAAGCAAGAGGAAGATATTGATGAAGGTGAAAAAGATGAAGCACTTCAATATATTTTTGACTCTCTTTGGCACATCAAGGAAATGGTTAACCAGGTGAGTGAAATCAAGCGCCTTGAACAAGACACTTTTGCTGTTAACAAATCAAAGTTTGCTGCTGTTGAATTAATGCGTGAAGTAGCTGCACAATATGCCGATTTGCTGGAAGAAAAGGAATTATCACTTGAATGGCAGACCGAAGGAATAATAGTAGAATCGGACTTTACATTATTGGAAAAAATCATATCCAATCTGCTGTCCAACGCCATAAAGTTCTCACCTGAAGAAACAAGCATAACACTTGCATTGAAGCAACAAAACAAACAGGTAGTTATTGGCATTACTGATCAGGGACCGGGCATAGAGGAAGACTTAATACCTCACCTATTTACCAAGTATAAGAAGCTGAACAATGGTAAAAATGGCAATTCGCCATCATCAGGACTTGGACTATATATTGTAAAACGCTATGTTGAACACCTGGGTGGTACCATTGAATGCCTGAGTAAGGTAGGCGAAGGCACTACTTTCAACGTAATTCTGCCAGAAGAATAAATTGGCAATATTTTTGTTAGCACTAGCAATAAAAATTAGACTATGTTTTCACCTGTATTATTAATAATCTTTATTGGCTTTGCTATTCTTAGCTGGGCCGTAAGCTCACGACTTAAAAACAAGTTCAGAAAATATTCTCAGATCCCGATCAACTACAACATGACGGGCAAAGAGGTTGCTGAAAAAATGTTACGCCAAAATGGCTTAATGAATGTGCAGGTTAACTGTGTGCAGGGGCGCTTAAGCGACCATTACAACCCTGCATCGCGAACTATTAACCTAAGCCCTGATGTTTACAACGGACGCAGCATTGCTTCTGCTGCAGTAGCTGCACACGAAACAGGACATGCCATTCAACATGCCAACAGCTATCCGTTTCTGGAATTCAGATCGGCCATGGTGCCTGTCCAGAATGTAAGTGCAAAGGTTCTGAACATCATGTTCTATGCAATGATTTTTGGAGTATTTGCCATTGACGGACTATTTAGTCCTAACCTGGCATTGCAGATAATTATAGCATGTTATGCCGTATTTACCTTATTCGCTTTCATCACCTTACCTGTTGAGATTGATGCCAGTAAGCGAGCACTAGCCTGGTTGAATACAGCCGGCATTACTACCCACGACACTCATGATAAAGCTAAAGACGCCTTAAAATGGGCTGCATACACATATGTTGTGGCTGCACTATCAGCACTGGCAACACTGTTATTCTTTATCATGCAATTTCTTGGCAATAGCAGAGATTAACATTATTATACTGACACAGAGGTCAAAAAATATTTGACAGAAAATATAATACTTTTCGTGGAGCTCGTTAAATACACTTAACTGTATTTAGCGGGCTTTTTTTTCAGTAAGCCCAATGGCAACCATAGTGATTTTATGGAAGTATATCAGGCACTTATACACCTTGATAATCCCGACTCATATGTTAATTTACAGGTTTGCGTATGTAACAAAAAAAGCCGGTATCTCCCTTAAAAGCCAACTGTAGAAGTCTAATTCAACAGCAAACAATACATTTGCAGATCCGATCCAACTATTGTTTGTGATCCGGAATTCATCAGTATGCGGATGCAAGCATATTTTGGATCAAGTCCTGTTTTCTTCATCATTGCATCATTCATCAATCATATTATTGTCACTATTTATTCATTTATCATCGAACAAACATCGAACGAACATCGAACGAACATCGAAGGAACATCGAAGGAAGCCCATATTGATAATAATTTATGTAAGTGGCGAAAGAAGGTTTAATTTGCAGGGGCACCATCAGGATTAATGATATGGATCATCAGAACCGTCTTATGTGATAAAAGTTGATGCATGAACACAATTTGAGTGCCTGATTCCAAATAACCACAGCTGCCAGTGGCAGAAAGCTGTCTTCGGTAGTGGCCGCCCCCCCAGTGGCTACAAACTATTGATTATACGTTTTTTGAAAAGCAAAACACAGCTTATGAATTGCCCTTGCATCATTTATATGATATTCAAGAACAAAGATATTCAAGTGAAAAATCAGCATTACAACCATGGAACCAGCATGCACTACTGAAACGCTTTAACTTTTAATCCCCGGCATAGCTCTCTGCAACAGAGACAGCCAACCTTAGAAAAAAAGTAACGCCAGAGAACCAGTCACTTATTGATGATAGTAATTATAATCCTTCAATACAGTATTTAAAAATTCTTTTGAAGGCTCCTTTGTTTCAATCTTCATCTTTTTAATAACCACTTCTTTGGTTTTTAATACCAATGGGTGGGGTGCTCCAATACTAGTGTACTGACGATCATTTGATGCAATCAACAATACCTCTTTAATAGTTTGCAGATCGGCGTCAGAAAGCATGCTCACTTCCGGATATTTTGGCTCATAGCCTTCTTCTATCTCAACATAAGCAGTACCAGATAAGCTTCCTTTAGGATTGATTTTCAGAACCGTGGTTTTAGCAGCAATATCTCCAACTCTTTGACCTTTACCTCCAATAATGACAGTTAATAAAGCGCATACACCATAGGTAAAACTAATATCAACAAGGCGAAAAATCCAACGAATAAAACACGCTCCGAAATTCAACTCACCACCATCAAGCTTCACTACTTTTATTTTCATGATCATTTTGCCAAAGGTCTGTCCGCTTAGAAACAGGTCACACATGAGGTTGTAAAAAAACACCGGAAGCATGATAAGCGCCAGCCACCATTGCGGCTCTGAATCATTAAGACCAAAGGTGAACAGGCTTATAACAATCATATAGCTGATCTTGATAGCACCATCGATAATATTCGCCAATATGCGGTCGCCAACGCTGGCTAACTGGTAATCAATGTCAACATTTTGAGTGGTAGAGATACTTAGGTTTTCCATTACTGGTTGTCGAAATACTGTTTTTGTAAAAAATGATAACCAAAAGTAGCAAAATAAGTTTTTTATGTGCAGAAAAATTCATTTATTCGCAAAGCTCATACACCTGCCCGATGAAGGAAATAACTTTTATAAATCGTAATAAAGCGCGCTGGGAAACCTTTGAGCAACAATTGAAAAAGCCATCGAAGGTAAACCCTGATAGTTTAGCTGACCAGTTTATTCAGCTAACAGACGACCTTGCTTTTGCACGAACATTTTACCCCAAAAGTCACACCTTAAGGTATTTAAACAGCTTATCACAAAAAACGCATCAGGAGATTTATCGTAACAAACGAGAGCGGGGAAGCCGCATACCTTCCTTTATAAAAACAGAGTTACCATTAATACTTCGTTCGGCGCGTCCCTATTTTTTAATATCGCTGGTAGTTTTTATGGCAGCCTGGGCCCTTGGTGTTGTTTCGGCCCTGACTAATGACGATTTTGTGCGAATGATAATGGGTGACGAGTATGTTAACATGACACTCGACAACATTGAAAAAGGCGATCCGATGGCTGTATATGGTCAAATGGAGGAAACATCAATGTTTTTAGCCATTACATTTAACAATGTGTATGTCTCCTTTATCGTGTTTCTGTTTGGTTTATTAACCCCGCTTGGCACTATTTTTCAATTATTCAGAAACGGGGTAATGGTCGGTGCATTTCAGGCATTCTTTTACCAGAAGAATTTATTAGGCATATCAACTTACACCATATTGATTCATGGAACACTGGAGCTGTCGGCCATAGTATTAGCCGGTGGTGCAGGTATTATCCTTGGCAAGTATTTGCTGTTTCCGGGAACATATCCGAGAAAAGAATCATTTGTATACGGAGTTAAAAAAGGAATTAAAATAATGCTGGGCCTTGTACCGGTTTTCGTTGTTGCCGGATTTATAGAAGGCTTTGTGACCAGGCATTACAATACCATGGAACACTGGGTAAATATTCTAATCATTGTGTTATCGCTGGTGTTTATTGTATGGTACTTTTTTATCTACCCCGAATTGGTGTACAGAAAGTATAAAGCAGAAAAAATTAATGAAAATGCAAATAGAACAAGAACTTATACTAAGTGAGAAACGCGACTTCAGTGATGTATTGAACGCCTCCTTTCGTTTTATCCGTCAGGAGTTTAAACAATTATACGGATTGGTATTGGCTTATACCATTGTGCCTTTGATAGGTACAAGTCTGTTGGCGGTTTTTTACACAGCCGATGTGTGGCAGTTATATTTCGATGGTTTATTAAACAACAGACCCGACATTGAAATGCCCAATTTATGGATGTATGCACTGATGATGATGGTCAACTTTATTTCATACTCTTTAATTGTTGGTATTACATACGAATACATGGCTGCATATAATAAGTATGGTCGTGGCAACTTTACAGGCAGTGATGTAATCAGAGCCTTGGGTAAGGATTTTATGTCAATATTGGGCTATAACCTGGTTACAGGTATAGTGCTTGTGTTTGCTTTCATGTTTTTTCTCATTCCCGGCGTTTATATGTTTGTGCCCTTATCGATGATCATCATCGTTAAAACAGTTGAAAGAAATGGCTTCTCTGTAAGTTGGGGCCGTTGCTTTAAGCTGATCAAAGAAAACTGGTGGATCACCTTCGCTCTTATTTTGATAGCCTACCTTATTATTACTATGGCATCAATGGTTTTTGCCATCCCAATGACATTTTACAGTATGATACAGGGCTTAACCGTGCTGGAAGGTGGTACAACTGAAATGAACAGGGTGGCTCTGGGTATTTTCTCTTTAATATCAACAGTTGGCAGCTACCTTTTATACGTCGTTTTCTATGTCATTATAGGCTTTCAATATTTCAGCTTGAGTTCAACCGATGGGTCTAAAGGCATAATGGATAAAATCAATCAGATAGCCACCAGCAACGAAAACCAGGCATAAACGATGAAACTCTCCAGGCTGATATTACTTCTAAGCATTCTGTTACTTTCCTTTGACCTGAAGGCAGAGGAATATATTGCTGCACCTGACAGTATAGAAGCCTGGGATAATTCAATTATTGATGCCCGTACACCAACGACTGATACCATATCCTATTACCGTTCCCTGCCCGAGTACACCTATGACCTGGCTAAAGAGCCTGAATCAGTGTTTGCTAAAATACTGCGATGGCTGGCTTCGTATCTGACCGTTAGCGGAGCGGGAGCCTCGGCGCTCGGTTGGTTTTTGATCATTGCCGCTGTGATAGCACTCTTGATCTTGATTATTAAACTGGCGGGAATACCTGTCAAGGGCTTGTTTGTCTTCTCGCGTTCAACAAAAGTATCGCAGCTCAACTTTGGTCAGCAATGCGCAAATATTGAGGAACAGAAGCTTGACAATATGTTAACGGTTTTTATCAATAACAAAGCTTACCGTGAAGCAACCCGGGTATTATTTCTTCAGTCTTTACGCTCTCTTAACAGGAAAGGCTTTATTCAATGGAATGCGTATAAAACAGACAGGGACTATTATTACGAGCTTAAAGAAGACAATTTAAAACAAGCATTTCATAACATCATCCGCCATTATGAATTTGTATGGTACGGAAAGTTTCAGGTTACCGAAGGAGAATTTGAGCAAATAAAGAACGGTTTCACTCAGTTTATTAATGAACTGGAAAATAAAAAAGCAAGCTGATGGGTAAACGTTCAGGAAATATAACGTTAATTGGTGTTCCACTGCTTGTGGTTATCGTAGCTTTGGTTTTAGCCTACTCGCCAAAACCCATTGACTGGAGTCTGAGTTACTCGAAGCAGGATACGCAACCTTATGGCAGTAAATTGTTGTACGAGCTGTTACCTGTTCTGCATAGTGAGTCAGCAATTAAGACATCGCATGGCGCCATACATGAATTCTTTGATGACGAAACCGAAACATCAAACCTAATTATTATTAATAAAGGCTTTTACCCCGAGCCTGCCGATATTGAAAAGCTTGAAGAGTTATTGTTTGAAGGGCATGATGTATTTATTGCTGCGCAGGATTTTTCAGATAATGTAAAAGAATGGCTCGATATTGATTATCACCAGAGTATAAGCTTCAATATTCCAACTCATGACTCTGTCAGTTTTAACCTGGCCAACAGAAGATTGCAAAAACCACTCGGTTACTGGTATAAGAAAGGCATAACCGATAATTACTTTAACAGTTACGACACACTTCAAACAACGGTTTTAGGCATTAACAACAGTGGCAAAACCAACTTTATCCGCATAAAACAGGGCGAAGGCTGGCTGTATATTAATCTTAATCCACAGGCATTTACCAACTATCAGCTCTTACTAAATGACAATGCGGACTATGCTTTTAAATGTTTATCGTATTTACCTGATGAAGCTATTGTATGGGATGAGCATTATAAAATAAAATATAAACACCTGCCTAAATCACAGCTTAGCTTCATACTTGACCGGAGACCCTTGCGTTTGGCCTGGTACCTGTTGCTTATCGGCATTGTTATTTTCTTTTTATTCGAATCGGCACGTCGTCAACGCTTCATACCTATTGTTAAGCCACCGGTTAACAGTACCGTTACATTTATTGAAACAATAGGACGCTTGTATTTCAGTCGTAAAAACCATCTGGATATTGCCAAAAAGCGCTTTAGCTATTTGCAGGAATATATTCGCTCAAAATATTATATAAACACCTCTGAGATGAATGAAGATCTTTATCAGCAGCTGGCTGAAAAATCATGTCTGCCGATCAGAGCCATTCGACAATTATTTGATCTCGGTCATAACCTGGACAAGACGCAACATATCAGCGAGGAGGACCTGGAGCAATTTAACAGGCGCATCGAATTCTTTTATGAACAGTGCAAGTAGCAGAGAATAGATTTTTATACAATAGAGACAAGATAGAATACCAACGTAATACTTAGAATATGGACCAACAAACTCAAACACCTTTCGAAAACCGCTTACCACTAGAGGAGCTTAATCATTCGGCATTTCGTATTCGTAACGAGATAAATAAGGTCATAGTAGGACAGGAAAAGATACTTGACCTGTTATTAACGGCAGTAATAGCTAATGGTCATGTATTGATCGAAGGTGTTCCGGGTGTTGCCAAAACAATGATGGCTAAGCTATTGGCCAAATCAGTTTCTTCTGACTTTTCACGAATTCAGTTTACACCTGATTTAATGCCTTCTGATGTATTAGGTACCATGGTATTCAACACTGGTAAATCTGAATTTGAATTTAATAAAGGTCCTATATTTTCAAATCTTGTACTAATTGATGAAGTAAACCGTGCTCCGGCCAAAACACAGGCCGCCTTATTTGAGGTAATGGAAGAACGCCAGGTAACAATTGATGGCACAACGCGCCAGATGGCACCTCCATTTCTGGTAATGGCAACGCAAAATCCGGTTGAGCATGAGGGTACATACAGATTACCAGAAGCACAGCTCGACCGTTTCTTGTTTAAGATCAAGATTGATTATCCTAACCTTGAAGAGGAGATAACAATTTTAGCCAATGCACAACAGCGCGAAGACAAAGATGAGCTAAGCCAAATCAATTCTGTTATCAGTGGCGAGGAAATTGTGAAGTACCAGAACATGGCAGCTAAAGTGATCGTTGAAGATGACTTATTAAGGTACATCGCCCAAATAGTTGAGAAAACAAGAACACATGCGGCATTATTCCTTGGAGCCAGCCCACGTGCATCACTTGCTATACTAAATGCAGCCAAAGCTTTCGCTGCTCTTGAAGGTCGTGACTTTGTAACACCCGATGATATTAAAATTGTTATCACTCCGGTATTACATCACCGTGTGATTCTCACACCGGAAAAAGAAATGGAAGGTGTAAAGCCTGAAATCATCATTCAACAGATTGTTGACTCGGTTGAAGTTCCACGCTAAGCATATCGTATAAATGAGTTTTAGAATAAGAAATCACGCCTATTTCACACCTTTGTTTTTTTATGCAATGGCTGTGGTCATATTTCTATTGGCCCTGGGACAATTTGGTGCCTTCTTCTTTCAGATAGGTCTCATAGCTGTCGGACTTTTTATTCTGCTCATACTGATCGAATGCCTGCTTTTATTCATGAAACCCCAAAGCAGTTTTGAAGCGAAACGCCATGTTGATGAACGATTTTCAAATGGCGACTTTAATAATGTTACCTTATCATTGACAAATCATTTTCCATTTCCTGTTTCAGTTTCAGTTATAGATGAGTTACCCGTTCAATTTCAAAAACGTGACTTTTCAATGAATTTGAAGCTTAAGCCAGGCGAAAATTATTCCAAGCCCTATGCATTGCGACCGGTTGAACGGGGTGAATATTGGTTTGGCTCCTTAAATATATTTGTTAAATCTCCGTTACGCCTATTAGAACGCAGGCTCAGATATGCCAGCAATGAATTGGTAAAAGTATATCCGGCGTTTAAAGAAATGCGTCAGTTTGAGATGATGGCTATTTCCAATCGCTTAACAGAAGTAGGGATCAAAAAGATACGACGCATTGGTCATCAAATGGAATTTGACCAGATACGTGAATATACCAAAGGTGATGACTATCGCACGATCAACTGGAAGGCTACTGCACGCAGGAGCAGCCTGATGGTAAATCAGTACCAGGATGAAAAGTCTCAGCAGGTTATCTCCATTATAGACCTGGGGCGAACTATGAAGATGCCCTTTGAAGGAATGACCTTGCTGGATTACGCCATCAACTCATCGCTTGTTTTATCTAAAATTGCCATGCTAAAGCAAGATAAAGCGGGTCTGATCACTTTTAACAACCAGGTGAGAACCATTGTACCTCCGCAACGCAATAGTAAACAAATGCAGGTCATAATGGAATCGTTATACAACCAATCAACTCAATTTGAAGAGCAAAGCATGCAGGCACTTTACACTGCCGTGCGCCGAAAAGTTCATCAACGTAGCTTACTGGTCCTGTACACCAACTACGAAAGCTTGAGTGCCGCCAAGCGCCAGCTGCCAATGTTGCAAAAACTATCGAACGATCACATGGTGGTGGTCGTCTTCTTTGAAAACACAGAATTAAAGAATATCACAAATGAAAAGGCGAGCGATATTGAAGGCATCTACATTAAAACCATTGCCGAAAAGTTTGCCTACGATAAAAAACGCATCGTTCTTGAACTCGAGCGCTATGGTATACATTCGGTGTTAACGGCTCCTGAAGACTTAACAGTCGAAACCATTAATAAATATCTTGAGCTGAAAGCCAGGGGATATATTTAATGCCAGCTGATCAAAAATCATTACTGGTTTTCATAAAAAGAGTACCAGTAGTCAATACTAAACTGAAGCCGTTCTGCTTCGTTTGACGTGTCTTGAAGGACTAATTAATTCACCTTTTTCCAGCTCATTTTGACGAACAGCAGATTATTAAAGATTATTGTTCGAAAAATATTGAGCTAGCAGCTCATTTTTCTTACACTTTTACTAAAAAAAGCGCATAACTTTATACGTGTGAAAATCATCCGGTTTGTCCAATTAATGAAAGGTTAACGAAAGGCTAAAGCCACCTTAATCTTCTTGACCAGACAGAAGCTAACTTTGCACCTATTACTAACTTTAATTGAAGAAGCATAATATGCGAGTAATTAATTCAACACTTTACGGTTTTCCGGATAAAATTGAGCTTGATGATGTTGTTGACAAGGAATTAATCTCGTTAATGACCAAAACAAGCATGAATCCTGAGGATTTTTACCTTACAGGATACGAAACGATTAGCTATAAGCGAACGCGTGAGTTTGCGCTTGAAACTGTCATTTCTTCAGTAATACCCTTTGATAAAGACCTGTTGATCGTTGCCAACAATTCAGACGATCTGCATATACAGAAACTTTGCAGGTTGTATGGTGTAAGCAGCACAGTAGTCACTTTACCTGAGGTTGAAGATGAGCTTGAGGCCGTCATATCAGCCTTTCAGCAAGAGCACATCTATTCACACCTGTTGATCTCATGTGATGTGAATCAACCTGAATGTAAAGAGTCAATCAGGAAAATTGCCAATGAGCTCAATAAAACATCCATTAAGCTAATCGTTCATTGCAGACGCGGTCCAATGGATTTGAATGAAGTATGCGACCTGAACATTGGCTATATGATAAGCAATGGCATCAGCAGTTTTATCAGCTCTGTTGTAATCGCCCGCAGAAGTCAGCTTGTGCAAACTGAAGGCATTTCGCGTAACGATAAATTAGACTTATATAATTACTGGCAAAAGACCCTTCACAGTCGAAAGCCCGGTATAAAACCAATGGCTGTATAAGTCCTGGTTTAAGATATTAACAAAGTCGTCATTAACTGGCGACTTTTTTTATTATTAAGAGGCTGTTAGCCAATAGTTAATACATCATTAAACACTTGAATATCTTTCCCTTAACTTTTTAATGGCTTAACATCTTGTTCCCATACATGCTCTATCATTGTCAAATAATAATTCATTGATAATGGGAAAGCATCTTAAACCACAAACACGAAAGCTTGAGGCAGTAGTTATATCTGACACACACCTGGGTACCTATGGCTGTAAGGCTGATGACATTGTGAACTACCTTCAGAGTATTTCAACACCTATTCTTGTTCTTAACGGCGATATCATTGATATCTGGCAGTTCTCAAAGTCGTATTTTCCTAAGTCGCATATGAAGGTCATTCGTCAGGTGATTAAAATGATGGAAAAAGGAACACATGTTGTTTACCTGGCTGGTAATCATGATGAACATTTGCGCCGAATGATCGGACTTAAACTGGGTAACCTGAATATTGAGAATAAGCTTGTACTCGAACTGGATGGTAAGAAAACCTGGATTTTCCATGGTGATGTATTTGATGTCTTTATGCATCATTCAAAATGGCTGGCGAAACTTGGTGCGGTCGGATATGGCTTACTTACTATTATCAATCGTTTCACAAACTTATTTCTTGCCACCTTAAAACTTAAAAAGGTTTCACTATCTGGCGATGTGAAGAAAGCCATTAAAAAGGGTAAGAATAATATCACATCTACATTCGAACGAACAGTATCCAACCTATCCATTGAAAAGGGGTACGAATACGCCATATGCGGTCATATTCACTGGCCTGATAAAAAGGTCATCAGTAACCAACATGGTTCCATGTGTTATTTAAACAGTGGAGATTGGGTCGAGAACAATACGGCGATAGAGTATTACGACGGCGATTGGCATCTATACAAACACTCCGAATCAAACGCTAAAAAAACTGAAATGGGAGAAGAAGAAATGCTGGTTGGTGATGATTATCTGCTAACAGATCATAAGATGCTATTTAAAACCATGGTCAACGACGTTATTAACAGTTAAATCCGCCTATTATGAAAATTCTATATGCAATACAAGGTACCGGAAACGGTCATATTGCCCGTGCTTTTGATGTGATTCCTCACCTTAAACGACATGGCCAGGTCGATATATTAGTCAGCGGCATACAGTGCGACATTCAACTGCCCTGGAAAATAAAATACCGTTGTTATGGCTTATGCTTTATATTTGGTAAAAACGGCGGTGTTGATCTGAAAAAGACACTATTAAAATTCAAACCTCATCGCCTTATTAAAGAAATATTTTCAATACCTGTTCACAAATACGACCTGGTTATTAATGATTTTGAGCCTGTAACTGCCTGGGCGTGTAAATTTCGTAATGTAAAGAGTATTGGGTTAAGTCACCAAAGCGCCGTATTACATGCCGAAGCTCCTAAGCCAAAACTAAAGGATCCTGTGGGCAAAGCCATCCTTAAATACTATGCCCCTGTTAGCACGGCTCAGGGCTTTCACTTTACATCCATGGGTACAACAGTATCAACACCTGTTATCAGGGATGATATACGCTGGTCTGATACGACCGACAAAGGGCACTATACTGTTTATTTACCATCTTATTCAAATGAAAAAATAATAAAGCTGCTTTCTCAGTTCCCTGAAGTGGAGTGGCAGGTATTCTCAAAGCATTCAACAAAAGCCTATAAGGCTCATAATGTTGAAATAAACCCTGTTAATAAAGAAAAGTTTACCAAAAGCTTTCTCAACAGTAAAGGTATACTCTGTAATGCAGGTTTTGAAACACCTGCCGAAGCCTTGTTTTTAGGTAAAAAGCTTTGTGTTATACCAATGAAGGGGCAGTACGAGCAACAATGTAATGCAGCTTTCCTGGAGTCAATGGGAGTTACAAGCCTAAAAAGCTTTTCGAAGGAGATCCATAAAATACACACATGGATTGAGTCGGATAATCACTTGCAAGTCAACTACCCGGACAACCTGGGCGATATAGTGGATGAACTAATATACAATCACATGCCACAAACTTATCCTGAACTGGCAATTAACTGATTGTTAGTCCTGCTAAGTCTGAATTTACGCCTATGAATCAATAAAACAAACCGTGAATCAGGCGATGAAGACCTGAAAGTAAGTGGCATATGCTTTATTGATGGACATTTTAAAAAACAGATTAAGGAAGGCAAGTATCATTCTGATACAATTAGATTATTTCCTCTTCAAATTCTGATATTTATAAGCCAATTGGGTCTTTTCATCGGTAAAAGGCCCTTCTTCGTTTTCCACCGTCCATTCACCCATATTGATCTCAGGGAAGAAAACAGTAGCTTCATTGAAACGATGGTCTATGACTGTCAGGTACAGCTTATCGGTATCAGGAAGGAAAATATTATATATCTCTCCTCCTCCAATAACAAATACCTTCTCATCATTTTTACAAAGATTTAACGCCTCATCAACTGAAGAAACAACATCGATATTAGGAGCTTTGTAATCACCCTGACGTGTAATAACCACGTTTCGACGATTTGGCAGGGCTCCTTTGGGCAAAGCTTCAAAAGTCTTGCGCCCCATCAAAATTGTGTGCCCGATGGTTAAGGCCTTAAAACGCTTTAAATCGGCAGAAATATATGCCAGTTGGTCGTCGCCTTTACCAATCCCATTGTTGAGATCAATGGCAACAATCATAGATATGATCATAGTACAGATGTTAATTTTAAATCACGCCAGTCAGTATACTCTTCACAATCGCAACATCGGCTGTTTTGCTAAGCGTTAAACTGAGATAGCTCCTTTAATATGGGGATGCGCATCATAATTCACCAATTCAAAATCTTCAAAGACGAACTCGTCAATTTCTGTGCGTTCCGCGTTTATTTTCATTTGCGGCAATGATTTGGGTTCACGCGTCAGCTGAAGCTTAACCTGCTCTATGTGGTTAAGATATATATGGGCATCACCTAAGGTATGAACAAAGGTTCCGGGTTTTAGTCCACAAACTTGAGCCACCATCATGGTTAAAATGGCGTATGAAGCTATATTAAAAGGCACTCCCAGGAATATATCAGCACTACGCTGATAAAGCTGGCAGCTTAGTTTACCGTCGGCAACATAAAACTGAAACATAATGTGACATGGCGGTAATTGCATATCATCTATCGCACCCACATTCCATGCGCTCACAATGTGGCGTCGTGAGTCAGGGTTGTTTTTAATACTTTCGATCACCTGCCTGATCTGGTCAATATGTCCTCCATTATAATCGGGCCACGATCGCCACTGGTATCCATAAACGGGTCCAAGCTCTCCATCTTCTTTGGCCCATTCATTCCATATACGTACTCCGTTATCCTGCAGATACTTTACATTAGTACTCCCCTTTAAAAACCAAAGTAACTCATGAATGATCGATTTTAAATGAAGCTTCTTTGTTGTCAACAGCGGAAATCCTTCGCTTAAATCAAAGCGCATCTGATGACCAAAAACACTGATCGTTCCTGTTCCCGTTCTGTCTTCTTTCTTAAATCCTTCATCTAAAACTCTATCAAGGAGGTCTAAGTATTGCTTCATATCTTTATTCTTTTGGTGATGAAAAGTTGTACTAATACACCATTTGATCTACAACTTGTTTTGATACTAACCAATGCATACACATGCTTGTTCATTGGTTAAAACCGGGTGTAAAAATAGACAAAATATTACGATAAAACCGGGATGAATACATCTTAAAATACCAGACACTTTTTTCTGTTGAGGCAGGTAAGACAGAATACTAAATCCCCATATCAATAAAAATTAAAGGCAAAAGCATTATAATGCAATCGGAATCAGTTGTCTTTCCCGGGAGCTAGCTCAAGGCTGGTAACTATTGGATAATGATCAGACAGATCAACTTTCAGGCGTTTGAAATTATATGCCTTAAATTGTTTGTCGTGAAAAATAAAATCAATACGAAACGATGGTAGTGGTCCGTTATAGGTTCCTCCAAAACCCTGCCCCGATTCAACAAAAGCATCTTTTAGCTGCCCACGCATATTGCGATACACATATGAAACAGGGGTATCATTAAAATCACCGCAAACCATAACCGGATAAGGGGAGTTAGCAATATATTTGCCTATTGTTTCGGCTTGTGCAGCCCTGCTTTCAAAGGCTGTGCTTAATTTACTAGTAATGGCTTTTATCTTTTCGTTACGTTCTTTTTCATCACGGTAATTAAGACTATCAAGAAAATTAAGTTGCTGTCGACTAAACTTGATTGATTCAAGGTGATTGTTAAAAACACGTATGCGTTTGTCGGCTACTTTCAGATCAGAATAAATACTGAAATTACTGGTCTGCTCAAACTTCAGACTATGCTTTTCAACTATTGGATATTTACTCAGGGTGATCAGTCCAAAGTTGCGATTCCCTTTTTTGCCCGAACGGTACTCAATATGCTTATAACGAAACTGGTTCAATCGACGCAGTATATAGTTTTCGTTATATGCCTTATTGTTTTTAGATGTAAAAAACTCCTGCAGGCACAGCACATCAGGATTTTCTTTCCGAATCAGATCGAATATTTTTTCGTTTGTATCATCTCCAATCCATTTGTAGTAATCGAGCATCCGGACATTAAAACTCATTACTTTAATTGGCTGGTTAAATTCATCTTTTTCAAGCCTGGCTCCTTTCCACTGAAACGTATGTTCCCAATGTCCCCAGGTAATCAGAATAGCTATTAAAGGAATTAGAGACTGCCAGCGCCGTTTGACTAACCAGAACGCGAATAGAGCGAAATTGATTATCCAGAAATAAGGAAACGCATAGCCCATAAAAGCCAAAACAGACGTATGAGCAGGGCTGATATATGCTGTTAATACAGAAAACAACAAAGTTCCTGATGCTATCAGACTTATAATAGTGACTATTGATTTAAAGAATCGTCGTAACAAAATGCTTTATTTACTGGCGTCAAACAATGTTTGTTTCTCCTCCTTACTCAAACTATCGTACCCACTAACTTTAATCTTATCTAATATTCGATCAACTTCTTTTTGCTTATTGACTTTACGGGCATTAAACTCCATGTCGGTCATGGCCCTTTTATGTGTTACCTTCAGCTTTGACTTTGGTTTGAACACATTGGCCAGGCCATCCATCATCCTGTTAAAACCCAGTGTAACATCTTTACCTGATGCAATTTGCCCTCCGTACAAATATCCAAAAGCAGCACCTCCCAAATGTGTTACATGACCGCCAGTATTTGATAAAGCAGAAATACTTATCAAATCAAGTATAAGAGCAACTAAAGCCACATACTTCAATGGAACGGCTCCAAAAAACAGCAAGTGAATTTTATGATTCGGAGCATAGCGGGCTATTGCAAATAAGATGGCCATAACTGAGCCCGAAGCTCCCATTAATAAAACTCCTGGCACCTGTGGAATGAGTACAGGAATCAAGTTATAACTCAATAAATAAAAAACAACACCTGAAAATCCACCCAGAAAGTAAACTCCCAGTAACTGTCGTGGATTTAAAAACTCCAGGAATATTCTTCCAAACCAATAAAGATAGAGCATATTAAAAAGGATGTGCAAAAAGTCATAATGCACAAACATATAGCTTAACACAGTCCATGGTTTAACTAACAAGACAGATAAATCGGCCGGAACTGCAAGCCATCGAAGCAAAGGGTAATCATCAACACTGGCCGAACCAGAAGAAAAACTAAAGAACACCTGTAACAAACGGATAGCAACAAACACCCCGATATTAATATAAATTAACCTCGTTAATGCACCACCTTGCCGGTACGATTGTTTTATTTCATCAAGTATTCCCATTTTTTTACACTAAGCATTTGACCAGTGGTCATTAGCAATTTACATTAGTTTTAATAGAATTCAAATCAAATGGTCAATACCACTATATCCCTTTCTTCTCCCAATATTTAATCAGGAAGAAACCAAAAATCATACCTCCCAAATGTGCCCAGTGAGCAACATTATCGAAAGCGAAGTTAGCAACTCCTAAAAATAGCTCGGCCACACCATATATCATTACAAAGTACTTGGCTTTAATAGGTATGGGTGGAAATAACAACATCAGTTCTGTGTCGGGGAATAACATACCGAATGCCAGCAAAATGCCAAAAACAGCACCTGAAGCTCCAACCATTGATCCATTCAATACATAATTGAAATTGGCCATATCCGGATTTGTAAAGTTCTTATATTCCCTTAAGGCAGCAGCTCCTTGTTCATAAACAATTGCAATTTGCTCTCCTGTTAATAAGGAAGCAGCATTCGTGTAATCAATATATTTAAAAAGCAATTGAATCACTGCAGCTCCAACTCCAGTAATGACATAATAAAGAATAAACTTTTTTGGTCCCCAGTATGATTCAAGTACTCGCCCAAACATAAACAACGCGAACATATTGAAGAACAAGTGCATAAAATCGGCATGCATAAACATGTATGTCCCAAATTGTGCAGGATGAAAATTCTCAGAAGCAGGGAAATACAATCCCAGGTAATGAGTTAAGTCAATGCCAAATGAATTACGAAGCACCCATGTTGCCAGTAAAAACAGGGCATTGATTATCAGTAAATTCTTAGTTACAGGTGGTAAACCAGCCAGTGGTGATGGACGATAGTTCATCTGATATATATTTTATAATTTGAACATTGACTAACAACATCAATGCCAATTCAATCTTCTCAATAAAATAACGCAAAAGCGGCAATAATTGTTAAGTATAAATTTAGTAATTCTGTCAGTTTGACAGAATTACCCAAAGCGTTTTTGCGTTTCTTCCATATCCATTATGGAAATAACGGCTTTTCCGGAAGGCGAAAAGTTAGGCACCTGGCAGGCAAAAAGCTGATCAAACAGTTCACTCATTTCGATAGATGATAATACTTTACCATAGGGAACAGCGGCCCTTTTTGCCATTGAAGTAGCAATTTGTTCTGTTACTTCTTTTTGCAGATCAACTTCGCCATCTCTAAAGTCAGTTAAAATTCCATCGATCAGCTGTGCTGCCGACACATTCTCTAATCCGGCCGGAGTTGATAATACCCTGAACGTTTCGTCGTTGGCCTGTTCAAGCTCAAGTCCCAATGTCATTAAATCAGGTATAAGCTCATTTATCATGCTCATTTCCTGGGGTCCAAAACTTAACTCTTCAGGAAACAGGCTTTTTTGTGATAATGAAGCCCCGCTTTGTAATGTTCTTATAAATCCTTCAAAAACGATACGTTCGTGCGCACGTTTTTGATCAATCATCATTAAACCTGACTTAACTGAAGTTAGAATGTAACGATTCTTTAACTGGAAAAAGCGGCTGTTTCCAGTTGGCTCTTCTCCATTACCCGATGATAAAATAGTTTGTTGGACCGGCTCCTGGTATGAGTCTTCAAATGTTGCTCCCTGTTTTTCCATTTCGCTATTTGCCAAATCCGAAAAATCAGGTAAGCCATCGTTGTTAGTATCGGGGTATAAATTTTCCCAACCCTTAGCCGAAGCTTTAGATTGAAAGGTTTGAGTATTGGCACCCCCACTAATATCATAGTTGTTAACAGAGCGTTGAGCCTCTTCCTCAAAAGGGTTGTAAAAAGGATTGACTTCAACAGTTGGTTCAACTAATTCTCCTCCATTAGCAGACACAGGAATATGAACCTGATCAGTAGTATCAAAATCAATGGAAGGCATCATATTAAATTTACCCAAACTTTCGCGGATGGCAGCATTTAATATTTGCCAAATTGCACGCTCATCTTCAAACTTTATTTCTGTTTTTGTCGGATGGATATTAACATCCACAATTTGTGGATCAACCTCAAGGAAAATAAAATATGCAGGAATTGTTTCAGGCTGCAAAATATTATCGTAAGCATCCATTACAGCCTTATGCAGATATGGATGGCGCATGTAACGGTTGTTGACAAAAAAGAACTGATCGCCCATCGATTTTTTTGCCGACTCGGGCTTACCTATAAAACCGGTAATTTTCACCATCACCGTATCAGTATCGATTGGAATCAGATTATTCCCCATCTGTTTCCCATTCATATTTACCACCCGTTGCTTGATATTACCGTTTGGTAAATTGAACATTGGCACATCATTATGGCTTAATGATAATGCCACGTGTGGATTCGCTAAGGCAACACGTTGAAATTCATTAATAATGTGACGAAGCTCTGTGGATGTTTTCTTTAAAAATCGCCGACGTGCAGGAACATTATAAAATAGGTTCTTTATACAAAACTGACTTCCAACAGGGCATTGCACAGGTTCCTGCGATTCAACCTGTGAAGCAGAGATATTGATTTGAACACCCAGATCATTCTCTTGACGACGTGTTTTCAATTCAACCTGAGCAATGGCAGCTATTGATGCCAGTGCTTCACCACGAAAGCCCATGGTGCGTAGGGCAAACAAATCACCTGCTTCACGAATTTTAGATGTGGCATGCCTTTCAAAGGCCATACGGGCATCTGTTTCGGCCATTCCACAACCATTATCGATCACCTGAATTAAGGTTTTTCCTGCATCTTTGGTTATAACCTGGATATTGGTTGCTCCTGCATCAATGGCATTCTCCATCAATTCCTTAATAACTGATGCAGGTCGTTGTATTACCTCTCCGGCAGCAATTTGGTTAGCTACCGAATCTGGTAACAACTGTATTACATTCGACATGTTTTAAAACTCTCCTTTACTTCTTCAATTAATAATAACAGGTTGTCGGGCTAAAATTTACTCTGCAAAAAACGATTCCATCCAGATCATTCCCTCCTGAATGAGGTAAAAACCCAAAATCATTAGTACAATTAAAATAATAACCAAGCGAAGGTTCGAACGTCTTTTCTCACTCCTCGAAACTTCAAAATGCGATTTCATACGGCGACGCATACCTCCACGTATACGATCTGCATACCCTTCGTCCTTCTCCTCATCTGACAGCAAGCCCAGCTCTTCTTTTATTCGGCGCTCTCTTGCTTCCCTTTTCTCCTTTTGCTCATCGTAATAAATTGGATCGTGTTGAAATACACGATGACGCGCTACTTTTGAAAATGTAAATTTCATCTTTCTCTGGTTTTAGTATCAGAACAACCTTCATGTTAAGACGCCTCTTCTACACCCACAACATTCAGCTCATTCTGACTTTGTGCTACAAACTATTTACATCCGCACCTATGCAAAGATAACAAGTAATAGCTAATTTTATAAAAACAGAAGCATGCACACTGCAATAAATTGGCATAAATCATTCATATTAAGTTTAAAACGATTTACCAACAGCTGTTGTGAAGATTTTTTTAATTACTTTTTAGCCCAGAGCTTGTCCGCAATACTTACAATAAGCAGCCTCATAATCATGCCCTTCCTCCAGGCAGGATGGACAAACACGGGTATTAAGCGGTTTGCGACTTTCTTTAACTAATTCACTGGTAACAATACCAGTTGGAACAGCCAGAATAGCATATCCGGTTATCATGATAAATCCTGCTATAAACTTGCCTAACACAGTAACTGGTGCAATATCACCATATCCAACTGTGGTCAGTGTTACAATGGCCCAGTAGAGGCTTTGGGGGATACTTCGAAAGCCTTCATTATACGGATTCTCAACAATGTGCATAACCGTTCCCAGGATAGTAACAAGAATTAGAACCACAAATAAAAAGACACCTATTTTACTTCGCGAAGTAACCAAAGCTGACCAAAGCACACTTGCCTCTTTGACATAACGCGTTAGCTTTAGCACCCTGAAGATGCGCACTAGCCTTAGCGCTCTGACGACAATTAGCATTTGTGTTCCGCCAAACACAAGTCCCAGGTAGGTAGGAAGAATTGCTAATAAATCGATAATCCCGAAAAATGAGAAAATATATTTTCGAGGTTTGTCAACGATCCATATCCGTATAAAGTATTCAAAGGTAAAAATGAGTGTCACAGTCCACTCTGCAATTACAAACCAGTTATCGTGCTCAGGCAGGATAGTTTCATCACTTTCAACTATCACGACCACTATACTGAACAGAATCAATAAAATCAGGAAAATATCAAATCGTTTACCTAGTTTTGTATCGGCTTCAAATATTATCTCGTGTAATCGTCGTTTTAGAGGTTTCATATGTTTTGAAATTGAACGTATCTCAAAGATAACATCCCTTGGTGCTAAAAAAAATTTTAAGTTTAGAAAAGCCATTGTACTTTTATGCCATAAAATAAGCACATGACACGCGAAGATATCATAAACGAATTTAAAGAAGCGCAGGAAGTTCTGGATCGCTTTATATCTGATGAAAACAACTGGGATAAAATGATATCTGCCGGTGATTTAATAGTTGATGCTATTAAGAGCGGTGGTAAAGTTCTGTCGTGCGGCAATGGTGGTTCGATGAGCGATGCAATGCATTTCGCAGAAGAGTTAACAGGTCGATTTCGTGACAACAGACCCGGCCTTGCAGCTGTTGCTATTTCAGATCCAACACACATTACCTGTGTAGGCAATGATTATGGTTTTGATTTTATCTTCTCACGTTACATCGAGGCTGTTGGTCAACAGGGTGATATACTTTTAGCCATTAGTACCAGTGGAAATTCACCAAACATATTAAATGCTGCAATAACAGCTAAAAAGAAAGGTATTAAGGTGGTTGCTTTAACCGGGAAGTCAGGTGGTAAACTGGCCGATTTGGCTGATGTTGAGTTGCGCGCACCACACAATGGTTATTCAGACCGAATCCAGGAGATTCACATTAAGATCATCCACATACTGATTCAATATATTGAATCAAAAGTCATTAATAAGTAAATTCTATTACACAAGATATAATGTTGATGTTTAGCCCTTTTGATCAGAAGAGCTTTATTTTATCCTTTCAAAAGTGCCAAAAGACCTTGGCAAGTGTAATTTTACCAAAATTGTTGAGACATAAAAAAACTGTCCCAAATTACTTTGGGACAGCTTCTACAATATCTTAATCTTCTTTTTGTTCTGCTTCGAAAGCCTTCATTAAGTCAACCTGAATTTCAGGTGGCACCTTATCATATTGAGAGAATGACATGGTATAGAAAGCACGTCCTCCGGTAATACTGCTCAATGAAGTTGAATATTTATTCATTTCTTTCAATGGCACTTTGGCTTTAATCACCTCAAAACCTTTCTCACTTGACATTCCTTCGATCATTGCACGGCGACCTTGAAGGTCACTCATCACATCCCCCATTCTGTCGCTTGGTACTTTTACCTCCACATCATAAACAGGCTCCAGAATTTTTGGCCCCGCATTTTTAAAGGCTTCGCTAAATGCATTACGACCTGCCAGTTTAAACGAAATCTCATTGGAGTCAACCTGGTGCATCTTACCATCATATATCCATACACGAATATCACGAGCATACGAACCGGTTAACGGACCTTCTTCCATCTTCTCCATAATACCTTTCAGGATAGCTGGCATAAAACGGGCATCAATTGATCCACCAACAATACAGTTGTTGTAAACCAGCTTACCACCCCATGGTAATTTGTGTTCTTCAGTTCCTTTAACGTTTAACTTAATTTCCTGACCCTCAATTTTCATTGAGCCCGGCGTTGGCATATCTTCATAAAATGGTTCAATTATCATATGTACTTCACCAAACTGACCTGAACCACCAGATTGCTTTTTATGTCGATAATCGGCACGGGCAACTTTAGTTATCGTTTCACGATAAGGAATACGAGGTGCCAGGAATTCGATCTCAATCTTATCGTTGTTTTCGATACGCCATTTCATTGTATTCAAATGAAATTCTCCCATACCGAATACAATGATCTGCTTTAATTCTTTGGAATACTCAACACTTAACGTAGGATCTTCTTCGTGGATACGCTGTAGTATTTCTCCTAACTTTTCATCATCACTTTCATTTACAGCTTTAATGGCTGCTCGATATTTCGGATTAGGATAATTAATAGCATCAAACAGGAATTCTGTTCCTTTACTATTAAGTGTATGGTTGGTATGTGTTTCTTTAAGCTTTACGGTTGCCCCAATATCTCCGGCAACTAATTTTTCAACCTTATGCCTGTTGCTGCCAGCTACACAGTATAATTGTGCAATACGTTCTTTAGCATCACGATTGGCATTAATTAAGTCCATACCTTCTTCAACCGCACCAGACATTACTTTAAAGTAGGATACTTCACCCAGGTGAGGTTCAATACTTGTTTTGAAAATAAACAAAGAAGTAGGTCCGTTTACATCATATGGCACTTCAGTTCCTTCTTTGGTAACAGGAACAGGCATTTCTGATACATTAGGAACAACATTACCAAGAAATTCCATTAATCGACGACCACCCATATCTTTTTTAGCCGACACACAGAAAACAGGGAACATATCGCGTGCTATTAAACCCTGACGGATTCCCTGACGCATTTGATCTTCGTTCAATGTTCCTTCTTCAAAGTACAACTCCATCAGTGATTCATCATTCTCAGCAGCAGACTCTACTAATACATTATGTAACTCGTCGGCTTTTTCTTTTTGGTCGGCAGGAATATCAAGAATCTGTGGTTCTCCACCATCTGCACCCCACTGGTACATCTTCATCTTAAGCACGTCAACTACGGCATTAAAATCAGGACCAACATTCACAGGATATTGCACTACGACAACTTTATTACCAAAGTGCTCTTTTGAACTTTCAATGGTTTGATCATAATTGGCTTTTTCATGATCCAATTGATTCACCACGAAAATAACAGGCTTTTGGTGCTCTTCTGTATACCTGAACAGGTTTTCGGTACCAACCTCAACACCTTGAGTAGCGTTTAGTAACATCAAAGCAGTATCAGTCACATTTAACGATGTGATAGCTCCACCTATAAAATCGTCAGACCCCGGACAATCAATAATATTGAACTTACGGCCTAAATATTCGGTAAATAACACCGATGAAAAAACCGAGTAACCATATTCATGCTCCACTCGGTTATAATCAGAAACAGTATTCTTACTCTCAACGTCTCCACGACGCTTAATGACCCCGCCTTCGAATAACATTGCCTCAGCGAGGGTGGTTTTACCAGAGCCGCTACCACCGAGCAGCGCCAGATTTTTTATTTGATCAGCTTGGTATAATTTCATAAAGCTTAATTTAAGAGTTTGTAATTATTTTAGGTAAATTTATGGGTACCTGTAAAATTAGTAATATTTAGATAACATACAAGTTAATTACAGGCAAAGAACAGGCATGATTTCTCTTTTTCACCATGCCTCAATTAAGTGCTTTTAAGATGTCATTATCCTTTATTTTCACTAAATAGATTATAAGCAGACGACCGCTTAGTTGAATTTGATGGTTAATATGCGTAATTTGACTTTTCATTTCATAATTCCTGCACAATGGTATTAAAAGGAGAAGCTCAGAAACTAAAAATGATCATTGGGGAAGAAGACAGGGTATATCAGCGACCATTGTTTGAGGCTATTGTTTTTGCAGCCAAGAAATATAAAATGGCAGGAATAACAGTAATAAAAGGTACCATTTCCTATGGTGCCGACAGCATTCTTAACAATAGTAAAGTCTTTTCTTTATCCCCGGAGCGACCAGTAATTATCGAGCTGGTAGACAGAGCAGAACGAATCAACAGTTTTGCGGAGATTGCCGCTAAGCTTCTGGAGAAAGCAAACTGTGGTGGTCTTATCTTTGCAGAGGAAGTTCACGTTTTCCTGTACAAAGGCAGTAAAAAAATAACCACCAACTGAAGTCAAATCTAATTTGATAATTATATTTGGCGATCATATTTCTACTACAATGGTTAAAAAGTTTATTGTTTTTATAATAGCACTTCTAAGTGCCGTTCAACTTTCATTTGCACAAAAACTACCTTCACAACGTCCTAAACTTGTTGTGTTAATTTTAATTGACCAATTAAGCACCAACCAAATAATTACTTTCAGAAATCAGTTTTCAGATAATGGTTTTAACCGCTTAATATATGGTGGTACATTTTATCGCAACGCATCTTACCCGGCTGGTTCAGCATACTACGGCTCCAATCTGACATCCCTGGTGACCGGAACTTACCCTTCAACTCACGGAATAGTTTCTGACTGGTGGTATGATAGAGTAAGAAACAAGGAAGTGCATGCCCTTTACGGGGATCTTATCTTGAACAATGATGAATATGAAAAGCATCCTAGCGCAGACAGAGTACTAAGTTCATCATTTACTGACGAGCTAAAGTGGACAAATAATGGCCGGTCAAAGGTGTCAGCCATTGGCCGCAATGAGCAACATAGCATTTGGTGTGGAGGGCATACACCTGATGCGATATACAAAATTGACGACAACACCGGGCAATTTATCGCGATCAATCATAACGATAGCACAGACTCCTTACCCGAATGGGTGAATCAATTCAATAAGAAAGACTTTCTTGAGACATACAGTACACGTGGCTGGGGCCCTTTAAACGATTTAAGCCAATATTATCAGATGAGATTTTTTAGCGAACAACGGGAAGCATCCACCGACTTCATGTATTCGCTCGTACTGCAGGAGGGAGCAGGAGCCTACATTCCTGTTATCCACTCACCTTACGGCAATAAAATTATCCGTGACTTTGCCATGGCAAAAATCATCCATGAAGAATACGGTAAAGATGACGAACCTGATGTACTCACCATAAACTTTTCCACAAGACCAGTTCACGGAGGGGCACATGGAGCTTTTAATGCCGAGATAGAAGATATGATCCTGAGACTTGACCTGGAGATCGCTGATTTGCTAAAAACAATAGATAAAGAAGTAGGACTGGAAAACACATTGATAGCCTTAACATCAGTCTCCACTCCCCATCGTCCTATTGAAGAGAATACCAGACATGGAATTCCAACAGGCGTTTTCAGTGGCCAGAAAGCCTCATCTTTAACCAATTTATTCCTTATGGCCAAATATGGACAGGGCAAATGGATCATGGCCTATCACGATGGACATATGTATCTTAATCATGAATTAATAAATGAAAGAGGCGTAGACCTGGAGAAAATAAAAGAAGAAGCCGCGAGTTTTATTAGTGACATGGAAGGCGTTGCCTTTGCCATGCCGATCTCAGAGATAAAAATTGCGACCTCAAACCTGGCATCAGTGCGAAATATGCAATACAACTACCACCCTCATCGCTCAGGAGATATTGTGGTTAAGATAAGTCCGGGGTGGACTGAAGAGTTTGGTGATGGCCGAAAAGTAAACAGAAACTGGAATTCAACACACCTGCCTTTAATTTTTTATGGCTGGAAAGTAAATCCTAAGAATGTATATCAGAACGTTTCAATGATTCATTTTGCCCCTACCATCTCTTCTTTTCTGGAAATACCATTTCCAAACGGATGTGAAGGTGAACCATTGCATGGAATTACTTATTAAATCCATATGACCATTATTGATCAAAAGATTTAACAGCCTTATAAAAGTCGGTTAATAATGATATATCCTGCTCAAGTACATTGCCTACAACTACTATATCAGCACCGGCTTTACAGGCTTTTTTAACAGCCTCAACACTTCTTATTCCACCACCAATCATCAAAGGGACATCTAAAGATGACTTTACAGCCTGTATCATTTCTGCTGAAACGGGAATTTTTGCACCACTTCCAGCATCCATGTATATCAGTTTCATTCCCAAATATTGTCCGGCTAATGCTGTTGCTACAGCAATATCGCATTTATCAGAAGGCACAGGAATGGTTTGACTGATATATTGAACAGAGGTATTAGAACCACCATCGACTAATATATAGCCTGTTGAGATTGCCTCAATATTATTGGCCTTTATCTGAGGAGCTGCTACCACATGGTGGCTGATAAGAAACTCTGGATTACGACCTGAAATCAATGATAGAAATAGTACTGCATCAATTTCATTGCACAACTGAATTGATGAGCCTGGATAAAGTACAACCGGCATATTAACAACAGCCTTCAATTCCCTTACAAAATCAGATGTATCAATACTAACAAGGCTACCTCCAACAAGAAGCAAATCAGGTGTCGTCTGCATTAAAATAGCCTTTAACCGCTCCATATTACCCAGATCAAATTTATCCGGATCAATTAAAAAAGCCAGCTGTTTTTCGTTTTTATGATATCGTGAAAGAATCTGATTATATATCATTTTTGCTCCTTTTAACAGTAAACCAATGTAAAATCCTCATTGATCAAAAAGTTTAATGCCAACTTCTGAATTATACCTTCATTTATAAATTCACTTTGCAACCTTCCTTCATTTTTTAAATCAAAAGGCATCACTATAAACTGCTCCTTAAATTCAACTCCGAAAACATCAAAGTGCTTATACATGGCTTCCTTGGCACACCACAATACAGTACAATATTGCGATTGTTCATCTTTGTCAATATACTCCCACTCCGAATTATGTACGAACCTGTCAGCGACCTTTTCAACCCTTTCTGAGCAAATTTCAATATCCAGAGCAGTCGGTTTATCCGAAACACTAATAGCCGCGTAACTTGCAGTATGACTAATGCTAATGTAGCTGCTTTCACAGGCCAATTGGGGTTTGCCATTACCTCCGTAAAGAATCTCCGGATATTTTCCCAGCATTTTCTGCAATAGCAAACGCGCTGCAAGCCATTCTTTTTTACGACGTTCAAGTTTAAAAGTGCCTAATCGCAGTTTATCGGATTCTGAAATATCAAGTACAGATAGGAGCTCATCACTTGACTCATCAATCTTCCAGATGGCAACCTTATGTGAGTCTGACACTTGTATAATTTGACGCAGCGGCATATCTGTTATTTCCAACGAAGTGTTTCCATCAGTTGAATAACATCCTGATGTACGAAGTTTATAACGGGTGCTAAACTATCCTGATTGGGGATAGCATTAAAGTACAATGAGCCCCGAATAAAATGATTCAGGCTATCGGTGGCAAAAAATTGCATTGGAGAAGCCGCATCGCCCTTTATCTCGTACAACACACCTGTAACTCCATTGATCTCATCGTAAAACATTCTCTCATTAATAGCATCAGCTTTAATGGTATGTTTATATGCGAGTTTTCTACTGTCCTCCATCAATTGATTGAAATTATCCTCAATCTTTTTATAGCTTATATGAATCTGTCCGTTTAATTCCTTAAAGTGTATGTTCACCCAGAATGTTTCTGCATTGACACTCGTATCGGGTACCACTTTTGCATATTTAGGATATTCGAATTGATAAGGATGTGATCCATCAAACAATACATATTCTTTTTCAGGAAAACTAATCCTGAAATATCCACGTGGTTTTGGCGTGTGATGTTGCTTACATGACTCAAATCCCAATAAAACAAAAGCCAATAAAACTAAACCTATTAACCGTTTTGTCATACCCTACTTTTTAAATTCAAACTTCACCTTTTTAATACGTCTGTTATCAGCTGCCACTATGGTAAATTTACACTTTCCATACTCAACAACATCGTTTTTTTGCGGAATCTGCCCTTCGAGCTCCAGTATCAAACCAGCCAATGTTTCAGCCTCCCCTCGCACATCATTGAATATTTCTTCTTCAGTATCTGTAATTTTATGAAAATCGTTTAATAATATTTTTGCCTCAAACACAATCGTTCCATCTGGCATTTTTGAGAAGAACTCTTCTTCATCGTCAAGTTCATCGCTAATATCACCAACTATCTCTTCTAAAACATCTTCAAGAGTAACAATTCCCATTGTACCACCATACTCATCAACGACAATAGCCATGTGTATTTTTTCAGCCTGAAACTCTTCCAGGAGATCATTGATCATCTTTGTTTCAGGCACATAGTATGCTTTTCTAATGAGAGACTGCCACTCAAATCCAGCCTCCTCGTTAAGATGTGCAAGCAGGTCTTTAACATATAAAATACCTTTCACATTGTCCGGGGTTTCTTCAAATACAGGAATACGAGAAAAACCGGAATCTATAATTACCTGAAGTACTTTATTGTAGTTACTTTTTATCTCCACATCAATCACGTCAACACGAGCGGTCATGATCTCTGAAACATCTATATTTCCAAACTTAACAATGCCTTCCAGAATATCTTTTTCTTCTGAAATATCACTACCGGTCAATTCCAAAGCGTGCGAGATATCATCCATCGATAGGTTTCTTACCTTTTTAGCAATCCGCCGGTTGACAACATTGGTTGACTTTGTTAAGATTAAGCTCAGCGGCTTAAGTACTTTTGTGAATACCAATAATGGATAAGCCATAAAACCCGCGAACTTCCGTGGCGACTGAGAAGCGTATACCTTTGGCAGAATCTCTCCAAAAAACAGGATAATACCAGTAATAAAAATAATTTCAAAGAGAAATTTAAGAGTTCCGGCTTCTCCAAAATCAACGATGGCAGCAGTAATAAAAGAGGTTAAAATTACGATTGCAACATTAACAAAGTTGTTACTGATCAAAATAGTAGCTAACAACAACTCTTTATCCTCAAGATGCCTCAACACCAACCTATTACGCTTAGTCTCATTATCTCTTAGGTATTGCATATCTTTCGGCTCAAACGAAAAATATGCCACTTCGGAACCGGAAATAAGCGCTGATAACAACAACAGGCACACATTAATTAAAATGGTTATTAAAGTTCCAAGTGTGAAAGGTAAAAAATCCAGCACTTGCCAACCGGAAGAAAATAAAGAGCTAATACTATCAGTTTCCAAGTAAATTCGTTTAATTTAAAACATTAAAACGGCAGATCATCCGTTTCATCATTACCTAGGAAGGTGTCTTCCTGAGCGGGACTATTTGTTGGTGTATTTTGAACAGGCTGTTGCTGGGGTGAAGTCATACCTCCCGGGGATTCAGAAGATGCCGGATTGTCAGATCTACGGCCTAGCAACTGAAGGTTATCCGCATAAACTTCGGTTATATATCGCTTATTACCATCTTTATCATCGTATGAGCGCGTTCTGATTTTACCTTCGATAAACAGCTGAGTTCCTTTCTTTACGTAATTCTCTACAACTTTTGCCAAGCCACGCCAGGCAACTATATTGTGCCATTCGGTTCGATCGGGTACAGTTTGTCCATCACGTGATGTATACCCGCGCTCGGTTGTTGCTATAGAGAAATTTGCAACCGCAACATCATTATCCAAATACCTCACTTCCGGGTCTTTACCGACATTACCAACTAAAATTACTTTGTTCACCGACATGGTTATTTTGTTTATTGTTTAACGAATTTAAAAATACAAAACTTTAAATTTAAAACAAATGTAGTTTAATCCTCCTGAACCTTCATTTTTTCACGAAGAAAATTCGCCACCAGTTGCGAAAACGGATAATCAGGCAAGTCGTTGGTTTCTGCAACAATCAGGGGCTCTTGAAAGTGACTTGCCAATGATTTATCAGCCAGATAAAAAGACGCATATATAACCTGATGGCTCAAAATATGTTTTCGCTGATTTATCATTGAAAATTTCCCTTTGTAATCTTTCTTAAAGCCATTTGAAAGCCCTTTCTCTCCAGTTTCCAGCAAAGGTAATTGATAAAGATTCTTCCATATATCATTTCCCGAACGTTGTTCAAGATAAATTTTAGTTTCATCCTGAATAAGAAAGTAGTGAAAAAAGCGCGGGCGCTGTTTAATTTTTTTGGATTTAACAGGTAAAGAGTCGATTTCTCTTTTTATATAGGCATAGCAATCGCTTGTAAAAATGCAGCTCTCACATGCAGGCGCGGCAGGTCTGCAAACCAAGGCGCCATACTCCATCATTGCCTGATTGTGATCACCTGGATTTTTTACATCGAGCAATTCATCTGCTAAAAGAGCAAATTCCTTTTTCCCTGCGGTTGTATCAATGGGCGTAGCAACTCCTTTTATTCGCGATATAAACCTATATACATTGCCATCAACAACGGCTTTTGGTTCATTGAAACAAATTGAGCTAATTGCGGCAGCAGTATAAGGCCCAACACCTTTTAACTTTAATATATCCACAAAGGTATTTGGAAACCTTCCACCGTATTCCAATACAATTGATTTAGCGGCCGCATGTAAATTACGCGCTCTTGAATAATAACCAAGCCCTTGCCAAAGCTTTAAGACCTGTTGTTCCGTAGCCTTAGCAAGATCATTCACAGTTGGAAAATTTTCGACAAACTTAAGGTAATACGCTTCACCCTGAACCACTTGTGTCTGCTGCATGATTATCTCAGACAGCCATACTTTATATGGATCTTTAGAGGCTCTCCAGGGAAGCATTCTTTTATTAGTATTATACCACTCCTGTAATTTTATGGCGAAATCAGTCATTATTAAAATTTTATGCAAAAATAAACCATTTGTTTTTTTTTATTGAGATTTCATTTATCTTTGCAATCTGATTTTTAGAAAAAGACTGTAAATAATTGATAATTAAATAATTTTAAGAAAAAATGACAAAGGCTGATATCGTAAACGAAATTTCAAAAAATACTGGAATTGAAAAAGTTACAGTTCAGAAGACTGTTGAGGCTTTTATGGATACTATCAAAGGTTCTTTGGTTAAAGGTAAGAATGTGTATTTAAGAGGTTTTGGTTCTTTCGTAGTTAAAGAACGTGCAGAGAAAACTGCTCGTAACATCTCTAAAAACACAACTATCATTATTCCTGCTCACTACATTCCTTCGTTCAAGCCTTCTAAGAGCTTTGTAACAAAAGTTAAGAATAACGTAAAATAATTATAACCATTTAAAACGTTGAGCCATGCCAAGTGGAAAAAAGAGGAAAAGACATAAGATGGCTACGCACAAGCGTAAGAAAAGATTAAGAAAAAATCGTCATAAGAAGAAGAAGTAATCTTCTTTAGGTCTTAAAAAATTTACAAACAGAAAGTACTATACTTTCTGTTTGTTGTTTGTATTTATATACAACGTTCTTTGAAATAAAATTGCGATCATATAGTGAATGCAGAACTGTTTGTAGATGTCACTCCTGATCATCTTTCATTAGCACTAATGGAAGATAAGCGCTTAGTTGAACTCCGAAAGGAAACCAGTAATGTTCAATTTGCTGTTGGCGATATTTACCTCGGAAGAGTTAAAAAAATAATGCCAGGATTAAATGCAGCATTTATTGATGTAGGATACGAGAAAGATGCTTTTTTACATTATCTAGATCTTGGACCCCAATTTCGTTCCCTGCAAAAATTCCTGAACATTGCACAAGCTAAGAAAGGAGTTGTGTCTTTGCACAAGCTTAAACCGGAACCCGACATTAATAAAAACGGGACTATTCCGGAAGTTCTTACAGCTGGTCAACATGTATTGGTTCAGGTAGCTAAAGAACCAATTTCTACAAAAGGCCCCCGTTTAACATCAGAACTTTCAATAGCAGGACGAAACATTGTCCTATTGCCATTCTCTGATAAAGTATCTGTAAGTCAAAAACTTTCTTCAGGAGAAGAAAGAGCCAGGCTTAAGCGTCTTTTGACGAGTATCAAACCGAAAAATTACGGTGTAATAATCAGAACCGTAGCCGAAGGCAAACAAGCAGCCGAATTAGATAAAGAATTACGGATGCTTGTAAAACGCTGGGAAGAGCACACATCACGCATTAAAGAGGTGAAAGCTCCAGGTTTAGTAATGGGCGAGATAGGACGAACGACTGCTTTATTAAGAGACATACTTAATCCAACATTTAACTCAATTTATGTAAATGATGAAGAAGTATGTAAGGAGATTAAAGAGTACGTGGGATTAATTGCCCCCGACCGACAAAAGATTGTAAAACACTACAAAGGTGCAGCCGGTATTTTTGACCAGTTTTTGGTAAACCGTCAGATCAAAGCTCTTTTTGGTAAAACCGTATCATTTAAAAGCGGTGCTTACCTGATCATTGAGCATACCGAAGCCCTTCATGTTATTGATGTTAACAGTGGTAATCGTTCTAAGTCAGCTTCTAATCAAGAAAACAATGCTTTAGAAGTCAATCTGGCAGCTGCCGACGAAATAGCCAGACAATTACGATTACGCGACATGGGAGGAATCATTGTTGTTGATTTTATCGACATGCAAAACAACGAAAACCGACAAAAGGTATTCGAGAAAATGAAACAGGCCATGGCCTCAGATCGAACTAAGCACAATATTTTACCACTAAGTAAATTTGGCTTAATGCAGATCACACGCCAACGAGTAAGACCTGAAATGCATATCAAAACAACAGAAGGATGTCCAACCTGCAACGGAACAGGCACAATTGTTCCATCTTTATTTTGGCCAGAAAAAATTGAGGCTGCTGTAAAGAAAGCTGTGCAAGACTTGAAAATGAAAAAATTGACCCTGAATGTACACCCAATGGTACATGCCTATTTAAAGAAAGGATTCCCATCAACAATTTTAAAATGGAAATTCAAATTTACACATGGGCTGAAAGTAGTACATTCCGACTCACTAGGAATACTAGAATTCAAGATATTAGATAATGATAAACAAGAGGTTGACCTGTCTTAGGTCAACCTTTTTTTGTTAGTAGTGACGTAAGTCATACTAAAAGCTCCCTCCTTAATGTCACCCATATTCTTTATTAAAGTGTCTTTATCATACAAATTCAAACTACACACCTACATTTGATAACGATTAAGTGAAGTGCGTAAAATCATATAATCAGAGGCCATATTAACGTTGTGATAACAGCTTTTGATGACTTTTGAACAAACTAAATGTTGTAACTTTGTACACATATACAGATTTAGATATGTTATTAACTAACCTGATATATTTTGGCACAAAAAATGTTTAACTAACGCACGGTATAGAAGGTTATAGTTTGAAAATAAAGACAAGTTAAACTCTCATTATAAAGCCTAGTTATTTTTTACGATGAGAGTTAAATACGGCAACTGAAAACAAATTAAAACGTATGAAAAGGACATTAGCAGCATTGGTACTTATGTTAGCGGTATTTGCAGGCACTTTTGCCCAAATGGAGCAGCATATTACCTGGAAGTTTTCAACTAAGAATATTGACAATGGAAAAGTTGAAATTATTTGTGAAGCAACTATAGATGAAGGATGGCATGTATACTCTTCTGAATTACCAGAGAACACGGCAGTTCCTACTAATATAGAAGTTGAAGAAAATGAAGCTTACAGTATTTTAGATGGTATAATTGAAGAACCGGAAGCAACTGCTCATTTTGATGAAACTTTTAATGCAGAACTAAAATGGTTTGAGAACAAAGCTACTTTTAAAAAGGTAGTTCAGATTAAGCAAGAAGGCGATGTTATCTTAAAAGGATATATCGAATCCATGATATGCAATGATGAAACTTGTATGCCGCCAGAGATGGTTGATTTTGAGCTTACAGTTAACACATCAGCCCCTGCTACAGAAGAAGTTTCTGCTTCAGAAACGGCGGAGGAAGAAGAAGAGTCATACTGGGGTATTTTTCTATTGGCATTTGGTGGTGGTTTAGCAGCCTTACTTACTCCATGCGTATTCCCAATGATTCCAATGACAGTTAGCTTCTTTACTAAAACCAGTGCAACTAAAGCTGCCGGAATTCGCAATGGTATTCAATATGGTATCTCAATCATTGTAATTTACTTAATACTTGGCGTTGCCGTTTCAGCAATTTTTGGAGCCAGCGCACTGAATGAACTATCAACCAATGTTTGGTTCAACTTATTTTTCTTCCTTTTATTAGTTGTATTTGCAGCATCTTTCTTTGGTGCATTTGAAATAGTAATGCCTAGTTCATGGGTGAATTTTGCTACAAAAGGAGAAGAAAAAGGTGGATTTATTGGTACTTTCTTTATGGCATTTACCTTAGCATTGGTTTCCTTTAGCTGTACAGGCCCAATTGTAGGTGCTTTGCTTGTAAAAGCTGCAACAGGTGGTTACATGGGACCAATTATCGGAATGCTTGGTTTCTCTTCGGCATTAGCATTACCTTTTGCCTTTTTTGCTGCATTCCCGGGGTATCTTAATTCATTACCAAAGTCTGGTGGCTGGTTAAATTCCGTAAAAGTTATCTTAGGATTCCTTGAATTGGCATTTGCATTTAAGTTCTTATCAATTGCCGATATGACAATGGGATGGCATATCCTTGAAAGGGAAGTATTTATTGCTATCTGGATTGCAATATTCGGTGCTATGGGCTTCTACCTGCTTGGTAAACTTCGTTTACCACATGATTCTCCAATGGAATACATCCCTGTTTCACGGTTTTTAATGGGACTGCTTGTAATCAGTTTTACCATATATATGGTTCCTGGCTTGTGGGGTGCGCCTGTGAATTTAATCAGTGGTTTCCCTCCTCCAAAGAATTATGCAGAATCACCATTTGGCGTGGGTGACCAAACACCGGTTCAAGGAATTATAGCAAGCGGTGATAACCATGGAGGAATGCCGGAGGGTATGCACTATGGACCACAAGGTATTCCGGCCTTTAAAGACTATGACCTTGCATTGGCTTATTCGAAAGAAGTTAACAAACCACTTTTACTTGATTTTACCGGCCTTGGCTGCACCAATTGCCGAAAAATGGAAGATAAAGTCTGGTCCAATGAAACAATTAAAGGCATGTTAGCCAATGATTACATACTGGTTTCACTTTATGTTGACGACAGAAAGAAACTTGATGAACCTTATGTATCTGAAATAACAGGTAAGAAAATCAGAACTGTTGGTCAAAAATGGGCTGAGTTTCAATTCGAACGCTACCAGCAACAAGGACAACCATACTATGTTATCATTGACGAAAATGAAACAACTTTGAATACCCCAGTTGCATATGACCCCGATATTAAAAGATATCAGAATTGGTTACAAGACGGCTTGGACAAATACAAAAGCAGATAACCAATAAATCACAATACTTACTAAAGCCCTTCTAAGTCAAGAAGGGCTTTTTCTTTTAGCAGCTTTAAGCTAACGTTAGTGGATAAATTTATAAGATTAGTAAAAATCTTAATCGCATCATTTTTTACAAATACGTAAATACTTTAGATTTAAGCATTTATTGCTAATTAGTTTAATAGGTATGATGCGCTTCATTTATATAGCTTTATTTCTTCTCCTAACTTCGGCAGGTATTTTGGCACAATCAAATGCCGGTCAACTTTCTGAAGAACAAATTTATCGCAGGGGCAATAAGTACAACACTTGGTCGGTTACCGTTGGTGGTGGACCTATTATCTACTATGTAGATGTTATTGATTACACTACATTACCGAGTGGCGATTGGAAATTTGCTCCTACAATAATGATCAGTAAACAATTTAATCGCCCATGGGGTATTGACCTCCAATGGTTAATGGCAGATATGTACGGGGAGAAAAATGGCAGGTATTTTGAAGGTGATTTATATGACATTACCTTAAATGGCACATTAAATGTCAATCAGTTAGCTATTTTCGGCCCAATCAGTGACCGGTGGAACATATATGCAAAATTAGGAATCGGATTAACATATTTCAGAAGTCGACAGTTTGACCTTGAAACTAATCAGGTTCTTCAGGTTCAGGATGTTTATGAAACCATTGACGGCTACCCATCACCGCATGGCTGGCTACCAACTGATTACCTTGCATTGGGTTATGAAAGACGTTTTCCTGAAGGCGAACCATATCAGGAAATCAAAACCTCACGTCGCAATGAAGTGATCATTCCTTTTGGCATTGGTGTGAAATATAGAATAAGCAAAAGCTTTGATATGGGATTGGAAGTTTTAATGCGTCAAATGAATGCCGATAACCTGGATGTTAATCTTACAGGGGCAGATAATGACAGCTACATGCTTTCTTCATTAAATCTCACATACAAAATTGGTAAGAAGAACAAGCGCCACTCAGCCTGGACATACAAAGATTTTAACATCAACTATAAGCGACAGCGTGAAGATGACCCATTGGCGCATCAGCTGGACTCATTAAAGAAACAAATTGAATACATGGCAATGCTTGACTCAATGCAGGTTGATACAACAACAATAGTTACCGAATCGGTTGAGTACAAAGAAAGTTTATCCGCATCAGTCTTTTTTGACTTTGACAAATCTGAAATCACTCAGGATGCACACATGACCTTAGCCAAGGCAGCTTACGTCATGTCAAAAGATAAATCTTTGAGAGTTAAGATCGTTGGCTATTGTGACGAAAGAGGTTCTTATGATTACAATGTTAAACTTAGTCAACGCCGTTGCAATGCAGTATTAAAAGTGCTCGTGGATGAATATGATATAGACCGAAATCGGTTTGAAGTAGACCATAAAGGCGAGGCAGAATTATTGTCTGACACTCAAAAACTTGCTCCTCGTGGTCTTCACCTCGTTAACAGACGTGTTGATTTATTTGTAATTGTTGAATAATAAAACGATTCCTCTAACCTGATATTAATTGAGATGTATATGAATAAGCGCCTTTCTAAAGCCCTGTTATTTTTTACACTATCCTGCTATGCTTCAATTATTCAGGCGCAATTTTCTACTGACCACCGTCAGCTGGAGGAACACATGCGATATTCAAAAGAAAAGGATTTCAACACATGGTCAGTCGCTTTTGGTTACGGTCCTATGATTATGCAAAACGACCTCACATCATATGCGGTTCTTCCTGACAAACACTGGAAATTCGGCCCGATGGCAAAGGTATCCAAACAGATTCACCCTGCATGGGCTGTTGATTTTCAAATATTAACAGGGGATTTTCATGTGGGTAACGAAACGTATTACAATACAGGTAATCTCATCGATTATTCAACAGGTATTATCACCTATATAAACCAGTGGTTTACTTATCCCGGACCAATGAAAGATAAATGGAATCTGTTCTTAAAAATTGGTGTAGGATTAAGTTCATTTCGTACCCGGGTGCATTATACCGAAACAGGTGAAGTAGTAATGAACAGAGCAGGGACAAGTTACCTCGTTCTTGGCTATTCACAAGATGATCCTTATGAGAAAATTGCGCGAGCCAATGAAATAGTCTTACCATTAAGCCTTGGTCTGCAGCGTCGCATCAATCGCAGTTTTGACATTGGCCTGGAAACATCGATGAGATGGTCTATTGAAGATAAACTGGACAATATTTTACTGGGCTCTAATAATGACAGGTATTGGTATACAAACATTCACCTGGCCTATAAAATAGGCAAGAAAGATAAACGTCACTCCCGTTGGACACACAGAGGATATGGCTTTAATGTTTTTGACAAACCCAAAAAGGATCCTTTGGCTGCAGAAGTTGCTGAATTACAGGAACAACTGAGGCAGTATGAGTCCAAACGGGTCATTAAAGTTGATTCTGTTAAAATCAAACACCATGCAAGTCGGATTTACGGCAGTAATAATATGGTATCCATTTACTTTGATTCTTATGAAAGTATTCTGGACACCAAAGACCAGGTGGATTTAGCTACAATTGGATTGTATATGACAAAGAATCCGAGCTCAACAGTTGATATTTATGGCTACAACGACAGCAGAGAAACAGCAGAGGAAAACCTTGCCATAAGCAAGAAGAGGTGCGAATCAATTCTTTCCTATTTTGTTGATGACCTTGGCATTGACAAAGCGCGCTTCACGCTCATTCCTAAAGGTGAGGATGATTTACTTCTACCGAAAAACAAAGCTAAAAGCAGTGCGATTAAACTGATAAACAGGCGGGCTGATGTAGTTATATTTAAGCCATAAATGAACATTACAACTTCATCGGCGTTTTCCTTTTAACCACATCGTTGCTTTCTTTAATACCATTTTTTAATACGAAAGTAATATCTGCTTAACCATCTTTTTTGTGTTTCGGAGTAATTTACGATAGTTGGTTTAACACCTAATATTTAGCTATGAAGAAACACTTGAAAATACATAATAAAGAAGTTAGTGACAGAGATTTTATATTCGATATATTCTCCAGTAAAGGATTCGCCATTAATGCAACAAACTACCTGAAGAACGACCAGAGCAATGATTTAAACACGAATGATTGTGAAGATGCTGAAACTGAAAAGTCATCAGAACCTGAATAGAAATCCATTTACCAAATGGCAACTGACAATTACATAGAAAAACCAATTGTTTATTATGATGGACAATGTAGTTTTTGTCATTCTTTTGTCAGGCTTTTATCCAGGGCATCAAAAGCCGAGCACAAGCTTAACCTACTACCATATCAACTTGTTACAAACACAGTACCCGTGGAGTTAATGCTTGTTAGTAACAACTCCATTACTGAGGCAGGCATGGCTGCATTAAAAGTTTTACACATTTCCGGAGGCGTCTTTAAGATAGCAGCGTTACTTTTAAAGCTATTACCCGCTAAAACACTTAATAATTTATACTATGCTTTTGCGAGAAACAGGTATCGCTTGTTTGGCCAAACAAGCTGTCCCATTACTTAAAGTTCCAAATTGCCCTCTTGCTCCTCTTTATATTTTTTAGCTAAATTACTTAGTAACTTACTAAATAACTTAATAGCATCCTCCGTTTGCCCAGAAACAGCTTGATTGTTAAGCTTCATCAGGAACGAGCTATAAATCGCAGTTAAGCAGATAGCAATATCATTTTCAAGTACATTTCCCGACTTATTATCAAATTCCTGAATAGTAGCGGCCATACTATTGTACAAATGCTGGTATGCCACTTCATTGGGAGCTTTTAGTAGTTGATTATGCAAACGGTTCACATCATTAACCGTATTGATATTAATCTGGAGGTGCCCTTTTTTCATCTTGTTCTCCAGTCGCATCATCTCTGCGAGGTTAGCCCACCAATCACGTATTTCAAGCAATACGTCTTCACTTTGCTTATATCCCGAGATAATATGTTTATCAATTAATGACATGTCCAACTGATTAGCCCTGATCAGATCTTCAACCTGCCACATGTATAATATATACTCGATAATGTTTTCTTTCTTCTTTTGCTGCGCAATAATCATAACTTATGATTTAAAAATCCCAATCTCCTTCTTGTAATCTCTCCAGATCGCGCCTGTCCTTTTTTGTAGGGCGCCCCATTCCACGGTCACGATTTGCACTACTTGCTAGTCGTGCCAATTCAAGCAATTCAATTTGATCGGGAGGTGTGATATCTTTTACAAAATCAGGTGTCAACTTAGCTCCCATCCTTTTTTCGGCAATATCCAAAACCTTAAAACGTCTTGTAATAGGAGGAATACGAATATCAATTTCATCACCTACCTTAATTGTTCTCGATGACTTAACTGACATTCCATTCATAGACACTTTACCTTTTTTACAGGCTTCTGCTGCAATGCTCCTTGTTTTAAATAAGCGAACTGCCCATAAATATTTATCAATCCTTACACCAGACTCTGCCATACTTCTTTATTTGTTATTAAACTGACTCATGGTTCGTCCTGCACCAACAGTTGCAAAAGCCTTAACTATATCTTCGGCAACCTTTGTCCGTTCCATTAGCTCTACCCATTCTTCGTCTGTCCATTTACCCAGAACAAAATCAACCTGTTTACCTCTTGAAAATTCATTCCCTATTCCAAATCTTAAACGCGAATAAGAAGCAGTACCAAGAGTGCTTTGAATGCTCTTTAAACCGTTATGCCCGGCATCCCCCCCTTTAGTTTTCAATCGTAATGTACCAAATGGCAGTGCCAGATCATCCACAATAACCAATAGGTTAGTTAAAGGAATCTTTTCCTTCTGCATCCAATAGTTAATAGCTCTTCCACTTAAATTAACATAGGTATTTGGCTTTAGCATGATAAAGCTTCTCGACTTAAATTTATAGCGGGCAACGGCTCCATAACGTTCCTCTTCAAACTTAACCTCATTACGTTTGGCAATCGTATCAAGGACTTCAAAACCTACGTTGTGACGTGTTTGATCATATTCATCACCTACATTTCCTAAACCAACAATCAGATATTTCATCTCAGATGGGGTTTTATCTTTTTCCTTTTTAGAGAATATTTTAAATAACCTCAGCATGCATAAGTAAATATTAACAAATAATGAATGACTAAAATACAAAAAACCTCCACACATAAGCGTGGAGGTTTCTTATATAGAGTTTTATAATTACTCTGCAGCTTCCTGCGCAGCAGCACGAGCAGCACGTGTTAAACGTACAGCAACAACTACAGCATTCTTTGCATTTAACAACTCAAGGTTATCAAATGATAATTGACCAACCTGGATTGTTTTTCCAAGACCAAGATTGTCAATGTTGATATCTAATGTATCAGGTAAATCTTTAGCTAAAGCTTTTACTTTAAGCTTACGTTTCTCTAATTGTAATTTACCACCAGCTCTAACACCTTCTGCAAAACCATCCAATTTAACTGGAATCTCAATTGCAACAGGCTTGTCTTCTTTTACCAAAAGGAAATCAGCATGCAGTAATTGCTCTTTTACAGAGTGGAATTGTGTATCCTGAAGGATAGTAGGGTAAACAGTACCATCAACGTTTACATTGATAATGTATACGTTAGGTGTATAAATAATCTTACGGAACTCAGCTTCAGAAGCTGTAAAGTGAACGTTTCCTTCTCCACCGTAAATAACACAAGGTACCTGACCTGAAGCACGTAATGCCTTAGTCGATTTCTTACCTACCTCGGTACGCACAGTACCTTTAATTTCAATTGTTTGCATAATTCTTTTTTTAAGTGCTACTCAAAATTATAACCATGTGAGGTTTAATTTCCCATCACACGCTTGCCATAAAGCGGCTGCAAAGATAATACTTTATAATATGAATTGGTTACTTATTGACTGATAATTATATACTTTTTCAATTGTATCCGCAAAAAGTTGTGCTACAGACAATACTTTGATCTTATCACTTTGCTGTTTCAATGGAATCGAATCAGTAACATAAAGCTCTGAAAGACCAGAATTTTCAATACGTTCGTATGCAGGTCCTGATAATACTGCATGGGTACAGAAAGCTCTGACACTTTTTGCACCGGCATCAAGCATCATATCAGCGGCTTTTGTTAATGTTCCAGCTGTATCAACCATATCATCGACCATGATAACATTTTTACCTTTTACATCTCCAATAACACGCATTTCATCAACGACATTTGCTTTTGAACGGTGCTTATGACCAATAACCATTGGTGTTTCAAGAAACTTAGCGTAGGTATTTGCACGTTTTGTACCACCCACATCAGGTGATGCAATAACCAGGTCTTCAAGATTCATGTGCTTGATGTGTGGAACGAAAATGGAAGACGCATACAAATGATCTACAGGAATATCAAAGAATCCCTGAATCTGGTCAGCATGCAGGTCCATCGTAATTACACGGTCAACACCAGCTGCTTGTAACATATCGGCTACTAATTTAGCACCAATTGCTACACGAGGCTGATCTTTACGATCCTGACGAGCAAAACCAAAATATGGCATTACAGCTACTATTTTGTAGGCAGATGCTCTTTTGGCGGCATCGATCATCATCAATAACTCCATCAGGTTATCTGAAGGAGGAAATGTTGACTGACATAAGAATAAATGAGAACCTCGAATTGTTTCTTCGTAGGCTGTTGTAAATTCACCATCGCTGAATCGTAAGCAATTAACACTTCCTAGTTCTCGGCCCGAGCAAAGACTAATTTTTTCAGCTAGATATTTGGTACTTGTACCCGCAAATATCTTAATTGGAGCTTTCGGTGGCATTTAAATTGATGTTTATCAGATTATTTCAATGTTGCTTTGTGGGTGCAAAGGTAAGCAATTCATATTTTCTTAACATGAACAAATCTCATAAAAAAGTATAATTGTTACAACACCACCATAAACACCTGTTATATTGAACCTTACCACTTATCATTTAGCTCTTCAATAAATTCCAGTAAGGCTTCACTTCCATCTCCACTCCTTGCAGACGTATAAAATACAGGAGGCAATTCTTCCCAATATTCAAGCAACTTCTCTTCATAATGCTTCATATTGGTAGCATATTGTGTTTTATTCAATTTATCCGTTTTCGTAAATACGATGGATATGGGTACACCATTTTCAATCATCGAGTTCATAAATAACAGATCAATTTCCTGCATAGGTATGCGCGAATCTATCAATACGAACAAACACATCAGATTCTTACGACTGGAAATATAATCGGTTATCAAGGCACCAAACGTCGCTCTTATGGTTTTGGATACCTTAGCGTAGCCAAAACCAGGTAAATCAACCAAAAACCACTTGCCATCAATATCAAAGTGGTTTATCAACTGGGTTTTCCCGGGAGTCGATGATGTCTTTGCCAGAGCCTTGCGTTTACAAAGCTTATTTATTAACGATGATTTCCCTACGTTAGAGCGTCCTATAAATGCATATTCAGGTCGGTCCTCTTTTGGACATTGACTAGCCTTGGCACTACTTTTATGAAACTGAGCTGAAAGAATTTCCATTGAGTTCTCGTATTTTCAGCAAAGGTAGGCCCATTTTAGTTAAAGTAAAAACACACATATTGTTTAAAACTTTAAATAATACACGAATATCATGAAAATAATATTTGTTGTTATATTTTTAACTCTTTGTTATTTTTAGTTGTTTTTATCGCTAGCGCACGTAATTTGTTAATAATCAAAATTCAGAGATAAACATTTCTTTCAATTTGAGAGTAATCATGCATAATATTCTTATAATTTTGCCAAATAAGTTATTGTGAACAATCATTATTGAGATTTGAAATGAGAGTACTAAAGTTTGGTGGAACATCAGTTGGCTCAGCTCAACGCATGAAAGAAGTAGCTGATATTATAGATAACGGTCATCAAAAAATTGTTGTTTTGTCGGCCATGTCAGGCACAACCAACAGCCTGGTTGAAATTGCCAATTATCTTTACAAGAAGAACCATGATGGTGCTAATGAAATAATTACCAACCTTGAGCAAAAATACGAACAAGAAGTTGAGCAATTATATAAAAGTGAGGAGTATATCAATAAGGGTAAGGAACTGATCAAATCTCACTTCAACTTCATTCGTTCGTTCACCATTGACATGTTCACGGTATTCGAAGAAAAGGCGATCCTTGCACAGGGAGAATTAATTTCGACTGCACTGTTTCATTATTATCTTCAGGAAAACGGAAAGAGCTCTGCGCTATTACCCGCGTTAGATTACATGCGAATAGACAAGAACAATGAGCCTGATGCTAATTATATTAAAGATCATATTCAAACTGCAATATCAGAACAAGGTGATCATACAATATACATCACACAAGGGTACATATGTAGAAATGCCTTTGGTGAAATAGATAATTTGCAACGCGGTGGCAGCGATTATTCTGCATCCTTAATTGGTGCTGCGATCAACGCTGATGAAATTCAGATCTGGACTGACATTGATGGCATGCATAATAACGACCCTCGTTATGTGGAAAATACGCAAAGCATAAAAGAACTGTCGTTTGATGAAGCTGCTGAGTTGGCCTATTTTGGTGCTAAAATACTTCACCCAACCAGCGTATTACCAGCTAAACTGGCTAACATTCCTGTTCGACTGCTGAATACCATGGAGCCACAGGCTGAAGGAACACTTATCTCATCAAAGCAGAATAAGGAGCGAATGGCAGCAGTTGCTGCAAAAGATGGCATTACTGCAATTAAGATAAAGTCAGGACGCATGTTACTTGCTTATGGTTTCTTGCGTAAAGTATTTGAGATATTTGAAAGTTACAAAACACCTATTGATATGATTACAACCTCGGAGGTTGGTGTTTCTGTAACAATAGATGACAACAAGCATCTGAACGAAATTGTAAGTGATCTGAAAAAGTATGGAACTGTTGAAGTGGATCATGATAAAGTGATTGTTTGTGTGGTCGGTGATTTAATAGCGGAGAACAGAGGATATGCCAATAAAATATTTGATGCTATAAAAAATATACCAATTCGTATGATATCATACGGGGGTAGCAATTTTAATTTATCTTTGCTGATCAATGCACAGGACAAAAAGGAGGCTTTAAACCTATTGAGTGATAAACTATTTAATTAGCAAACGAATGAATTTTAATTTTCCGGTTGATGCCTTGAATCAACTTCAAACACCGTTTTACTTTTACGATATTGACTTACTGCATGCAACACTGGATGCTGTTAAAAAGGAAGCAGGCGAATACGGTTTTAAAGTACATTATGCTGTAAAAGCAAACGCCAACGATCGTATCCTTAACTCAATTAAAGAGGCGGGTTTTGGTGCCGATTGCGTAAGTGGTTATGAAGTTCAAAAGGCTTTAGAAGTCGGTTTTAATGCCGAAGGAGTTGTATTTGCAGGAGTTGGAAAAGCCGATTGGGAAATAAACCTTGGTTTAGACAACGATATAGCATGTTTCAATGTTGAATCTATTCCCGAATTGGAGATCATTAACGAGCTGGCTGAAAAGAAAAGAAAAGTTGCTAAAGTAGCTTTGCGCATTAACCCTAATGTGAATGCTAATACCCACCACTATATAACAACTGGTTTAGAAGAAAATAAGTTTGGAATTAACCAGTGGGATTTGGAAAATGTGATTGAAGTCCTTAAGAACCTCAATCATGTTGAACTGGAAGGCATTCATTTCCACATTGGATCACAGATAACTGATCTGATGTCATTTAAAGATCTTTGCATACGGGTTAATGAACTACAGGAGTGGTTTATCAGTCACCAGATATTACCTAAAGTGGTTAATGTTGGTGGCGGATTAGGCATTAACTACGAACAACCAGACACTGAGTCCATTCCTGACTTCAAAAGCTTCTTTAAAATATTTGATGAGTTTTTAGAACTGAAGCCAGGCCAGGAATTACATTTTGAACTGGGGCGTTCAATAGTTGCACAATGTGGTGCTTTATTAACTAAAGTACTGTATGTTAAAAATGGTGTTAACACCAAGTTTGCAATTGTAGATGCGGGTATGAGTGACTTAATTCGTCCTGCCCTGTATCAGGCCTATCACAAGATTGAGAATTTAAGCTCTGACAAAGCCATTGAGAAATATGACGTGGTAGGACCAATATGCGAATCAAGCGACTGTTTTGGTAAAGCAGTGGATCTACCAGAGACTAACAGGGGCGACCTCATCACTATTCGATCAGCTGGTGCATATGGCGAAATAATGGCTAACCGCTATAATCTGCGCGCATTGCCATCGGCCTACTACTCTGATGAAATATAGAGAGAAGCCGGTAAGTAATTACGACATAAAAACAATGAATAAAAGACATAGGAACCGCTTATTAACGGAACTTATGTCTTTTTTGTTCATCGTAGCTAACATCCAACTACTTAAATATTGCAACACCCTCATCTCCCGTTGAATTGGCCCAGCCCCTGAACATACCTGTCGAATTCATCTCAAGAGTAATATTTCCGTTTTTATCAACAGCGATAATGCCACCATTTCCAGCCTCATTGCTTAGTTTACCATTCACAACATTCCGTGCAGCCTCGTTTAAGCTCAATCCTTTATATTCTATTAAGGCAGAAATATCGTGGGCCACGGTATAACGAATATAGTACTCACCATGTCCGGTTGCTGATACTGCACAGGTATTATTATTGGCATAGGTGCCGGCTCCGATGATTGGTACATCACCAACACGACCGTAACGTTTATTATTCATTCCTCCAGTTGATGTGGCAGCAGCCAGATTGCCATTTTTATCCAGAGCTACACACCCAACAGTACCATTCTTGCCAGCCTTTTGCAAAGAGCGTTGCAGCAGTTGCCACCTTTTTTCAGTATAGAAATACGAACTATCTACCAGTTCAATGCCATTTTGGGATGCGTATAATGAGGCTCCTTTACCAATCAATAAAACGTGAGGTGATTTTTCCATCACCAGTCGGGCAGCACTAACAGGATTTCGAATATCACCTACCCCGGCTACGGCTCCGGCATTTAAGTTACTGCCATCCATAATGGCAGCATCCAGTTCATTACGACCATCATTGGTAAAAACAGAACCTTTGCCGGCATTGAACAAGGGATTATCTTCAAGTTTTCGAACAACTAACTCTACTACATCAATCGCAGATTGCCCTTCAGTCAAAGCCTTTTTTCCCAGCTCCAAAGCATCCTGTAAGGCCACTTCATAGTTTTTAATATCAGCTTCAGAAAACTTTGCCTTATCCATATTACCGGCTCCGCCATGCAAGGCGATCGCCCACTCCTGCTTTGGACTGTCAGGTGTTTGACAGGCGGTAATAGTGATCAATAGAAGTAAAAGGAATTTAATAGATTTCATGGTAGTCATATATTAAAAAAAAATAAGTTTAGAATTTACCGGCTTCATCAACATACTCAAGAATATCACCAGGTTGACATTTAAGCACTTCACAGATGCCTTCAAGAGTTGAAAAGCGAATCGCTCTTGCTTTACCTGTTTTTAGTATCGACAGATTGGCAGTAGTAATGCCAACCAAAGCAGCTAATTCTGCACTTTTCATATTACGTTTTTGCAGCATTCTATCCAGTTTAATAACTATTGGCATATCAAATGGTTAAATTGTTTTCCAATTCAATAAAATTTCCTCTTTTAAGTAATGCACTCAAACCCCACAAAGATAATCCAACAATGAATAATGTGAATTCAAAATCAATTCTTGCGCGGATATCTATATTCATTGGTAATATATTAGGTATTCCATTTGTATATGATTCAAATCTGATGTACCAACCAAATAATGCCATAGCTACTGAAATAACAAGTTTTAGCAATACGTAGAAAATAAGCAAATAACTGATCTTATTCACTTCTCTGTATATCTCTCCATTAAAAGACAATTGTTTACTCAGAATAGCAAACAAACCTGCAAGATGATAAAAAACCAGAACAAGCAGAATAAGATGAATATAAGTATAAATAATCAACATGGCCTTCACCATCCAGTTGTCCGAATTGGCAACAATATAACCATCTAATCGACTAAATGATCTACATATAAGAGTTACATCATTATCTTCTTTTAAAACAAAACGTTGTTTCAAACGATTATATGTCGATGAAGTAAGAGCACTTCCATAGTCGACAAGGGCCTGCCGCCTTAAGCTATCAGCAAATTCCTGATTGCTACCATAATGATAAGAAACAGTGCTAGAATGATTAGCTCTATTATATACAAAAACAGAATCTGGGTAATTAATATTAACCTTAACCGGAAGAGAATATCCTTTCGAATGGTGAGTACCCATGGATATTGATCCTATTGAACCATCTTTGGAAAATATTTCAAAGACAACAGCCAATATCAGGAATAAGAAACAAAGCCAAAATCCCCAATTTGAAACTTGCTTTAAAACCGAAAAAACAATCTTTCTATTCATCATACCTTTGCAATTATCGTTTAACGATAACAATGTTACTAATAAATTATCGATAAACAATAATAATCGCATTCTGTTCTCCATTCTCCGGTGACTTAAAAAGCACACTTAACAAGCTGTTTTTATCACTTTATGCATATTTAAAATTGTTAATTTATATTTGACTTATCTTTGTTTCAACCTATGATGCTTAAATAATATGACACTTATTCAATTTCTCAACCTGGTTTTAATCAACCTGGTAGCTTTAATGGCATTGAGCTATTTCTGGAGTTTTTATACACATAAATTGTTTAAACCCTTTTTGTGGCTCGACGAACAAAAGAAAAACAAGCACAGCAAGGACTTATTAAAGCTTGAACGAAAGTTTAAGGATAAAATGCGTTTTTACTCAATATGGCTCCAGCTCAAACGTATTAAAGAGCAATCAATTAAAGGAGCAATTGCAGAACTTGGCGTTTATAAAGGCGAAACAGCAAAATTGATCCATCACTATATCCCCGAGAAAGATTTTTACCTGTTTGACAGCTTCAGCGGCCTACCCAAACAAGTGATAAAAGAAGATTGCGACGGCACTGTGCGCCCGCAAACTGTACAATTTGACAATACCTCCCCCGATGAAGTTCTTAAATATATTGATGGTGATAACTCTAAGCTTTTGATTAAAGAAGGTGTTTTTCCGGCAACAACTGAAGGCATAAATGAAGAGTTATTTGCCCTTGTTCATATCGATGCAGACCTCTACCAGTCAACACTCGATGCGCTGGAATATTTTTATCCTAAACTGAGCCTTTCAGGTGCTATTATCATTCATGATTATAACCACAACTGGGATGGCGTTAAAAAAGCTGTTAATGAGTTTGAACAACATATACCTGAAGTATTTGTTGAATTACCAGACATGTATGGTTCTGTCATATTAATTAAAAACAGCCGCTAGTAACCATGATACGAAACCTGACTCTCTTTTGCCTTATAGTAGGCTTTATCGCTCAAATTGAAGCACAAGATTCGACCAAAACCAACACACGCCCCAAAATCGGATTGGTATTGAGTGGCGGTGGAGCAAAAGGTCTGGCTCACATTGGTGTCATTAAAGTACTTGAAGAAGCTGGTATTCGACCCGACTATATAACCGGTACAAGTATGGGAAGTATCATCGGAGGGCTTTATGCTTCAGGTTATTCGGCCGATCAATTAGATTCCATTGTCAACAATGTTGACTGGGCAGTAGTACTTAGTGATCAGATTCCTTTAAGAGACGTTACTCCTGAAGAAAAAGCAGATTATAATAGATTTCAACTTGAATTTGAGCTCAATAAGAAAGGTTTAACACTGCCAGCCGGAATGGTGCGTGGCCAAAGGATATCTGAAATGCTTTCTGACCTTACATGGCATGTCTCCAACAGTCAAAGTTTCGATGAATTACCAATTCCCTTCAGATGTGTAGCTGTTGACTTAGTGGAAGGAAAGCCATATGTATTTAAAGATGGTGACTTATCTGAAGCCATGCGGGCAAGTATGGCCATCCCATCTGTTTTTACACCCGTTGAAAAAGACAGCATGTACCTGGTTGATGGTGGAGTTTTAGATAATTTCCCGGTGCTTACCTGTAAAGAAATGGGAGCCGATATTATTATTGGTGTAAATGTAGGTTCTTCTGACAAACCCAGGATTGATGAACTGAGAAGCATTACTGAAATCCTGATGACTTCGGCCATGATAGGCAGCAACATTGCTTTTGATAAAGCTGTTGAAGAAACCGACTATATTATCACTCCGGAACTTCACCCATATACATCGGCCAGTTTCTTTGACGGTAAGAGTATTGTTGAGCGTGGTGAGCAAGCTGCGCGCCTGCAGTTTGATACCTTTAAAAACCTGGCTGACTCACTGCAGCAATTTGCCATATCTTCAGAAGTAAAACACGAGCCAACACCTGAAAATGTGGTTGTTTCTGATATAATTATTAATAATCGCAAACACGTCTCCAAAAACTTCTTCTTAACAAAACTTGGAATTCATGAAGGAGATACCGTTAACAATGAACAGATCAATGCCGGAGTTCGCCGCCTGATCGGAACACGTTTCTACAACCATATTACATACGACCTCCATTACAATGATTCCATTTATACACTGGTGTTTAATACGGAAGAAGCCAAACTGGGACAGGCTAAATTTTCTATCCACTATGATAATGAGCTAAAAGCCGGTATTATTACCAACCTGACCTTTCGAAACATCCTGGTTAAGAACAGTCGCCTTTCAGTTACAGCTGATATTTCTGAGAAGCCTCGTATTCATGGGGATCTTATTGCTTACCTGGGAGAACATCAAAAAACCGGATTTGTGGGTGATGGCTATTTTGAACGAACGCCCTTACCCATCTACCAGGAAAACCTGAAAACTGCAGGAACACTGAATTATTATCGCATGCAGGGAGGCGCAGGTCTCTTCCTGACCTATAAAACCCGAACAATAATCAAAGCTAAAATTGACTGGGAAGAAGTTCGGGTAAGCCAGGAGACCGGCCTGTCTGAGATCTTTGACCAGGGTGTAGATCGCTTTGGTAATGGATTTGTTTATGGCACACTATTAATAGACAGAAATACCCTCAACAAACGATTCTTTGCAACCAAGGGACATCACCTGCACCTTGCCGGAAAAGTAAACTTTAATGCCTATGATTACTATGACGGTCTCGAAAGTGCTAAAGCCATTATAAAGCCCTATATAAATGCGCCAAATGATCATTACCTGGCTGGCTCAGTGCGTTACACCAAGTGCTTTAGCGTATCTAAAAACGCCTATTTTGAAACAGGCATCTCATTGGCTGCTTTCTCTGCCGATGCACCTTTCTTTGACATGCATTACATCGGAGGAACAGCCTATAACATCAGTACAGGCGATGCTGCATTCGTTGGACTTAATTACCGTGAGAAGGTAGCCGAGAATTATGGCTTAGCAAATGTCAAACTTAACTTTAACCTGACACAGACCATTTATGCGCACGCTGTTGTCAATGGGATATTCGGTCCTAACTTTGGTAACGACGACTTTGATGGGCAGAACTTTTATCTGGGCCGTAAAGAATCTATAATCGGATTTGGAGGTGGAATAGCCATCAATAGTATTATAGGACCTATTACCTTTGGCGTTGGTACTAATCTTGACGACTGGAGAGCCAGGGCCTACTTTAGTATCGGCTATCCTTTCATGTAATCAAACCATAAAACACGAATTCCATGGCATACGACGAACATCTGGCAGACAGAATAAGGCAAGCACTTAATGACAAAAAGGCTAACTACGAAGAAAAGAAAATGATGGGCGGTCTTTGTTTTATGGTCGATGACAAAATGTGTGTTGGCGTTGTAAAGAACGATATGATGACCCGCATTTCGCCTGATGACTATGATACTTTACTAACTGAACCAGGTGCCAAACCAATGGATTTTACCGGCAGGGTAATGAAAGGCTTTGTGATGGTGGAACCTGCAGGCATTGATATGGATGATGACCTGTATAAGTGGGTACAGCGCTGCCTCGACTTTAATCCACAGGCAAAATCGAGTAAAAAGAAATAGACGACTACAATTACTATTGAATATCCTTTAAACACCAATACATTGTTTAAAATCCCTCAACATATTCAGAACTAAAGCTCATACCTGACACCGTACTTATCAAATACCCTTTTCAAATAATTAACACCTCCTATAACAGCCAAATTTCCTTCCTGACCTGAAACAATGCCAACTAAGTAACCGTTCCGGTCAATCACGGGCGAACCACTTCGTCCCTGTGGATGGGTACCATTATTCAATGTACTGGTATAAAAACAATTACCTGTATTGCTAAAGCATTGTAACTGTATTACGGCCGGTTGACTGTTATCTGTTTGATTCATCCCCCAACCAACGGCATATACCGTCTCATTCTTCTTTACAGGCGTATACCTTATCTTTAGCGGATACAACTCATTGGCAACATCCTGCAATTCAAACACGATCCAGTCGTGTTCTTTAAGCGTGTTAAACCCACCAATCTGCTCATTGGGGTTTCTGTTTATTAAGCTTTTAACAGCAACTGATCGCTTCTTATAATTCTTTGGATACATCTTCCAATGAATGAAGCTATTCCCCAGGTCAATGGTGTTGAGTCCAAGTTGATCTTCAAAAACCATAAACAGGTGTTTACATGACACTCCAACTGTATCATGTCCTGTATCTACTAAAAACGAATTAGCCAGATCATAAAAAGTGGTGTCCTGAAATCTTATCTCATTGGTTAGCGCAAAATAAGGCCATGATGAAACGGCTTGTTCGATCCAGTCTTCCTGAGTCTTCACGGGTGTATTACGGCATGCAACCAACAGCATGGCGCTGATACTGATCAGAGTAATAGTTTTCATTTCAATAAGCGGATACGGGTTTTTTAGCTTTGTTTGTGTAAATGTAAATAATGTGTTATTTCAACTTTATAGCCAGGGCTATGCTTTATCTCTCTGTAAGAAGAATACATGTTGAGTTGCTTAATCTACCGATATCACAATTTTACCATGATGTAATCCGTCACCTAAACGTTGCACTGCCCATGGTATTTTCTCAAATTCATAGGGACCATCAATAACACAATTTATCTTTTTGTCATCATAAAGCTGATTAATATATTCCATCTCTTTATTAGCTTTTAACATGAGCACATGCATACGTTTTTTGCTAAACAGCTTTAATAGCGGACTCATATAGAGCATTTGCATTAACTTGCCCGACTGACCGCCAATGGAAACATATTTTCCTTTGGGTTTAAGCACCCTTAAAAATTTATACAACGATCGATTTGTCTTGCAATCAAGAATCAAATCATATTGATGCCCTGACCTTGTAAAATCCTCCTTTTTATAGTCAATGACCCTATCAAAGCCCAAATCCTCCATAGCTTTTAATTTCTTACCCGTGTCCACTCCAGTTACATGGGCATTGAAAAGTTTGGCTATCTGAACGCCTAAAGCACCAACACCTCCACCACCACCATTAATCAATATACTTTGCCCTTCTCCTATCTCCCCAAGGTCACGCAAGCCCTGAACAGCAAGCATGGCAGCATGTGGAATACAGCTTGCATCTTCAAAGCTCATGCTATCCGGCTTGAGACAAAGTGCTTTCTCATCAATACATAAATATTGGGCAAAACTGCCAAAGCCATATTCGGAGATATCCCCATAAACGGCATCGCCTACTTTAAACTTTGTTGCAGCAGGACCCAGCTGCTCAACAATTCCAGCCAACTCCATCCCTGGTGTCCTAAATTTACCGGCAGGACTAAACAGTCCAAATAAAAAGCGATAGGACAAAGGTGTTCCGGTAGTCATACACCAATCATAATCATTAATCGATGTTGTAATTACTTTGATCTTAACCTCGGTATTTTGAGGTTCTTTTTCGACGATATCTACCAGACGTAAAACCTCGCCCGGCTTTCCATACTTGTAAGTATTATAAGCTTTCATTATGGCCATGTTCGTTAAGTTTGTATCATTCAGCTGTCTGCTCATTTATTGTCTTGAACATCATACAACTGTAAACAGATCAATTGACTAAAGGTGAGCAATACAATGCATATAGTCAAATTTTATAGTTTGTATCAACACTATATCAGATAAAAGATGCAATAGATCATACCCAGGTTAAATCCTGCATGACAGAGAACTGCACCCCATATGGAATTTGTTAGTTGTTTCATCTTAATAAAGAGCAGACTTACCATAAACATTCCCGTTAACCAGATGATGGCTGGCAACAAATAAAAATCCCATGTGCCATTAACATACACCAAACCAAAGTGTGATAAATGTGTAAGGGCAAAAGCTGCAGCATCAATGACAGATGCTTTGGTATCTCCCAATGATTTTGCAAAACTGTGGTGCACGATACCACGAAAAAATAATTCCTCGCCAACAGGGCTAAATGTCATTCCGGTCACTGCCATTATTAAAAACATTACCTGTTTATCACCAGCGCTAATTCCCGCCGGAATATTGTATGACTTACCAATATATTCATACCAGTTCTGGCTGGTATTCTCATAAAGTCCAATACCAATCAGATGCAAGAGGTAGCTAATTAAAAGCCCGGCCAGAAAGGCATAAACCAAAAAAACAGGCTTGTTGCTCTTTCTGAGTCCTGTTTGCTTTAGCCCGCGTTTGTTGAGAAAAACAAAGGGAACCAAGGCCGAAATAAACATTACAAGTCCAATAAAACGATAGTCTGATGTTTCATTGGCATTGAGCACTAACGCGAATCGGGGAATACAAACGACGAGAACTAAGAATAATCCGAATTTCCAATTAAGACTGAAAAATCTGTTCCAAACAGATCGTAATTCATTTTGCATATTATATTACTTGCTTGATTTTAAGGCATCTTGTGTGTAAGATACAATGAAAACATCTGTCCATTTTTAGATCTTCTCAAGATCATTCCTCGTCAGTTTATTCCTTTTCTCACCTGTGTTTAGTGTTGCGGCAGGTTCAAAAAGCATAACGCAAACCTCGTTATCTGCTACAGGCCGGTGTTCAACGCCTTTGGGAACGATCAAAAATTCATTTTCATATACAGATACCACCTTGTCTCTGAATTCAATTTTCAGATGACCTTCAACAACAAAAAACAATTCGTCTTCATTGTCATGTTTATGCCAGACAAACTCTCCCTTAAACCTGGCAAGTTTAACGTATTGATTGTTTAATTCGCCTACAATCCTGGGATTCCAGTAATCTGTAAAGTGAGAAAGCTTTTGCTTTAAATTAACCTTATCCATTGTCCATTATTTAGATCAACCTTATTCCGCGTAAATAACAAATCGATTACACAACATTAAAGGTGCACAATGTCAGTAACATAGGCAAATGAAGAACTATTTATAAGCGGTCTGATGTCGAACTCAGGTATATAAGAATGTTTTAGCCCTGTCCTGTATCATTTAGTAGTTCATAATGAAGATGACTTACTATTAAAAAGCTTGCCTTTTATCGGAAGTTATAGTCAAAACCTTTTCGACTTTCAATTGTAATTAAATGGAAACTTTTTTAGCCATGAATTTAAATATTAAAAACCACACCTTTATTGTTTGCGGGGCCACTGCGGGTTTTGGACGTGCCACTGCCATTGCACTGATCAACGACGGGGCCAAAGTCATTGGAATAGCTCGCCAGCAAGAGGGACTCGATAAGTTACAGACTGAGTATAAACACAATTTTATAGCGATCAAAGGGGATATTACTACACCCGACTGCATTAACAAGGTGGCTAGTCTTGCCCACGAATACCAGATAGATGGCATATTTATAAATGCAGGGGGCCCACCTGCCAAACTCTTTGAAGAGACACGTTTATCTGACTGGGACGATGCCTACAGAAATATCTTGCGCTGGAAAGTTGAACTGACCCGTAAACTGATCCCTCATTTTAAAAGTAAAAAATATGGCCGTATTGTTTACCTGGAAAGCTCTTCGGTAAAACAGCCCATTGAAAACCTTGTGCTAAGCACCTCTTTACGACTGGCTGTTGTGGGCATGATGAAAACAGTGTCGCAGGAAGTAGCCGGTCTAAATATCAATTTTAATATGATTGCACCAGGTTCGCATAACACAGCTGCCATCAATCGTTTGATCGATAAGAAGGCACAATTGTCAGGTCAGGATTTTGAGACAACAAAAGAAGCATTCATTGAGGCCATACCAGCAAAGCAATTTGGACGTGCGGGTTACCTGGGCAATCTGGCAGCCTGGCTACTGTCGCCAATGGCTGAGTTTGTAACTGGTCAGGTTTATGCAATAGAAGGAGGAGCGGTGAAGTCAACATTGTAATCTGCTTCAATTTTATAGTTTCGCCCTAAGAGTATCGTATCAACCAATGTTCAATTCAACAATTGATAGGATTACCAGATCTATGAACATTACAAAGCCGGACTAAACAAACGGGCAAAAGATTCTTTGGCTTTTTGCCAGTAAGGGCGCTTGCGCCATTCTGTTAAATCAATCAAATAGGACTCATTCAGGTCGCTCATAAAGTAGCCCTTAACTTCTTTTGCCTTTTGTTCATCATAAATAAAGGCATTGACTTCATAGTTTTGCTCAAAGCTGCGGAAATCCATATTTGTGGTTCCGATGGTACAAACCTCATCATCAACCACCATCATTTTGCTGTGTAAAAAGCCAGGCTTATAAAAGTAGAACTTAACACCAGCTATCAGCATCTCTTTAACGTACGACTTGGTGCATAAAGCGGTAAAATAAGCATCACTTTTTTCAGGAATAATAATGCGTACATCAACACCTCCCATGGCCGATGCCTTGAGGGCCATTAAAACACTTTCACCAGGCATAAAATAAGGCGTTGTAATATATACATACTTTTTGGCATTGGATATAGCCTGGTAGTAGCCCATCATAATACCCGGCCAGTCTGAATCGGGACCACTTGCCACGATCTGCACCAGCTTATCTCCTGCAGGCTTTTTATGTGGAAAGTATTTTGTGTCGGCAATATCTTTTTGGCTTACAAAATACCAGTCGACAAAAAAGACCGATTGCAAGGCATTAACTGCATCACCACCAATGCGCAAATGCATGTCGCGCCACGTGCCATAGGACGGATTACCTTTTATGTATCTGTCGGCAACATTGAGGCCTCCAAGAAAACCGATCTCCCCATCAACAATAACCAGTTTTCTGTGATTACGGTAATTTACTTTCGAAGTCAGAGTAGGGAAACGTACGGTTAAAAAACTATATGCTTCAATGCCATAGCTATTCATCTCCTTGAAAAAAGAACGCTTCAGCTCCCAGCTTCCTACATCGTCCACGATCATCCTTATCTCAATACCCTGGCTCGCTTTCTCTTTCAGAATATCCAGAACCTGATTGCCAATTTCATCCAGGTCAAAAATGTAATATTGTAAATGAATACTATGCCGTGCCCTCCTGAGCGCATCAATAATGGCACTAAAGGTCGCTTCACCATTATTCAGTACATCAACTTCATTTCCAATGGTCAGTATGGATGATGAATTATTCAGAAATAACTGGATCAGCTTTTTGTTATTTTCCATACGCGGCATGTCGTCCATGCTGCCTTCTGCCAATTTGTAGCTTTGTGAATGCGCTATTTCTCTTATTAAATCGTGGTTTTTCAATCCTTTTCGCCTGATAATCTTCTCTTTTCGCAAATTCTGACCAAAAAACACAAAGAAAACAACGCCTAAAACCGGTACAAACAGCAAAACAAGCATCCAGGGAATCGCTTTAAGAGGGCTGCGGTTTTCAAGCATCACAATAAACACAATAGCCAGCATTGCAAATACATAGGCCACCTTTACTATATTAACGACAAGAGGAGGAATACTATCAATAAAGTCCATAAACTGCGGTCACATTTCTTATGGGTAATTTACAAATTATACCAATTGTATGACAAGATGATGAAAAATATTTTGCCGATTACTTTATCTAAACAAGATAAGCATCAATTCGTCCCTAATAGGGAACATGCCGATGGTAAAGCTGATCAGCCTTTGGCACGATTACGATACACCTTCAGTTTACTTGATCCGAAACTCTTCTTATCAACAAGTAATCCTTTAAATTTCGGGGCTTTAACACCGGCATAAAAATTAACATCCCCAACATACTGATAGGCTTCATCCCAAATGTCAGCATCAATAAAATGCTGCAGGGTCGCTTGTCCGCCTTCTATAATTAAAGACTGAATATTACGCTTCCATAAATCATTCAGTAATTGTTTGGCAAACTCACGCTCTGAAAGCCTGACATATTCCCTTAAGCCGGACCTCTCAGTCTTTTCCAGGTTATAAATGACAGTGGGATGTTGATTATCCAACAACTTATAATCCTTCGTTAAGCGGCAGTGTTTATCGATCACACATCGCAATGGCTGAGAACCCTTCCAGTCACGAACTGTTAAGGATGGATTATCTTTAACGGCTGTTTGAGTACCAACCAGGATCGCCTGCTCTCCAGCCCGTTGTTTATGAACAGCACGGCGTGCCCATTCATTGGTTATCCATGTGGGCTGACCGTAATTTTCCTCATTCCTCTCAATATCTATATAACCATCCTGCGTTTCAGCCCACTTAAGTATAATATATGGTCGTTTCATATTATGGAAAGTAAAAAAACGACGATTAAACTCCAGGCTTTCGTACTCCAGCACCCCCACCTTTACCTTAACTCCGGCTTTTTCCATCATCTCAATACCTTTTCCTGCCACTTCAGAAAAGGAATCAACGCACCCAATAACCACATTGGGTATCTTATTATCAATGATCAACTTTGAACACGGTGGCGTTTTCCCGTAATGGGCGCAAGGCTCCAGGTTGACGTATAAAGTTGATGTCTTCAACAACGATTTATCTTTGACAGAATGAACCGCATTAACTTCAGCATGTGGTTCTCCGGCCTTACAGTGATAACCTTCACCAATAATGGTTCCCTCGTGCACTATAACACTTCCAACCATTGGATTAGGATAAGTATTCCCTTCTGCCTGCTGTGCCAGTTGCAGGCATCGCTGCATGTATTTTTCCTCTTGCGATAAATGATTCATCGGAGTTTAGTAATTTTGCCGTTCAAGATACGAAAAATGAGCGGCACTACGATTCATCAATTTACTTCAAAGCTACAGTCTGCGTTAAAAGGCTATTACCCTGAAATGGAAATCAGGCCTATGGCAAAGTTACTTTTACAACATGTGTTAAAGGCTGACAACACCCGGTTATTACTGATGGGCAATGAGCTGCTTAACACTGTTCAGCTGGCGCAACTTGAAGAATATACAGAACAACTGAAACAACATATACCTATTCAGTATATTATTGGCTCTACCGAATTTTATGGACTGGAGTTTATGGTGAATCCGGCTGTTTTAATCCCCCGCCCTGAAACAGAGGAACTGATGCACTGGATCATTAACGATAACAACAATGGTAAGCGTTTGCTTGATATCGGAACCGGCAGTGGCTGTATAGCTATCTCTTTAAAAGCAAATATGCCCCGGGCAGACGTAAGCGCATGGGATATTTCAGAAGCTGCCCTGCAGACCGCCCAAAACAACGCGATTAAACTAGAGCAGGACGTTAAGTTTAAACTGACAGATATTTTAAACCATGATCCGGGCGATGAAAAATTCGATGTTATTGTCAGCAACCCTCCATATGTTCGAGAGTTGGAAAAGAAAATGATGGAAGCCAACGTATTGGAGCATGAGCCGGAAACAGCACTGTTTGTATCCGATAATGACCCGCTCATTTTTTACCGCGCCATTGCCCAACTGGGGCAGAAGATGCTTAATAACAATGGCCTGCTGTATTTTGAGATCAATGAATATCTGGCTGCGGAAATGACGTCAATGCTTATTCAACAGGGCTTTATAAACATTGAGTGCAGAAAAGATTTGAATGGCAAAGATCGAATGATGAAAGCCCAAAAGAGTTAAGTGACTGGTCTGGAACTTAGAAAAGCCCTGGCACTCAAATGCAGCCCATGATCTCCGAACCAGTTGCAGCCTAAACTATCATTTCTCAAACACCCTCAGCTCTTCATCGGCCATTATTCGAACCTCTTTAAAGAAAGCCATGAATTCATCATTAAAATCCTGATATTGTTCCTTCATCTGGCGCATACCCCATGACACATGATCGGGTAAAGATGAATAATTGGTCATGATCCTCAGGCTACGGTCAATTCCCTCAACAGTGGCATAGGTTTCCAAACGACGGCTCTTCACCATAAAAGGTAAAAAGCGTTTAACATCAGCCGGTAGCTTAAAGTAGTTTCTCAATAACACTTTATGCACCTTATTTACATACTTATTAAGCGGAATATCGCTCAACTCATTCCAGTTAATGCCCAGAAAATGGTCGTAAAACACATCGGTTACAATGCCTGAATAACGACCAAAACGTTCACTCAGTCTCTTTGAGCTCTGCTTGACAATTGGATGAGTATCGGTGAAATGATCAATCTTGCGGTGAAGCAAAATACCTTGCTTAATGCTTGGCTCATACTTTTCGTAGTCGCGCCCTTTCACATGATCTCCTATAAAATTACCTACCTGTATGCCCGGATTATCACCCGATAAATATAAATGAGCCAGAAAATTCATTAGACAAACATATAAAAATACTTTATAAACATCTTAATGTCAATAATAACATCCTGTTTCTTAACATGTTCAATTAATTAGTCTTTTAGAATTCCATCAGGTATTTTTATAGAAACCTCAATTGAGGACCCAACACCTATTATTTACTAACCAAATCAACAGAATTATGCAAAAAGCTATTATTATCGGTGCAGCCGGTAGAGACTTTCACAATTTCAACACCTTTTTCAGAGATAACCAGGATTACAAAGTAGTCGCATTTACGGCTGCCCAGATTCCTGATATAGACGGGCGAAAATACCCTGCAGAACTAGCGGGTTCACTTTACCCGGAAGGCATTCCGATCTTTGCCGAAGATGATCTGGAAAAACTGATTATTGAGAAAGAAGCTGATGTTTGTGTATTCTCATACAGTGATGTACCATATAATCGTGTTATGAACTTATCGGCCCGTGTAAACGCGGCAGGTGCTTCATTTATGCTACTTGGACCTAACGATACGCAAATAAAGAGCAATAAACCAGTTATTGCCGTTTGTGCCACTCGCACAGGCTGTGGAAAAAGTCAAACATCACGTCGTGTCATTGAATTATTAATGGAGCAGGGACTGAAGGTAGTTGCCATTCGTCATCCAATGCCTTATGGTGATCTGGTTAAGCAAAAAGTTCAGCGATTTGCCAGTGTTGATGATTTGGCATTTCACAAATGTACCATTGAAGAGATGGAAGAATACGAGCCACATGTCGTTCGTGGAAACGTGATTTACGCTGGAGTTGATTATCAAGCCATTATTGATGCTGCAGAGAATGATCCGGATGGTTGTGATGTAATATTATGGGACGGCGGAAACAACGACTTTTCTTTTTACAAACCTGATTTATTAATAACAGTAGCCGATCCACACCGTGTTAACCATGAGTTGAGCTATTATCCAGGTGAAGTAAACCTCCGCATGGCCGATATCATCGTCATTAACAAAATGGATAGTGCGGCACCTGAAGACATTAACCAGTTAAGAGCCAATATTGCTGCTGCTAATCCGGGCGCTACTGTTATCGATGGTGCTTCACCAATAAAGGTCGATGATATATCAGCCATTAAAGGTAAAAGGGTATTGGTTATAGAAGATGGTCCAACACTGACACATGGTGAGATGAAGATTGGTGCCGGAACTGTGGCTGCCAATAAATTCGGCGCCAAAGAGATAATTGACCCACGCGACTATGCAGTTGGGAAGTTAGCTGAAACCTATCGCATTTATCCAAACATTGGTACTTTATTACCTGCAATGGGTTATGGCGATGAACAGGTTAAAGATCTGCAGGCAACCATTGACAATGTACCTTGTGATTCTGTTATAATTGGTACTCCTATTGATTTAAACAGAGTGGTTGAAATAAATAAACCAAACACACGTGTTTATTACGACCTTCAGGAAATTGGTCAGCCAACAATGACAGAGGCCATAAAAGAGTTTGTCAATGTTCACAATTTAAAGCTAAGTAAGGTTTAAAATTACCCAATCAATATCTGGATTTTGTCAGGCGACCGGGAATCATTGCCCGGTCGCTTTGTATATTTGCGAATCTCCTATACAGTGTCCACCCTTGAGAATCCTATCTTTAGCAAGGTATCTTTTAATCCGGCATTTCCCTTAAGTAACCTGACAGCATAAGCCTGAAATTCCCTGCGGACAGGATAAGCACCGCGTAAATATTCAAATCGCCCCAGATCAGAGCGTAAATCCGCATCATCGCTTTTTAATGGGTAAGAATGTAATATTGCCTTTGCCAGTACCTCTTCCTTCGTGCACCCCCCGGCATCAATGGTAATTGTCGGTTCTTTTGCTTGCGGTATTCCCGTCGCCTCCCAATCATCGATACCCAGCTTGAAAAATCGACTGATGGCCTGCACACTCATTTGAGTTCCATTGGCTTTACCGTCCTGCGAATAACCCGCTATATGTGGTGTGCCAATCCATACCATTTCCAGCAGTTCACTGTCGATTGAAGGCTCATGTTCCCATACATCCAGAACGGCTCCTCCTATTAAATCTTTTTGTAAGGCCTGTTTTAATGACTTGCCGTCAACTACCTCTCCCCGTGATGAGTTAATAATGATGGTGTTCTTTTTCATATTAGAAAGTAAAGCCTGATCGCATAAGTGGAAAGTTTTATCTTCACCTGTCCTGGTCAGGGGAGTATGAAATGTAATAATATCAGCCTTATCTACCACCTCATCAAGCGTATAAAACCTTTTGTTTTTCTCAACTATGGCGCGTGGCGGATCCACTTCATAAACGGTCATACCAATGGCTCTGGCCATTTCTGACACTTTACTTCCTACATTACCAACACCCACTACCGCAATAGATTTACCAGCCAATCGCCATCCTTTCTCGTCAACCAGTAAAGCCAGTACAGCTCCAACATATTGCTTTACAGATTCTGAGTTACATCCCGGAGCATTTGTCCAGCTAATATTATTTTGTTCACACCACTCTGTATCAATATGGTCGAAGCCAATGGTAGCCGAGGTAATTATTTTAACCTTTGTGTCAGCTAAGGATGACGCATTACATTTTGTACGGGTGCGGGTAACAAGTGCATCTGCATCTTTCAATACTTCATTGTTAATTTCAGCTCCGGGCAAATAATGAACCTGGGCATAAGGCTCAAGAGCACCTTTAAGAAACGGTATTTTATTATCGGCTACAATTTTCAACATATCATTATGATCTAATTAAACACAAAGCTAATAATAAGCCGGCGGTATTTCACTCCCAGCATGACATATATGAAAACCAGCCTGTGCCATGTTGTTGTTTAAATACAATCGCGTTTAAGTACAAAACATTTTTCCTCAACATAATTCATAATAGATAGCAAATCAGGAAAAAACAATAAAAGTCATGTCCATTAAAATTTATCTGCTATAGAAAAAAGTGTATTTTTGCGCACAGTTTGAAGACTGTTCTACTGTTGTGTATTTACCGGGTAAATTAACAACAATAGAAACCTGTTTATTAGCCTGGTTCATTCCGGGCTAATAAGCGAGTTCCATACAGCATGAACTGTATGAAATTTTAAAAATTTTAAAAACGTAATGGACAAGAACATTTCAAAGTTGGCAGCCGACAACATTAGGATTTTATCAGCCGCAATGGTTGAAAAAGCAAAATCAGGTCACCCGGGTGGTGCTATGGGTGGAGCAGATTTTATGCATGTATTGTTTTCGGAATACCTGAACTATGACCCTGCAGACCGTACCTGGTTTAACCGCGACCGTTTTTTCCTTGACCCAGGCCACATGTCTCCAATGTTGTATGCCGGATTAGCTTTAACCGGTACTTACAGTCTTGAAGATCTGGCTAACTTCCGCCAGTGGGGAAGCCCGACACCTGGTCACCCGGAAGTTGATTTTCCAAGAGGTGTGGAAAATACATCAGGTCCTCTTGGACAAGGTCATGTAATGGCTGTTGGAGCTGCTATTGCAGAGCGTTTCTTAGTTGCTCGCTTTGGTGAGTGGATGGCTCACAAAACGTATACCTTCATTTCTGATGGTGGTATTCAGGAAGAAATTTCACAGGGAGCAGGACGAATTGCTGGTCACCTAGGCTTAAGCAACCTTGTTATGTTCTATGATTCAAATGACATTCAGCTTTCAACTGTTACTGATGATGTAACGATTGAAGATACAGCGAAGAAATACGAAGCCTGGGGTTGGGCTACCATGACAATCGATGGTAACGACCATGATCAGATCCGCAAAGCTCTGGATGCTGCAAACGCGGAAACTGAAAAGCCATTCCTGATTATTGGTAAAACAATAATGGGTAAAGGCGCAGTAACTGATGCCGGTGATTCATTTGAAAAAATGGTATCAACACACGGTCAGCCATTGAGTGCTGCAGGTGCATCATTTGCAGACACGATCAAAAACCTTGGTGGAGATGCTGAGAATCCATTCCAGATCTTTGCTGAAGTTGCTGAACTATATGCCGAATGTCATAAGGCCAAAACTGCTTATGTGGCAGACAAAAAAGCTGAAGAAGTTGAATGGGCCAAAGCTAATCCTGAATTAGCTGTAAAACTTGCTAAATTTATCTCAGGCGAAACCAACATTGACTATTCAGCCATTGAGCAAAAAGCCGGTGCGGCTACCCGTGCTGCTTCTGCAACCGTATTAGGTACTTTAGCTGAGCAGGTTGAAAACATGATCGTCATGTCAGCCGATTTAGCTAATTCAGATAAAACAGATGGTTTCTTAAAGAAAACTACTGTATTCAAAAAAGGTGATTTCTCAGGTGCCTTCTTACAGATTGGCGTTGCTGAGTTAACCATGGGTGCTATTGCCAATGGTATGGCATTGCACGGTGGTGTCATTGCTGCCTGCGGTACTTTCTTTGTATTCTCTGATTACATGAAACCTGCTGCACGTATGGCTGCCTTAATGCAGTTGCCTGTTAAGTACGTGTGGACGCATGATGCATTCCGTGTTGGAGAAGACGGTCCTACTCACCAGCCAATTGAGCAGGAAGCGCAAATACGTTTACTTGAGAAATTAAAGAACCACCACGGCGACAACAGTATGTTAGTGCTTCGTCCTGCAGATGTGAACGAGGGTACTGTAGCATGGAAAATGGCAATGGAAAATACCAAAACTCCAACAGCCTTGATCTTATCGCGTCAGAATATCGCTAACCTGCCGGAAAGCTCATATGAAACGGCTCTTCAGGCTGAGAAAGGTGCATACATCGTTGAAAAGGATGCAGACACACCTGATGTAGTATTATTAGCTTCTGGTTCAGAAGTTTCTACACTGGTTGATGGTGCAAAATTGTTACGCGAACAGAAAGGATTAAAGGTTAATGTTGTATCTGTTATTTCTGAAGGTTTATTCCGCAATCAGGATGAGGCCTACCAGGCATCTGTGTTACCTGCTGAAACAGCTCGCTTTGGTATGACAGCCGGATTACCTGTTACCTTAGAAGGCTTGGTTGGAGCTAACGGTAAGGTTTGGGGCTTGGATCACTTCGGTTATTCTGCACCTTATACTGTTCTTGATAAGGAATTTGGTTTTACAGGTGAAAATGTTCTGAACCAGGTATCTGAAATGCTAGGGAAATAAGCAATCGCTTAATATACATTCTAAAAAAAGGGTGATGGTTACGTTTAACCAATCACCCTTTTTTTTCAGGCCAATCCCATTCTCTTAAGTTGTAAAAAGCAAAGATGCCCGAAGCATCAATTTATCAAAAGCATCATTGACCTGGGTAACCAATTTATTAGAAAGCAATGGGAACGGCATGATGTGCGAATAATTGTAATTCAAATCCCACTCATCTACACGCATCCCTTTTAATGTTTGTTTCACTTTACCGGCAATTGCCACAGTGTCATTTTTCAAAACCACTGTCGTAATGCGATCTTTTAGTGCAGAGTAATAAACTGCACCTCTTTTTTTCAAATTCTTTGTGGACAACATATCAACAAATGATTGTCCTAAAGCCGTATGATTAATAACATCGCTTACTTCGGTGTTATTAAAATCTGTTCTGTTATTATAGTATTCATGCAAGCGCTCAAATGCTCTGCTATCCATTATAAACTTTGATACTCCCTGCCAATGTTCAAAAACACTGCCTCCACAGAAAATAAACAAGCGGCTGTTTGCCAACTCCTTATCTCCATTGGCCATAAATAAAATCTGTGACAAAAAAGAGCCGATCGAGTACGCAAAAAAATCTACCTGAGCATCCTTTTGAATAAAACGATGCTCCCCCGCTTTTATTGATGCTACCAGGTCCAACAGATCATTGGCAGCCTGATAACCCGACAGGAGAAATCGCTCCGGATGCCTGGATAACCTCTCACTTAATGCGACATTGGCTACACTCAGGTTCCTGACTTCAGGAACTATCAGTTGCCGCTCTTTAACAAATGATGTCATCTGTCTTGGATCACACCACGATTTTGGTGAGCGGTTCATGTGATATGCAATTGGAAATAAAATGACAGTCTTACGCGTGTAATTAGCCAATTGATATCCCCAGGGTAAATATTTTTCCCAACTGCGCTCATTAAGTCCGTGCAGTAATATTATACATCCATCTGACTGTTTGTCTTTGACAGGATGAAAGATCGGGTAAGTGAAATTATTGTTTTCAGTACTATTTGTTAACTCAACGTCAAATGGTGACGTAATTCCACCGCTAAAAGGAGATTGAGACCTTGAATGAAACTCATGAGTATAAAAGCCAAAAGCACTTCCATCGGGAGAGTGTGTGGCAGCTCCCGATGAAAATTGTGCCTTCAGAGTTTGATATAGAAAAAAATAATTCATGGAGTTTCATAAATAAGCGATGATCTGTTGTTCATTGACATCTTCGAATGCAAACAAAACCAAGAATTGATAATTCTGCAATTTAATGTGATTTGCATGCCTCCATTGGGCCTAAAACCTATAATGTGGGGTGAAATTCTTCATTTGGGGGTGAAATTTCAGACGCTATAATTACCTCTTAACACAAAAACCATTTCAATTATATTATAATTTTAAAGTTTTTAGTGCATCTTTATGTTGTTATGGATTTAAGTAAAGCATTACCATCGTTTCTACTAAAAAAGAAAAACATTGTCAGCCTTATTCTTTTTACAGCTGCCTTTGCATTGGTATTTATTAATATTTACCATCCATTTAATGTTAGTAACTGGTTTTCTATTTCGAAAACAGAGTTACTCTTCTATTCAAGTTTGGTAATACTGACTGGTGTTCTTGTTGTTGTCATCAGTCGTGTTATTATGTACCATTCTGCCAAAAGAGGAAAACATATTTCCATTGGTAGTTATTTTATATGGATTGCCATTGAGATAGTGAGCATGTCGCTATTTTACACACTTTACGAGCTATTTATCTTACACGATAGCCGACCTTTTGAAGAAGCTTTTAAAGTTTCCATACAAAATACAGCTTTAGTTCTTTTAATACCATACACCGTTACCTGGCTTTATTTTGCATGGATTGACAACAAAGAAAAGCTTGAAGCCATGTCAGAAGGGGTTGGAGAAAAAACAGAACCAAGCGGCATGGTGCTCTTTAAAGATGAAAAAGGTACAATGCGTTTATCTATTAAACTGGATGACCTTCTGTATTTACAGGGTGCTGATAATTATGTCACCATCCATTATTCTGACCATCAAAAACATGAAAAGTTTCTTTTGCGCAATACACTCAAACAACTGGAATCCACACTTAAACCACTTGAAGTCATTCGATGTCATCGCTCCTATATGATTAATTTTCAGAAAGTAAAATTAATTGAACGCACCAGGGAAGGTTTACGTATCAAACTTAACTCCCAACCTGCCATAGAAATTCCTGTTTCCAAAACATATACCGAAACTATTTTCCAGTTATTTGGTCAGATCCATTAAAGACTAATATGTCTTAATTTTATTGCAACAATGTTGCATTATACTTGTTGAACATGTACTTTTGCAGCTCTGAAAAATTCAGAACGCTATATTTATTTTAAACTGAAAATACATGAAAAACATATATTTCTTCCTTATTATCGGATTTGTCCTGATTACATCCTGCACTACTGAAAAGAAGAGTACTTCAAAGCAGATTATTTCTGTCAGCATTGCACCACAAAAGTACTTTATCAAGCAATTGATGGGAGACACAATTGAGGTCAACGTAATGATCCCGCAAGGGTCGGATCATGCCAGTTATGCACCATCAGCAGCGCAGATAAAGAAACTATCGCAATCATTGGCCTACATAAAAATGGGACATCTTGGTTTTGAAGCAACGTGGAGCGACAGGATCACTGCTGCCAGTAAAGAAATGAAGTGGTTCGATCTATCCAAAGGTATTGATATGATCCAGGGCGAACACCATCATCATGACCATGACCATGTATGCACTGGCGGTATCGATCCACATACCTGGACTTCACCTAAAGAAGTGAAACTGATCATGCATAACCTGAAATCATACCTGACAGAATTATTTCCCGAGCATAAGGAAATGATAGGCACAAATTATGAGCAATTTATCAGTCAGGTAGATGAAATGGATGAACGGCTAACCCTTCTGCAATCAGAAAAGCCGGGATTAACATTTATGATCTTCCACCCCGCCTATACCTATTTGGCGAGAGCTTATAATTTTGAGCAGATTACAATTGAGTTTGAAGGTAAAACGCCTACTCCTGCCAAATTGAAATCGACCATAGAGCTAGCAAAACAAAAAGGCATTAAAACCATTTATATACAACAGGAGTTTGATCAATCAAATGCCGTGGTAATTGCCAATGAAATTGGAGCTGTCACTGCCCAGGTTAATCCCCTGTCGGACCAATGGAAAAGTGAGATGGACCGTTTTATCACACAACTTGAGAAGCAATAAAGCAAATGCAAGCACTCATTCAACTTAATAATATCACAGCTTCCTACGACAACAATGTCGTATTAAGCAATGTCAATTTAGAGGTATTTGACGGTGATTTTATTGGGGTGATCGGACCTAACGGCGGTGGAAAAACAACGCTGTTAAAAGTAATATTGAACCTGCTTAAGCCTGCTTCGGGTAAAGTTATAAAACATGAACATCTAAAAACCGGATATTTGCCACAGGTTAATACCATAGACAAGCAATTTCCAATAACAATAAAAGATGTTATTCTCTCTGGCACTTATGCTGCAAACAGCTGGTGGAAAAGACCGGACAAACAATTACTCAATAAAGTAAGTAAACTGCTGGAATTTATCGGCTTGGAAAATAGCCATAATGTGTCTATTGGAGAACTGTCAGGAGGACAAATGCAGCGGGTATTTTTATGTCGCGCATTGATCAGTGATCCTAATTTGCTAATATTGGACGAACCTAATACCTACGTTGATAAATCCTTTGAGGCCAATCTATACAACTTACTTGGCGAGCTAAACAAAGAAATGGCCATTCTATTGGTATCACATGATGTGGGAACAATTTCATCGATGGTAAAAACCATTGCTTGCGTCAATGGAGGCTTACATTATCATCCCTCCAATAAAATTACAAATGAGGTATTACAATCATATAACTGTCCGATTGAGCTCGTCAGTCACGGACATATTCCACACCGGGTATTAAAACATCATGATCATGAATGAGTTATATGAGCTGCTGAGTTTTAGCTTTTTCAGAAATGCATTATTCGCTTCCATCTTAACATCTGTTCTGGCGGGTATTGTAGGTAGTTATATTGTAGCACGACGAACTGTTTTTATTAGTGGAGGAATAACGCATGCCTCATTTGGTGGAATGGGGATAGCTTATTTTCTTGGCTTCCCTCCCTTTATTGGTGCAGCTGTTTTTGCTGTTTTATCTGCTGTTGGCATTGAATGGAGCAGTAATAAGGCGGGCCTTCGGGAAGACAGCTCCATTGCTATTCTTTGGTCACTGGGAATGGCTATAGGCATACTATTTGTGTTCCTGACCCCCGGCTACACTCCTAATCTGATGGGCTTCTTATTTGGAGATATCCTTACTGTCCAGGTTACAGATCTGATCTTGTTATCAGCTATTGCAATAACATGTTTAATCCTTGTCAAACTATTCTATCCACTGATCCTGTCAGTTGCTTTTGATAGCGAATTTGCAACAGTGTCAAAAATGCCGGTACAAACAATCAGGTATATCAGTTCTGTAATTGTAGCTATCTCAATTGTTCTTTCCATTAAAGTAATGGGAATTATCCTTGTATTATCATTGTTCACTATTCCCGCTGCTGCTGCAAATCTTTTTGCCAAAGATCTAAAAAAGATGATGTATATATCTGTACTTTTCAGTCTGATAGGAAGCATTAGCGGATTATTCATTGCCTATTTCCTCGATCTGCCGTCAGGGGCGACAATAATTTTCACGCTGACATTTATATATATGGCGCTGCGAATTGCCAAGCTATTTTAGATTTCAAGAATTACAGATTCATCTGTATTCTTTTTCCACTGCTCATATTCTATTAAAAGACTAAATACATCGAAGCGGTTGATATTATCAGGTTGACTTTGCAGAAATGTATCATGAACGCCATATAAGGCAAGAATATCCTTAATGGACCCATTGCTTTTATTCACTTCAAGCCTTGTTAATCCCTTTTCCGCATTACTTAAATAATAGTCATAACTATTGATGTGGTTGACACCACACCATCCTTCCATACCATGTATTTCATGATAAAACGGCACAAGCCGGCTCAGCAAAATAAGGTCTCCTTTATATAGAACCTGCAGAAATTGCGAACGCTCCCTTTCAGCTCTGACAATACTTTTATAGTGCACATTTTCACTTACAAAATGGAACATCGCCCCATTATTATTAAAACCAAAACCTTTGATATCCTCAGGATAATAAAACTGTTTCCCCGTCTCCTTAGTTGCAAACCTGACCGAATAATAAAAGTGAGACAAATCCATACCCTTAACTAAAATAGCTCTTGACTCCATATTGACATATGGGACATTAATTCGTCCGTTAAGCCTGCTGCCGTCATTCAAGGTTATATAACCGTCTACCCATTTTGCAAAAACCGTTACCGATAACATGAAAAGAGTAAGCGTCGTAAGAAATGTCTTCATATCTAATAATTGAAAATTAAAAATACGATAAACAAGAATAAATCCAATCAAAAAATAAAATGATAGTTGCATCGGATAAATATATTTACTATTATTGTGATACTATTTTAATATCACTATGAATAAAGAACAAATAACTAAACCGAGAAATGGATACCTAATGCTTCTGGTATTCTTTGTATTGTTGGCAGCAACTGTAACAACAATAGCGACCCAAGGGCTTTATCTCTTGATAATTGCCATTCCTTTTATTTTATTGATTCTTCCAGGTTTCTTTGTCGTTAATCCTAATGGATCTAAAGTTCTGGTTCTGTTTGGGGCTTATAAGGGAACCGTTAAGGAAAATGGCTTTTTCTGGGCCAACCCCTTTTATTCTAAACAAAGAATATCGTTAAGGGCACGTAACTTTGACAGTGAACGACTTAAGGTGAATGACCGTATTGGTAACCCGATCATGATCAATGTAATTTTGGTATGGAAAGTCAGCAACACCTACAAAGCAGCTTTTGAGGTGGATCACTATGAAGAATTCGTACGTGTGCAAACTGATGCTGCCGTTCGTAAACTGGCTGGCTCGTATCCCTATGATAATTTTGATGATGCACAAGCTGAAATTACATTACGCTCAGGAATGCATGAAGTAAATGAAGCATTAGAATCAGAAATAACTGAACGTTTAGCCATTGCGGGTATTGAAGTCATGGAAGCTCGCATTGGTTACCTGGCTTATGCCCCTGAAATTGCAAGCTCGATGCTAAAACGTCAGCAAGCTGTTGCAATTGTTGCAGCACGTAAGAAAATTGTTGAAGGCGCGGTAGGAATGGTTGAGGATGCTTTGACTCAACTAACAGAAGATAAAATTGTTGATTTTGATGAAGACAAAAAGGCTTCAATGGTAAGTAATTTAATGGTAGTTTTGTGTGGTGATAAAGAGGCCACACCTATCATTAATACGGGCACACTACACAATTAAAGTATGAGCAAAAAAAAATCATTTGTATTAAGAATTGACCCTGAAACATTTAAGCAGATAGAAAAGTGGGCTGATGATGAATTTCGAAGTGTCAATGGTCAGCTTGAATGGATGATTCATAAATGCCTTAAGGATGCCAGACGATTAAAACAGAATGGCAAAGAATCAAAAAAAGAAACTGAATAAGAATGAAAGAGCAATTTCGAAAGAAGTTGCTCTTTTGTGTTGAACCAATTATTTACATCGGTTTTATCAGATTTAACCCGGAATAACGATTAATGCGGTATCTGATCCCTAAAGGATTACTTTTTATAAATAATGCCCAGGCTATCGAAAAGCGAGACTGATCTATGGATCGGGAATAAGGAATTTATACCTTATTAACCGACTTTTTAATTCCTAAACAACGAAAAACATCGAAGACAAGCATATTCCTATACTTAACAATAATGTTTTCAGTGTTGCAAGAATTGAGAGAATCTTAGCGGTTAGATACGCAAAAGCGCCTAAAACGTGCTTCGGTAATCCTTCGGTAGTTCCTCGGTACTTCTTCGGTAATCCTTCGGAACCGCTTCGGATCAACCTCGCTGCCAGCGAGGTTGATCCGAAGAAGACCCGTAGATAGTACAAAGCGGGGCCTTTAATGGCAGGAAGCAAATGTGCGCAACGTTAAATATATTCTGTTAATACCATGCAGCTGTATTCTCAGTTATAAAACCTCCATTGAGACCGTTTTTTACCATATCCGACCAAATTGACCATTCGTAATTAGAAAATTGGTCCACACCAATCCTGAATATGGATTGGATAACACTGAGACACGATGGTCATCGACAGGTATACGATAAACTTTATAAGAGCCAAAAACTCCGGACTCTGACCCTTCAGGTTGGAATAGTCACCGGCGATGAAAAAAAACGTTTTCAGGCATGGTCTGACGATCAATTCCAGGCCCTTCCCATTCTGTCTTAAGCTCAATACCATCAGAGCATTGATAGAAACCAATCTCAAATGGATGATATCCCCTGCTGAGTTCTATACTGCACGCTTGAGCGAATGGAAGTGACTTTCTTCCATCACTTTCAAACTGCTCACGGCCATTAATTTTTAGCATACAACCATCATTAGCTGAAATATAAAAAGTATATGTGCCAGAACGAGGAATATAGATCAAACCATCATAAGTAAGGCCAATCCACTCGTTTCGTTCACAAATATCCAGTGTTGGTGCATTGACAATACCTGATTTAACAGGCTTGTCCTGCACGTAGTCATATATAGACCGATAGATCCCTTCGTAGTAATTAAAACGTAAGCCTTGCTTTAAACTCAGCGTATTAAGCGGTAATGGACTTTCTTTAATTATATGACGACTTACCACGTAACCATCTTCGCAACCAATTTTGTAAGAACGCATTTTAATTATCGTACTTTCATCAATAACAAAAGGAGAATTGAATTCAGCACTTCTTCTGTCAGGTTCACTTCCGTCAAGGGTATAATGAATAGTTGCTCCATCATCGCATCGCATATCAACAACAAACTCATTAATGAATACGTCGGATGGATTTGTCAGATAGCAATGTGGTGCAGCCCGATAGGTTTCAGTAACAGGCAGATGCTCCTGAAACCACTGTTGATCTGGCTGGTCATCCATATTAAAAGACAGATCGCCACCTTGCAATAATTCCTGGTGAGTAATAAAGCTTTTGCGATAATCTTCTCCATTATATTCTAAGGAACGTACATAGACATTTTCCTTACTATTGTTTATTGACAGCAACTTCGTGGTATTGCCATTATCCAAATGTATCTTTACCTCATCAAAGACAGGTGAACCAATTGAGTAATTGGGTGAACCTGGATTATCGGGGTACAATCCCATGGCACTCATCACATACCATGCTGACATTTGACCACAATCTTCGTTGCCACATAAACCAGATGGTGTATCGTCGTACTGACTGGCCATAATATAACGTGCCATCCTCTGCGCTTTCCATGGTGATCCCGCGTGATTATACAAATAGGCCATGTGATGACTCGGTTCATTGCCATGAGCATATTGTCCTACCAAACCGGTCACATCGGTTCCCTCCTCAAGTTGATAGGCCATTTCGGTTTCAAACAGACGATCAAGCCACTTTTCCAGTTCCTTTTGTCCTCCAAGCAAATTTATCAGCCCTGGCACATCATGAGGGACAAACAGGCTGTATTGATATGAATTACCTTCTGTATAATTATAGCCAACGGCCATTGGATCAAACTCCTCTACCCAGGTGTTATCGGCCAGCTTACCTCGCATAAATCCCGTTGATGCATCATAGATATTACGATAGTTTTTGGATCGATTCATAAAATAATGGTAATCCTTAAGCTTACCTAAAGTCCTGGCAACCTGAGCCACACACCAGTCATTATAGGCATATTCGAGGGTTTTTGAAACGCCCTGACTACTTCTATCGGATGGAACGTAACCCAAAGTGCGATAATCTTTTAACCCACGTTTATCAAGCATGGCAGTTTTATACATTTCCGCATAGGCTTTCTCCAGATCATAGTTGTTAAGGCCCTTTACAAGAGCATCGGCTATAAGTGATACAGCATGATAACCTATCATACAACGCGTATCATTTGAGGCCAGTTCCCACATTGGTAACTCCCCATACTCTTGACTTTTACGGACAAGGCATTTGACAAAATCATTACTCAATTCCGGTTCTATGATTGTCAGCAATGGGTGAAGGGTACGGAAAGTATCCCACAATGAGAAAACCGTATAATTGGTAAAACCTTCTGCCTGATGCACTTTACCATCCATACCCCGATAACGCCCATCAACATCCTGCGACAGGTTTGGTGTCAGTAATGAATGATACAACGCCGTATAGAAATTGCGTTTCTCCTTTAAACTACCACCTTTTGTCTCTATTTTACCTAAGCGCCTTTGCCATTCAGATCTGGCTAGTTCGCAGGCCTTATCAAAATTAAGACCCGCAGCTTCTTCCCGTAAATTTGCCAGTGCTCCATTGGCACTTACCATTGATAAAGCAACCTTTACTTCTATTTCCTCTCCCTCTTCAACCTGCCAATTGATCACCGATTGAAGGGCTCTTCCTTTCAGGAACTCTTTTGAGGCATGCATTTTTCCATCCTCATAGAAATTAACGGATTCAAATGGTTTAGAGAATTCCAGGGCAAAAAACAATCGTTGATCACCTGCCCAATATTTCGAGCGGCGTTCACCTTGAATAGTTCTGTTTCCAGTAATTTTAATTTCTGCACCGATAACCGGATCCCGATGAATCAAGTCAAGCATCAACATGGCTTCACCAGCATTATCGAAAGTATAGCGATGATACCCAACTCTTGGTCCTGCAGTTAACTCTGCCTTAACATTATAATCTTCAAGATAAACCGAATAATAACCAGGTTTGGCAACTTCGAAATCATGAGAAAAAACAGAGCGATAACCATTATGAGGATCTTCACTTGTCCCTGGCTCAAGCATTAGCTCACCTGTAATTGGCATTAACAAAATATCACCATAATCAGAGACACCTGTTCCTGACAAGTGAGTATGGCTAAAGCCGATAATAGAAGAATCGGAGTAATGATAACCTCCGCATCCGTCCCATGATTCATCATTTCGGGTGTCAGGACTTAACTGCACCATTCCAAAAGGTACCTGTGCACCCGGATAGGTATGACCATGCGCTCCCGTTCCAATAAACGGATCTACATACTGTGTATAATCTGTCTGGCGGTTGCATGCACCCAGCAAAAGTACCAGCACCATTAAAGGCCAAAATCTATTCATATCGTTTAATTTGAAATCCCGGCCCGGCACCGTTCAGATGCATTTCGAGCCGGGATATTATAATCCACCTACATTTAATACCTCTTATCTGTTATTCCGCTTTTCCCAAAAGCTCAAGTTCTCCTATCATAATACGTTTGTTATCACCTTCTTCAATATCCGCTGCAAGCGATATCTTATGGAACTTATAATAATCAGTATTCTCAAAAACAAACTCCTTTCGCTCTTCAAAACTCACAATACCGGTACTTTCCACCACAGTTATTTCAGACCAGTTCTCTCCGTCATTTGAACCGTACAATACAAATTCATCCGGCGTAAATACATAGTCAATGCCTAAGATATTGGCAGTGGCTGTTATGGCAACTTTATTAATCTTAAAGGAATTTGCTGTTTCAAAAGTATACCAGGTTGTATTATTCATATTAAAAAATGCAGTAGCCGGGTCATTGTCATATGCGAATTCAGGCAATCCCCAGTCAAAGAAATCGAACTCTTCCGACTGGTAGGTAACTGTTGGGTTCTGATCAGTGATATCTACCAATGATTCGGAAACATCATCACCTCCGAAATCAACATCTTCACCGGCACGCATGCGTCGTAACAGCTCATCAATTTCTTCAATTTTACCACTTTCAATATCCTGCTGGTATTCGTTCCATAAAACCTGCACTGACTGACCGGTAATTTTCTTTGTAGCAGCCTCCCATGACCATGGATTAATGGTCTTTGCAGAGTGATTTAATTCGTTTAAGAAATTCTGATTCTTTGTGTGTAGCCAATCGATAAAGAAACCTGATGTCTTATAACCATCATTCCAATGACCACCGGCATTTCTGTCACCTGTTGTCAGGTAACCGCTTACATAACGTACATAATCAGCCATACCTTCGATAAAACCGAAGAAATCATCACCCTGCTGATAATTACCGGCACCCTGAGGTGTAAACTGGTAACCATGCGTGATCTCATGATACAAAACTCCTTTTACCTCAGCTAATAGCTCTGCATCTGTCATCCCTTTCTCTTTACAGTTTTGCAAATAGGTAGCACTGAAAAAGATATTTATCCGGGGAGCTTGCCCTCCTTTGGCTGAAATACCATCATTGTCTTCAACTGTGTAGTCAATTGTATGAAGCTCATCCATCTCTCCCGGACAAACAAATAACCAGCGAGCCACATCAAAACAAGCTGTTTGAATCAATCTCACGGGATCCGGAACAATGTGCTCATAAAGGTTTTTATCAGCTGCTGTATTTTTGAAATTGACTGCTGGCAGGACCACATCTTTCCAGCATTCTTCTCCATAAACTGTTATAAATTCTTCCTTTACGATGATGTTTTGCTTAGCCCCATCTTTAACAGTTAAGGATACTTTGTAAGTACCTGCACTAGTATAGCTTACTATGGGATTTTCTTCAGAACTGGTTGATGGCTGTCCTCCTTCAAAACTCCACTCATACTTGTTGGCTCCAATTGAAGAACTGGTAAATTGTACTTCTTCACTTATAAAAACCCGACTTTTATCGACCGAAAATCTGGCTTGCAAAGGTGTTTGCAGATGTTCAATACTGAACTCTTCCTCTTTCTGACATGAAACCAGCAGTGCCATGACCGCCATGATTGAATACAATACTGTTTTTTTCATTTAACTTGTGATTTAAGATTTGATTAATTAGTTGATTCATTTTTCAGATAGGTCTGATATTCGTCCCATAAGTCCTTTACAGAAGCAGATAGAATATCCTGGCAAGCCGAATCCCATGACCATGGAACAATAGTTATAGCGCTCTGATTTAGTTTATAGGCAAAGTCCTTATCCTTTGTATGTAACCAGTCAATAAAAAAAGCGGTGGTTTTGTAACCATCGTTCCAATGGCCCCCCGGCTTTCTGTAATCGTAACTTGAATAGCCTGCATTTAAGCGCACATAATCTGCAATACCTTCTATTAAACCGAAATAGTCAGCTCCCCTGGCATATCCACCAGCTCCTCTGGGCGAGTATTGATAACCATGCGCCAGTTCGTGGTACAAGACTCCAACAATTTCAGCAATTAGTTCTTCATCACTTAAAATGCCTTTCTTTTTCTTTAGGTAACTGGAACTGAAAAAGATATTAATATGAGGTGGATTACCTCCTTTGGCAGAGATGGTTTCGATGTCTTCGATGGAATAGTCAAGAACCTCAAGCACATCAACCTCATCAACGCTCCTGTATAAGATGTGGCAAACATCCAGGCTTACCTGCTTTATCAAATCAATAGGTTCTGGTACCAGTTCTTTGTATAAATCCCCGTTACCTCCAAGGGTTTTGTTTACAAAGTTGATTTGCGGATACTGAAAATGGTCCCAGCCTCCTTTCCGCTTAACAATTACAAAGTCATTAATAAGTATAGTGTCTGAATAGCCATTGTTACTAGCGATCAGCTTAACCGGATACTTGCCATGGGACTTGTATTCAATAAGAGGATCGTCTTCAGTACTGCTTGAAGGATAGCCCCCTTCAAAGTACCATAAGTAATCAGCTGCTTGTTCAGATTCATTTTTAAATTGTACAGCTCCCTGATCAAAAAAAGAGGCATTACCAGCAGTAAACTTCGCTATTGGTCGCTCGTCATTAGCATCCCATAGGCCGTTTAACTCAATTTCGGATAATTGAAGAATATCATGACCGTCCGTTGAAAAAGAAAATCGATAAAAGGCGTAATCCTCATGCACCGCAACATCAAATAGGCGGGTCATATTCCGTTCTTCAAACACCTGCTTGCTTCTCGAATCCAGAAGTATCCATTCTTTCCCATCCAAACTCCCCTCCAGTGTCCAGGTTTGGGGGTCACGACCGGGTTCATCGTTACCCGACACCAATGAATAAGCAGTAAGACGCGAACGTTTAACAGGCTGAATGGTAATGGTCGCCGTACGGCTGAACGTCAGGAATTTTGAATAAACATCACCATCTACAAGCTTAGTAACATCTTCACCTACCGGTGAATTATCTTGTTTAGATTCTATTGAGCACGTATATGCTGTTAGCTTATACTCTTTCTGAATTTTCTTTGAACAAGACGCAAGAAGGGCTGTGCAGACCAATAAACGGCCTGCATATTTAAATAATTTCATTGTTTAAAAAATTAATCTCAGTATTTAAATATCACGACATAAGGCGGATTTATACATCCTTTAACTGATAACTAAAAGGTCATTTTTCGTTTTAATTATTAGAATAAGGTACGGAAGCGGCATCAACACCCCATGATTTTGAGGGACGACTACCCATTTTAAAAATCAGTTCACCTCCGTTTACGATATCATTGTGCCTGATATAACTCTTATCCCAGGGTTTCCCATTGAGGGTAACCGACTGAACGTAGATGTTCTTCTTGGAAGCATTTTTAGCTTTAATGATAAACTGCTTTCCGTCTTCAAGATCAATAATTGCCTTATGAAGTGAAGGAGAACCAATCACGTATTCTCCCGAGCCCGGACAAACCGGATAAAAACCCATGGATGAGAAGATATACCAGGCCGACATCTGACCACAGTCATCATTGCCACATAAACCGTCTGGTTTGTTCAGATACTTGGTGTTAATGATCTCATGCACGCGCTCTGCCGTTCTCCATGGTTTACCAGCCCAGTTATACATATAAGCCACGTGATGACTTGGCTCATTACCATGCACATAACCACCCATAATTCCTTCGCGGGTAATATCCTCAGTATGTTCAAAATACTCATCAGGAATATGCATGGTGAACAAGGAATCCAGATGTTCTGAGAAACGATCCTTTCCTCCCATTTCACTTATCAAACCTCCGACATTCTGAGGCACATACAGGGAGTAGTTCCATGAGTTTCCTTCTATAAAACCGGCGCCATGTGTATCAAGTGGATCAAAGTTATCAAGAAAATCTCCTGTCTTTGTTTTGGGACGAATGTAGCCTGTTTGAGGATCAAATAAGTTACGCCAATACTCTGAACGCTTTATATACGCGCTGGCCACATCATTTTTACCAATAGCTTTGGCCAGTTGAGCGATGGCATAATCATCATAGGCATACTCCAAAGTGATGGAGGCACCATAATGACTGGTTTCATATGGAACATATCCATACTTTTTATACTCCCCAATACCTTCATAACGGTCGTAATTGGCACTTGAAATACAAGCCTCCAGTGCTTTTTCAGCATCAAAACCTTTGATCCCGTTTACATAGGCATCTGCAATAACAGGTACCGCATGATAACCAATCATACACCAGTTTTCATTACCAAAGTGGCTCCATACCGGCAGGATGTTATGCACGCTTTGTTCATAATGAGCCAGCATTGAGTTAATCATGTCTGAAGAACGCCCCGGTTGAATCAAGTTCAGTAAAGGATGCTGAGCCCGGTATGTATCCCATAACGAGAACACTGTATAATTAGTAAAACCAATGGCCTGATGTATATTATGATCCAAACCCCGATACTGTCCATCTACATCCATATACTCACTTGGGTGGATAAAGGAATGATACATCGATGAATAGAAAGCTATCTTCTTCTCTTCCGACGCATCAATTTTAATCCGACTCAGCTCTTTCTGCCACATGGCCTTAACCTCTGATCGTGTCTTATCAAAATCGAAGTGAGGCACTTCAGCATTAAGATTCTTTAAAGCTCCTTCGGTACTAACTGCTGATAAAGCAAATTTTATTTTGATCTGCTCACCTTCTTCTGTAGCAAAATCGAAATTTGCTGTTAATGCTTTACCAGCCATTTCAGGGAAATTATCGGTCTGATCAAACTTACGCCAGAATCCGTTGTATTTTACCTCTTCATCATTAGAACAACCATAAGTTTTAAATGCTTTTGAAAAACTCATGGCAAAATACTGATAGTTTGTGCGCGCCCAGCCACGTGTAATGCGATAACCGGTTACCAGTGTGTCATTCTCCACTCTGATAGCAGACCATAACACTTTACCTTCATAATTATAAATACCATGTGTTAGATCCAGAATGATATGCGACTCATCTGACTGAGGAAAAGTATATTGATGAAAGCCCACACGTTGAGTTGCTGTTAACTCAGCTTTAATGTTGTAATCATCCAACTCTACCGTGTAATACCCAGGCTCTGCCTTTTCTGTTTCCTTTCGAAACATTGATCGATAACCCAATGAGGTATCATGGATGGTACCTGGATTATGCTGTACATTACCAACAGTTGGCATTACCAGAAAGTCTCCCAGGTCAGAATGACCGGTGCCACTAAAATGGGTGTGGGCAAATCCAACAATCGATTGATCAGTATATTGATAACCTGCACAATAGCGGTACACTTCTTTATTATATTTTCCATTGTTAAAGAATTGAACACTATCGGTATCAGGACTTAATTGCACAATACCAAAAGGTGCACATGCACCCGGAAACACGTGTCCCATTTCCTGCGTGCCTATGAACGGATCAACATACCGGGTCAGATCCTCATTCTGAGCCTTTACAATCACTGTCTGAAACACTAAGAGAACAATTACTACTACTTTATTCATGATCATAGCTTTTAAATACCTGTCAGGGATGGAGGATAACTTTTAACAGGGGCTGCCCAATCTTTATTCGGCACACTTCCCAATATAAAATGTATTGTTGCTCCATCTTTTATATCATTAAATGTGAACCAACTCTTCTCCCAATTTACACCATTTATATTAACTGACTGGATATAAATATTCTCATCGGAGAAGTTTTCTGTCTTAATTTGTAATTCTTTTCCATTACTCAGGGTCATGGTTACCGAAGGCACTGCAGGTGAAGTGATAATGTATTCATCACTACCCGGGCAAACAGGATAAAAGCCCATCGCATTGAAAATATACCAGGCACTCATTTGCCCGCAATCGTCATTACCACACAATGAGCCCGGCGCATTACCATACTGTGTATCAATAATATGACGCGTTAACTGTTGTGTTTTCCAGGGTTGACCAACCCAGGCGTATAAGTGTGTTACGTGATGACTTGGCTCATTACCATGCCAGTATTCACCTATTCGACCATGAATATCATCCACGCCTTTATAGTCTTTCCCACTACTGTAGTTAAACACCGAATCAAGCTGTGAAGCCATGGCTTCTTTGCTTCCGTATAGTTCCACCAAACCATTTACATCGTGAGGAACGGTCCATGTGTATTGCCATGTGGTTCCTTCGGTAAAGGCGCCTAAATGTTCAAAGTGATGTGTATCAAAATCAGGAATCCATTGTCCTTTGCTATCTTTAGGTCTCATCCAGCCAATTTCTTTATCAAACAGATTCTTATAAGCCATTGCTCTTTTCGAAAAGCGCTTATGATCTGCATCTTTCCCTAAAGCTTTTGCAAAACGCGCAATACAATAATCATCGTATGCATACTCAAGGGTTTTCGATACTGATTCGTTTTCAATATCATAAGGCACGTAACCCAACACCTCATATTCTTTTGTAGCATCGTATTCAGGATGTGTGGCAGAACTAACACATGCTTCGTAAGCCAAATTCCAATCAACCCCCTTAACACCTTTAAAATACGCATCTACTATAACAGGCACAGCATGATAACCAATCATACACCAGGTTTCGTTATTCCAGAATGACCAGATGGGTAACAGTTTATCCGGACTTTGCTGATAATGGGCCAGCATGGAGTTGATCATATCTGCATTTCGCCCGGCCTGAGTTAAGCAAAACAAGGGATGTGTTGCCCGGTATGTATCCCACAATGAGAACACAGTATAATTATCAAAACCACTTGCAGTGTGGATGTTTTGATCCAATCCACGATATGATCTGTCCACATCGAAATAGCTTGTTGGAGACATAAATGCATGATAAGCTGCTGTGTAAAAAGTCTCTTTTTGCTTTTGATTACCTTCCACATCAAATTTGGCCAACTCGGCATTCCATAGAGTTTTACTCTTATTTACATAGCTGTCAAAATTCCAATCTGGCATTTCAGTTTGTAGGTTCACCATGGCATTCTCAGTGCTGATTGGTGAAATACCAACTTTTACAGCAATCTGCTCTGCATCGTCGGTTTTGTAATCGGCTATAAACTGTAAGTCAGGACCTGCTGCCTCTTTACTGCTGCGAAAACGATAGGTCTTATAAGAGTCGTATTTTACTTCTTTGCCGTTTGAGAAGATGCGTGTTGCATAAAAAGGCTTTGAGAACTCAGCCGCAAAATACACATATCGCTCTTTAGCCCAGCCTTTTACCTGGTGCATTCCTACAATAGTATTTTGGTTGATAACACGTACATTAGACCAAACCACATCAAAGCGCAGTACATGACTTAGATCTAACACAACATGTGCACTGTCAGCTTTCGGATAGGTGAATCGCATCATACCGGCTCGATTGCTTGACGTGAGTTCTGCCTTTACCTGGTAATCATCCAGTACCACAGAATAATAGCCTACTTCAGCTATTTCATTTTCATGAGAGAACCCGGATAAATAGCCTGGTTCGGTAAAGTCCTTTTTACCTGGACGAATATGCGTCTTTCCAACCGTAGGCATAAACAATATATCTCCCATATCAGGAATACCTGTTCCATGCAGGTGAGTCATTGAAAAACCATATATGGTGCTGTCGGAGTATTCGTACCCCGAAGCCGCTCCCCATAACCATTTCTCAGTATCAGGACTTAGCTGAACCATCCCAAAGGGCACTTGTGGTCCCGGGTAAGTGTTCCCCTCCCCCAGGGTGCCAACCAAAGGATTTACATAGGTGGTATAGTCCTTTACAACTATACTGCGACTTGGCTCAACAGAAGATGAACATGCCATCAAACTAAAGATCAAAGCAGTAATTATGAATAATTTATTAAGTAGCATAAAGAAAGAATACTTTGAATTTAGAAGAAAAGATCCGGCCACACCTGCAAAATCAGGAAATGGGAACTACCACTCAGGTGTAGCCGGATGCATTTTAAACAATTCTTATAAAACTGTTAATTGGAAAGGTTAGGATTATTATCAGTGGCGGTTAAAGGATATGGGAATACCTCTTTGCCGCTTGTTGGCTCTTTATCCCACCAGGCATCGCCGAATTTTCCGAAGCGCACCAGGTCTTGACGACGATGACCTTCAAATGAGAATTCACGTCCGCGTTCTGCCAGGAACTCATCCAGTGTCAAAGTTGCTTCTGTGTAATTATGGTCCGCATTTCCAAAAGCACGTTCCCGAACATTGTTAACGATTGGCAAAGCATCGGCCGTTTTTCCAAGTCTTACCAATGCCTCAGCCTTCATCATCAGCGCATCTGTATGACGGAAAATGACAAAATCATTGTTTAAGCCCCATGCTTCTCCAACGACCACTTCATACTTAACACTTCGCGCACCTTCATCCTCACGGGAGTTGGTCATGCTCGTTATATCTATTGTCAGCACCAGTGGCTCATCCTTTGCTTCTTCAACACCAAGCAAAGGATTTCCCTCCTGATCAAACTGCGGCCCCACAAGAAATTGCTCCAGTCGCGTATCAGCCGCATCGAAAGAACGATAATGATCGGGCTGCACCACAATACCGTTCCATGGCATATACTGCAAGTTAAAACCCTGTTGATGACTATAATGCATCATGAAAGCATGGTGATAAAAACCGCCAATTTTGTTTTCTTCAAACGGAATAACGAAGATGTTTTCATCGCAGTTTTCGTTGCGTGCTTTAAATGGCTCCTTCCAGTCAGCTACCATATTGTATCCAGAGATTTTATTTACCTCGTTGATACAATCCTGCCAACGAGCTGTTCCTGTATACACCTCACTGTTCAGGTATATTTTAGCCAATAGCATATGAGCTGCCGCTTTGGTAAAATGCCCGTATGCTGACGACTCCCCTTTGACAGGCAGATCATTAATAACTGCATTTATCTCGTCTTCGATAAAGTTAATCACATCAGCAGCTTGCTCAGGGGCAGGTGAACGTGGTTCTCCTACTTTGGTTACAACAGGAACATTGCGAAAATTATCAACAAGCAAATAGTAATGGAAAGCACGTAATGCACGCAACTCAGCTTTCATCTGCTCAATTGGAACCGGCAGATTCATATTGGATACATCCACGCCCTCGATATTATTCAGAAATTCGTTACAATAGCCAATGGCCTGATAAGTATTATTCCATGCTCCTTTAATTTCATGGTGCTCAGGTGTCCACGTATGATAATGCAACTGTTGCCATTTACCACCATCGTAACCATGCTTTCCTTTTTGCGTCCATGCGGCACAATCAGAACTAAGCTCTCCACATATCCAGTGAGCCAATGATGACGTTACATACAAGCGGGTGTATGGCTTCAGGTAATTGGCTGTTACCTCTTCGGCCGAGCTATAGAATGTTTTGGTTGTTGTATCAGAGAAAACCTCCTCCTCAAGATTGGTACAGCTGGAAATACCCAGCAATAACAACAACATCAATAAAGGATTATATAATTTATTCTTGATCATCATTTTACTTTTAGAATTTAACATTTAAACCTACTGTATAAGTCGTTGTGCGGGGATAGAAGCCACGTTGGTCAACACCAGCTTTGGCACCCAACTCCAATTCCGGATCTAAACCTGAATAATCAGTAAAGGTCACCACATTCAATGCTGAAAAATAAACCCTTGTATAATCCAGTCCGAATAACCACTTTTTAGGTAGTGTATAACCTAATGTGATGTTATCTAACTTTAAGAAATCACCCTTTTCGATATAATAATCAGAATATTGCGGATCGGCATTAACAGGTGAATTACTTGCCGACACTAACATATTTCCCGGGTACCACAATGGATTACCATAATACATCTTGTTCACATTCAGAATATCAAAACCAAATGCCCCACGGAAGTTCATAGAGAAGTCAAAACCCTTAACATTTACATATGGACTGAATGATAAATTAACCTTTGGGTTACCGTTACCAAGGAATGTACGGTCAGCATCAGTAATGCCTTCTTCGCCATCAAAATCCTCAAATATCCATTTCCCGTCTTCAGTCAAGCCTTTGTACTTATAGCCATAGAATGAACCGATGGGATGTCCTTCTTCATAGCGAAAAATAGTTCCCAGCTGACCAGGTGCCGGCAAGTCTTCGTAGTTAACAGCCTGAAACTGGAATGTCTCATCCGATAAACTTACCAGCTCATTTTCGTTATATGAGAACGTAGCATCCAAACCAACATTCCAGGTTCCATTATCCAGAATTCTGGTATTTAAGGCCAATTCCACTCCCTGGTTATTGATCTCTCCGATATTAGATAATACTTCTCCGTGAATCATAGGTGGAACCTGTGCAACAAGGTTCCATAATAAGTCGCTTGTTTTACGCTGGTATGCATCAATCGAACCACTCAGGTGATTATTAAAGAATCCGAAGTCGATACCAATATTGGTTTCCTTCTTGGTTTCCCATTGCAAATAAGGATTAGGATTACTGGTTGATCCATATGACTTTACATATTGTCCATTGATGATATACATGCTGCCGGCTCCCATTCGCGGAATAGACTGATAAGGATTGCTGACAATGTTACCTGTTACACCGTAACCAACACGCAATTTCAATTCAGATAACCAGTCGGTATCACTCAAAAAATCTTCCTCAACAATTCTCCATCCGGCAGAAACAGCAGGGAATGTAGCCCATTTGTTATTTTCTCCAAACTTGGATGATCCTTCGCGACGAACAGTGGCTGACAATAAATACTTACTCTCATATGAATAGGTGAATCGACCAAAGAATGCGATCAGTTTCTCTGTTTGTTTATAGCTGTCCATATCTGCTCGTCCTTCAGCTAAACCACCGCCGGCACCTAAATCATGATACTTTTGTGCATCGCTGATAAAATCCTTGTTCTCGGCCCAAAACTCTTCATAGGAGCGACCCTCATAACTGTAACCTCCCAAAAGGGTAAACACATGACTGTTGAACACCTTTTTGTAATTGGCAGTTCCCTCAAACATTTTCTTATATCGATGCCATGTTTTTTGTTTGGCACGCCCCAGGTATCCACCTGTTTCAGAGCTACGTGATTCGATCTCATCGTATTCGTGCTCTAATAGATCGCGAATATCCAATGCTCCAAAACCACTTAAGGTAAAGTTTTTAAACAGTTCGAAATCGGCACGAAGGCTCATCTGACTATTCTTTTCTTTACCTCCCCTACGTTCCTGGTCCAGTTTAGCAACCGGATTAAACTCGCCATAGCCACTTGGCTGCCAATAGGTGCCGTCAGCATTTCGCACCGGTTGTGTCGGATTTAATATAGCTGCCATGTCAAATGCTGAATAAGAAGTGTAATCCTTATCCATGATCGTTGATGACATGTTTAACTGAACTTTTAAGCGATCGTTATAACCCTTATGAGTTAAATTGATACGACCATTTAAATATTCTTGTCCTGTATTTTTAACTATACCTTCAAGATTACGGTAGTTAACAGAAGCACGATAGCTCAGCTTTTGGTTACCACCAGAGAATGAAACATTATGAACATGTGAAATATTCTTGCGGATGATCTCTTCTGACCAATTGGTATTGGCACCACCATCAACATAGTTAATACCTGTTGCATCACCATAGGCACGATACTCATCAGCCGATAAAACATCAGGTAAGGCAACGGCATCTTCCGTGGAGACATAACCGGAGTACTCAACTTTCAGATCACCTGTCGCCCCCTTTTTGGTGGTGATAATAATTACCCCGTTTGTACCACGTGTACCGTAAATAGCTGCTGCCGAACCATCACGAAGCACATCCATGCTTTCAATATCTTCAGGCGCCACCGAACTAATATCACCACCGGTGATACCATCGATAATGATCAAAGGATCGCTTGAGGCATTTAACGATGAAGTACCACGCAAGCGCACGCGCGGACTAGCATTGGGATCAGTACCTGAAGTACGTACGATCTGCAAACCTGCCACCTTACCTTCAATTGACTGCAAAGCATTGGTTGCAAAACCCTTATTAAAATTATCGGCTGTTACCTTAGCAATAGAACTGGTAACTTCTGTCTTTTTTTGAATACCATATCCAACAGCCACTACCTCTTTCAATCCTATTGATTCTTCTACCATTGTGATATTAATGGTTGAACGCCCGGCCACATTAATATCCTGTGCCTGGAAACCAATAAATGAAAAACTCAATACAGTTTCCTCAGAGCTTACTTCAATCTTATACTTACCATCAATCCCGGTTATGACACCATTGGTGGGATTTGCCTGCTCAAAAACGTTAACTCCCGGCAATGGCTCGCCCGTATCATCGGTCACCAGACCTTCAATAAGCAATTGTTGCTGTTGTTGCACCTGTGAATTGATACGCACTACTTCATCTTTAACCGGATAGATAATCACGTTATTATCTACCACACGATAGTCCAGACCGGCTTGATTCAGAACCATCTGAAGCACTTCCGAAACGTCTGTATCAGTCGCCTTGATCGACACCTGGCTGTTATCATTGACCAGGTCGTTGTTATAAATAAAGTTAAGGTCGCTTTGTGCCTTAATCACTTCCAGGGCTTCCTTAAGACTTGCTTTCTTAAGATCCACATTCACCTTTACAGACTGTGCCTCGGTCAATGCCGAAACCTGAAGTCCGAAAAAAATCATCAATACTAAGGTCAATCTCATGACTTTCCACAATTTACCGTAGGAATCGCCTAAACGCAATCCTTCCCGGAACGGTTTTTTTTTCATAAATTTGAATCGTTTACTTGTTAAACAAAGAATTGAATACTACTTTTTGAGGAGATGTTGGCGCATCTCCTTTTTCTTTTCTACATGCTGATTTATTTTGTTATGACAACATATTCGCCTAATGCTTTAAAGGTGAAATTTCGGGCAGCTGATAAATATCCCAATAATTCGAACAATTGTGCATCGCTAAAATCACCTGAAAAACGATAATCTTTTACCTCATCGTCCATTATTACTATTTTGACATCAAACTTACGTTCAAGCATAACAGCAATCTCAGACAGTGTATTATTATATAGGACGATTTGTCCATCTTTCCATTTTCCTATTTGTCCATCGGCCAGATCCCTGATGTTAATTTCACCGCTTTCCTTGTTTAATATCGCCTCCTGTCCCGGATTCATAAAAACAGATTGCAACTGATTGAAATCTCCATCGAGACGTACGCGACCCTCATCCAGCACCGCTTTAATTTCTGCATCTTCAGGGTAAGCTTTAAGGTTAAATTCAGTTCCCAACACACTTAATGTCAGGTGTGATGTTGAGATCTCAAAAGGTTTGCTTTCATCTTTTGTAACATCAAAATAAGCCTCACCCAGCAAAACGATCTGGCGTTTTTCACCTTCGAAACCTTTCTGCAGAACCAGGGTGGAACCAGAGTTTAGTTTAACTGCAGTACCATCGGGCAACACAATATCTTTTACCTCACCGTATGCCGTGGCATATTGTACCATCTCTGATGATGCACCCATTTTGCTGATATTCCATATTAAGGACAAGCCAAAACTAATTGCCAGGATGGCAACAGCTGCATACCACAAACGCATTGTTCTGGCATTTGATGGTTCTTTAACTATTTGTCTCAGAGTACGGCTAACGATTCTTTGCTTAACCTCGTGCTTCACATCAGGGTTATGCTTTTTCCAGAAAGAACTCAGATACCCAACTGTCTGGCTATTGATCTCCTCGTCAGAAACATCCTTCAGTGTAGAATCGGCATCCTCCTCTTCTCCGCTTAAACGGCGGCCTAAAGAATTATATTTTTCTTCGATTGCATCCATATATTATGCGCTTTCATATATATGACGCAAAGAAGAAAAAAATCACCAGTAAGAATTATGATTTTTTTAAGGAATTTTATCTTCTAACTGAATATCTGCCATTTAAGTTGCCAGTAAACCAAGAAAGACCTTAAGAATTTGCTGACTATCCGACTTATCCTCCTTCTCAATGGCCTCACATATTTTCTTAATTGCAGATGCCACATGGTAATCAACTGTTTTAACCTTGATATCTAATATCTCGGCAATTTCTTTATACTTTAGGCCTTGCACTTTGGCCAGTGAAAACACCATTTTTGTTTGAGCAGGCAAGTAATCAATGGCTCTTAGTATTTGTTGCAGTTTCTCTTCCTTGAGCTCTGATTCATCAGGGGTATCAACCGGTTCGAAATAATAAGTTGTGATGTCTTCTATTGATACGATGTCTTTATTTTTTTGAGACCTCAGATAAGAAATAGCCTGATTGCGAACGGCACTATACAAATAGCTTTTGAGGTTCAAAACCCGATCAAGCTTATCGCGCCCCTCCCATACTTTAATAAATACATCGCTAACGGTTTCTTCAGCAACAGGCGAATCATATAAGATCCCTTTGGCAAACAAAAATAAATCGTTGGAATAGAAGTCCATCAAGCGAGCAAACTCAAGGTGATTACCTTGTTGTATCAGCTGAAGATTAATATTTATGCCTGACTGACTCAATACTTTTGGATTTACCCGATTATTGCCCAAAGATAAGTGAATTGTTATTCAAACAAGCTTTAATATACAATTTGAAGTAATATGAACTGATCTATACATCTGCAAAGTCGCCTTGTTTTGTGCCAGATAGTATGGAAGCTACAGTTATATGATCCCGATACGACAAACAGTATATGTCCCACCAATTCAGCTTTTACTCATGAAGTTTCTTTTGAAAAACACAAAGCACGCAAAAAAAGCAAACAGGATTGTTGTATCCTATGTACTTCTTTTTTTGCGTGCTTTGCAATAAGTATATGGTCGGTTTCTTCCTTTTATATCAGGTACTGGAACAGATCTGGTTTCTCATTCAGGTATTCAGCGATAAAACCATTTTCTTCCATTCGTTTTTGCAGACCTTTAAAATCCTCGGGCTTTTGTATCTCAATGCCTATAACAACCGGTCCCATAGCACGGGCTGTTTTCTTTTTATACTCAAAATGGGTGATGTCGTCGCCAGGACCAAGCACCTTGTCAACAAAGGTTTTTAATGCTCCTGAACGTTGAGGGAATCGCACAATGAAATAATGCTTTAGACCTTCGTAAAGCAACGAACGTTCTTTGATCTCTTCAGTACGGGTTATATCGTTATTGCTTCCACTCAGGATACACACCACGTTTTTACCAATAATCTGTTCAGCATAAAAGTCGAGTGCAGCAATACTTAAAGCACCTGCAGGCTCAACAACTATGGCTTCATAATTATACAGCTCAAGTATTTTGGTACATATCTTACCTTCGGGCACCAAAACAATATCATCTAATACACGCTGACAGATGGGCAGATTGATGGCCCCTACACGTTGAACTGCTGCACCGTCAACAAACTTATCTATCTTCTCCAGTTCAACTACTTCGCCTTCTTCCATGGCCTTCTGCATGGCTGGAGCTCCGGCAGGTTCAACACCTATGATCTTTGTTTCAGGGGTAATTTGTTTAATATAGGCTCCTAATCCGGAAGCAAGGCCACCACCACCAATTGGCACAAAAATATAATCAATAGGTTTGTCGCATTGCTCAAGTAACTCAAGGCCAACAGTCGCCTGTCCCTCGATGATCTGCGGATCATCAAAGGGGTGAATGAATGTACGCCCAGTGCGGGCACATTCTTCCATCGATGCATTATAGGCATCGTCATAAGTATCGCCTTTAAGTATAACTTCAACAAAGCCCTGCCCGAACATTTTTACTTGGTTAACCTTTTGCTTCGGTGTTGTCGCAGGCATAAAAATATAACCGTTGATACCCAGTTCGCGGCATGAATAGGCTACACCCTGTGCATGGTTACCGGCACTGGCACATACAATGCCTGAAGCCACCTGCTGTTTGGTTAAACTTTTAATTTTGTTGTAGGCTCCACGTATTTTATAAGAGCGAACCGACTGCAAGTCCTCTCTTTTTAATAATACGTTGGCACAAAACTGTTTGGACAGATTATGATTCTTCATCAAAGGTGTGGTCTCAACCACATCAGAGATGGTTTCTTTTGCTTTTTTTACAGCATCGAGTGTTGGGTAGAAATCTGAAAATGCTGCTATTCCGTTTTTTGTTGTCATTTTGCTGATGGGGTATTAGAATGATGTAAGTAGTGAGATGATTTACATGATGCTAAAAAATTAACAAATCTTGTTTATTTCACACTTAGTTTGGTAAGCGACGTTTATTAAAAACAAAACCTGTCAGAATAGGTCATCCTGACAGGTTTGCAATTAATTCGTTTTAATATAATTAGCGAGCCAGTCACCAACTTCAGATGTTTTACTGACTTTCGCGTCTTTGGCTATGTCTTCAGTTACAACACCAGCATCGAGTGATTTATTGACAGCATCACGCACTGCTTTAGCTTCATCCAGAAGATCAAGGGATTCCAACAACATTGCTGCCGAAAGAACAGTTGCAACAGGATTGGCGATGTCTTTACCCGCAGCCTGTGGATATGAACCGTGGATTGGCTCAAATACAGAGGTATGAATGCCAACCGATGCAGAAGGTAACAAGCCTAATGAACCGGTGATTACTGATGCTTCATCACTGATGATATCACCAAACATGTTTTCGGTTACCATCACGTCAAATTTCTTAGGCCATTGGATCAACTGCATTGCCGCATTATCAACAAACATATAATCCACTTCGATATCCTTGTAGTCACCTTCCATTGCCTGAGCAGTTTCACGCCATAAACGCGATGTAGCCAACACATTGGCTTTATCAATAACAGTCAGTCGTTTATCGCGCTTACCGGCATATGAGAATGCCAATTTTAAAATGCGCTCAATCTCTTCTGTGGTATAAGTACAAGTATCAAAAGCCTTTTTCAAATCTTCAGAACGTCCTTTTTCTCCAAAGTAGATACCGCCTGTCAGCTCACGTACAACCACAAAATCGGCTCCTTCAACAATATCTAAACGCAATGGACTTTTATCAAGTAAAGACGGGAAAGTTGTAACCGGGCGAATATTGGCATACAGGCCTAATTTTTTACGCATGGCTAGCAGACCTTGCTCAGGGCGAACTTTTGCCTTTGGATCATTATCGTATTTTGGATCACCAATTGCTCCAAAAAGAACTGCATCAGACTGCATACATATCTCATGCGTTTCATCGGGATAGGGATTACCAACTTTATCAATTGCCGTAGCACCAACAAGAGCATTGGTATAATTAACCTCGTGGTTATACTTTTGGGCAACTGCATCAATAACTTTTTGAGCCTGTGCCACTATTTCCGGTCCGATGCCGTCACCCGGCAAAACTGCAATGTTTAATTTCATAGTATCAAGATGTAAGTATCAAGTATCAAGATGATGTATAAAACTTTAAAAAACAGCTATGAAAAAGGTCTTGCGTTTTAAGTCTTGCTACTTGAGTCTTATTAATTATTTTTTATAATATGCTGAATTCTAATAGCATCAAGATGATTTACATGATGTTTAAAACACCTGTCTTGTGTCTTGATACTTATGTCTTAAGTCTAATTTATAATCTTCAAATTTCCGTTTTCTATCAAGTTAAGCATTTTAACGGTAGCTTTTATGGCAGCTTCCGTTTGATCAGCGTCCAATCCACGGGTTTTAAACAGTTTACCTTTAAACTCCCATGAAATAACTGTTTCTACCAGGGCATCAGTTTTACCTCCCGGGGGAATTGTTACGATGTAGTCTTCCAGTACCGGATGATTTTTACCCAGCTTATCGTATATTTTCCACAAGGCATGCATAAAGGCGTCATATTGCCCATCCCCATTGGCTGTTTCCTGGTATATCTTACCGTCAATTTCAATACTTACATTGGCTAAAGGCATCAGCCCTTTGGTCAGTTGCAAACTGTAATTCTTTACTTTAATATGTTCCTTGATCGAAGAGCTTTTTAACACATCAGATATGATATACGGTAAGTCTTCGGTTGTTACTGTTTCCTTTTTATCGCCTAATTCAATAACCCTTTCAGTGACTTTTTTCATCTCTTCTGATGAAAGGTCAATACCCAGCTCCTCCAGGTTTTTCAGAATATTGGCTTTGCCCGATGTTTTACCCAGGGCATATTTTCGCACGCGCCCGAATCGTTCAGGCATTAAACGGTTAAAATACAGGTTGTCTTTATTATCACCATCGGCATGAATCCCGGCACACTGTGTAAAGACAAATTCACCAGTTAGCGGCTTATTGGATGGGATACGGATGGCCGAGAAGCTTTCGACCACCTGGCTTACCTTTGTTATTTTCGACTCCTCAACAGAGGTTTTAACTCCTAACTGATCATTAACTAAACCAACAACACTTGCCAGGGGCGCATTACCGGCACGCTCACCCAAGCCGTTAATCGTAGTATGAATACCTTTTACTCCTGATTTAATGGCTGCAAACACATTGGCCACGGCCAGGTCATAATCATTGTGCGCGTGAAAATCGAATTGCAGCTGTGGGTAGCGGGTGATAATGGAAGAACAGAATTCACTCACCTGTTCCGGGTTAAGAATACCAAGCGTATCGGGCAACATAAATCGCCTGATATTTGAATCCTGCAACTGATCTAGCATGAAGTACACATATTCGGGTGAATCGATCATTCCGTTTGACCAATCTTCCAGATAGATATTTACATCCATATCCATTTCTTCAGCAGCGCCAAGTACTATTTTAATATCGGCAACATGCTCCTCGGGTGTTTTGCCCAATTGACCTGTAACGTGTTTCAAAGAACCCTTAGTCAGCAGATTAATGACTCTGCCTCCAGCACTTTGAATCCACTCCAATGATGTGCGGCCATCCACAAATCCAAGTACTTCCACTTTATCCAGAAAGCCCCTTTTAGATGCCCATTCTGTTATCTTTTGCACAGCCCGGTACTCGCCATCACTGACTCGTGCCGAAGCCACTTCTATCCTGTCCACCTTTAACTCTTCGAGCAGCATGGTCGCCATGGCCAGCTTCTCCGATTCGTTAAACGACACCCCGGTAGTTTGCTCGCCGTCGCGTAAGGTGGTATCCATTAGCTCTATTGTCATCTTTTGGTTTTTGTGGTTATTGTTTTGCCAGAGACATTTACAAAGTCATCAGGAATATACGGTTACTGCATTGCCTTTTGTCCTTTGAATGAATTGCTTTGTTTTTTGTTTCAGAATTCCTGTAGGTTGATCATCATCCAACTCCGTCCGGCGATGGCGCGCCGAACGGTAGTCGAGATGACTTTCTATCTATTATCAGACTCTGCTATTGTATTAACTCCGAGACTTTGCGTCTCTTTGTTACTATTAAAACTTAACAGCCTTCGCTTCGTAAGCTTCAATTTCATCGCTCAGGCTCAATAAATAATCGATATCATCATAACCATTCATTAAGCAATTTTTCTTGTATGAGTTAATTTCAAAACCCTCAGACTCACCTGTGCTTACATTGGTTATGGTCTGATTTTCCAGATCGATTTTTACAGCCGCTTTGTTATCGGCATCAACTGCTTTGAACAATCCTGCCAGAAACGCTTCTGAAACCTGCACAGGTAACACACCGTTATTCAGTGAATTACCACGAAAGATATCAGCAAAGAAACTTGATACGACGGCTTTAAAACCATATCCTGCAATGGCCCACGCTGCATGTTCCCGGCTTGAACCACTACCAAAGTTTTTTCCAGCTACTAAAACAGTTCCTGAGTAAGCCGGATTGTTTAATACAAAATCAGCCTTTGGTGAACCATCTTTTTCATACCTCCAGTCATAAAACAGATTATCACCAAAACCATCTTTAGTAGTCGCTTTCAGGAAGCGGGCCGGAATGATCTGGTCTGTATCCACATTTTCGATTGGCATTGGCACAAACGAAGTCTCAACTGTTACAAATTTATCTATAGGCATATTTCTTCCTCCTGATTAAAAGTTAAAGATGGTTCGTGGATCAGTTACAACACCTGTCACGGCAGCTGCTGCAGCAGTTAACGGGCTTGCCAGCATGGTACGCGAACCAGGTCCCTGGCGGCCTTCGAAGTTACGGTTCGATGTGGCCACCGCATACTTACCTGCAGGGATCTTATCATCGTTCATAGCCAGACATGCAGAACATCCGGGCTGGCGTAATTCAAAACCAGCGGCTTCAAGTTGCTCTTTTAAACCTTCTTCAATAGCCTGCTTTTCAACCTGCTTACTGCCAGGTACGATCCACGCAGTAACACCATCTGCTTTTTGCTTGCCTTTTACTGCTTCACAGAAAGCACGCAGATCTTCAATACGGCCGTTGGTACAGCTACCTACGAAAACATAATCTACTTGTTTTCCCTCAAGCTTATCACCAGCTTCAAAGCCCATGTACTCCATCGACTTCTGGAATGATCCTTTTGAGCTGTCCTCTATAGACTCTAATGTTGGTATGTTCTCACAAACCTTAGCTCCCATACCCGGGTTAGTTCCGTAGGTGATCATAGGTTCAATATCAGCTGCATCAAAAGTCAGCTCTTTATGGAATTCAGCGTTCTCATCAGTCACCAATGACTTCCAGTAAGCAAGTGCCTTATCCCATTCCTCACCTTTCGGTGCATTATCACGGCCTTTGATGTATTCAAAAGTAGTATCATCAGGTGCAATCATGCCGCCACGGGCTCCCATCTCGATACTCATGTTACAAACGGTCATTCGTGCTTCCATTGACAAGCTGCGAATGGCAGAACCTGCAAACTCAACGAAATAACCGGTACCACCACCTGTTGATATTTTAGAGATGATGTAAAGGATAATATCTTTCGACGTAACACCTTTATCCAATTCACCCTCAATATTAATGCGCATGCTTTTAGGCTTTGGCTGCATAATGCACTGAGTAGCCAGGGCCATCTCCACCTCACTGGTACCAATACCAAAGGCTATACTTCCGAAAGCACCATGTGTAGAAGTGTGACTATCGCCACAAACAATGGTCATACCCGGCTGAGTAATACCCAACTCAGGACCAACCACGTGTACAATACCGTTGTATGGGTGATTCAGACCATACATGGTTATACCATTTTCTTCACAGTTTTTCTTCAAGGTTTCAACCTGGTGGCGTGATAACTCATCCTGGATGGTTAGATGCTGATTAACCGTAGGAATATTGTGGTCAGGGGTAGCAATTACCTGCGAAGGACGTGCTACTTTCCCACCCCTGGCTTTAATTCCACCAAAGGCCTGAGGACTCGTCACTTCGTGTATAAAGTGACGGTCGATATAAAGAACATTTGGCCCGTCATCAATTGTTTTGACGACGTGGCTGTCCCATATTTTATCAAATAATGTTTTTCCCATTTTTTTAAGTATCAAGTATCAAGATTTAAGTATCAAGATGATTTCCGTCTCCGGTCTTGTGTCTTGATACTTATGTCTATAAATTATCCAATTTTTGAAATAGAATCCAGGAATGCTTCAACCGATGCAGTTATGATATCCACATTTGCTGAGAAACCATAATAGGTATGCCCTTTATGCTCAACCTGAACATGTACTTTACCAAGGTCATCACTTCCTCGGGTAATAGCCTGGATCAGGAATTCTTCAAGATGAACCTTACGTTTAACAAGGGCCTTAACCGCAGTAAAGGCAGCATCAATTGGTCCGTTACCAGAAGCCGTTTCGGTAAACACATCGCCGTTAAAGCTAACAGCCACGGTAGCTGTTGGTATAGTAGAGCTTCCTGAGATTACCTGCAATGATTCCAGTTTGATCGAACGATCCTGCTTTTCTTTTTCAGAACCTGCCAATGCTTCCAGATCTTCGTCTGCAACGTCTTTTTTCTTATCGGCCAGATCCAGGAACTGCTGATAGATATCGTCCAGCTCTGGACCTTCGAATTCATAACCCAAAACATGTAAACGGTGCTTCAATGCAGCACGACCGCTTCGGGCTGTCAATACAATGCTTGATTCTTTAACACCAACATCTGCCGGATCAATGATCTCGTAGTTTTCGCGGTTCTTCAATACACCGTCCTGGTGAATACCTGATGAATGAGCAAAGGCATTTCGACCTACAATAGCTTTATTGGCCTGTACAGGCATACGCATCAGGGTTGAAACCAGCTTACTGGTTTTCATGATCTGCTTCGTATCAATACCTGTCTGGTAGTTAAGATCATGATGTGATTTCATGGCCATCACCACCTCTTCCAAAGAAGTGTTACCGGCACGCTCACCCAAACCGTTAATGGTTACCTCAACCTGTCGGGCGCCATTGGTTACACCGGCCAAAGTATTGGCTGTTGCCATACCCAAATCATTGTGACAGTGGGTTGACAAAATAGCTTTATCCACATTGGGCACATTATTGACAAGGTAAGCGATCTTCTCACCATACTCCTTAGGCAAACAATAACCTGTTGTATCCGGTATATTAATAACAGTCGCACCGGCAGCAATAACAGCCTCTACAACACGGGCAAGATATTCATTATCCGACCGACCGGCATCTTCGGCATAGAATTCCACGTCTTCAACAAAACGTTTGGCATATTTAACAGCTTCAACTGCACGCTCAACAATTTCGTCTTCGTTAGAATTTAATTTGTATTTAATGTGATAAGGTGATGTACCGATACCTGTATGAATACGGCCTCGCTTTGCATATTTTAATGCATCAGCAGCGACTTCAATATCTTTTTTTACAGCACGTGTTAAAGCACAAATAGTTGGATTACTTACAGCCTTAGAAATCTCGACCACCGAATTAAAATCTCCGGGGCTCGAAATGGGGAATCCTGCTTCGATAACATCCACGCCGAGCTTTTCGAGCTGACGGGCTACTTCTATCTTTTCAATAGTGTTTAACTGGCATCCCGGCACTTGCTCGCCGTCTCTTAATGTTGTATCGAATATATAAACTTTATTATCCATGATTAATGTTTTTTGGGTTTTCCGAATTCCTTTCCCCTTCGGATTTTGTTTTGTCTGTGACTAAACAGCTATTAACTAATTCATCGGATGACATCTATTGTTTTGACTGTCATCCGATGAATAAAAGTATTATTGGTTTTCTGGTCTCAATTTACGGACGGCGGCACCTGCCTGCCACATCTCAGAATCATTAAGCTCCTTCAATTCAGCGTCTAACTTCACACGGTAATCTTCCTGGCTGTTAGAATCAATTGAACGTTGTGCTTCGTTACCGGCAGCAACTTCGGCATATAGTTTTTCAAAAACAGGCTTGGTAGCATCACGGAAAGGCTTCCACCAATCCAAAGCACCACGTTGAGCAGTTGTAGAAGTGTTGGCATACATCCAATCCATACCGTTTTCGGCAACCAAAGGCATAAGGCTTTGTGTCAACTCTTCAACTGTTTCATTGAATGCTTCTGAAGGTGTGTGCCCATTGGCACGCAATACTTCGTACTGAGCGGCAAAAATACCCTGGATACATCCCATTAAAGTTCCACGCTCACCGGTTAAGTCAGAGTATACTTCGCGTTTGAAGTCTGTCTCAAATAAGTAACCTGAACCAACACCAATACCTAGGGCTATAACACGGTCCTTAGCTTTACCGGTAGCATCCTGGAAAATAGCGTATGATGAGTTCAAGCCACGTCCTTCAAGGAACATACGACGTAAAGAAGTACCCGAACCTTTAGGTGCAACAAGAATTACATCCACATCAGCCGGTGGTACAATACCAGTGCGCTCTTTGTAGGTAATACCAAATCCGTGCGAGAAATAAAGGGCCTTACCCGGAGTTAAGTACTTCTTCACAGTATCCCACATCTGGATCTGACCAGCGTCAGAAAGCAAGTATTGGATAATTGTGGCTTTTTCAAGGGCCTCTTCAATCTCGAAAAGTGTTTCACCAGGAACCCAACCATCAGCGATTGCCTTATCCCATGTTTTTGATTCCTTGCGCTGACCAACAATCACGTTAAAACCGTTGTCTTTAAGGTTAAGGGATTGCCCTGGACCTTGCACACCGTAACCAATTACAGCAATCGTTTCGTCTTTTAAAACTTCACGTGCTTTCTCCAATGGGAACTCTTCCCTCATTACAACGTTTTCTTCAACGCCTCCAAAATTAATTTTTGCCATGATTCTATTTGATTAATGTTTATTTTATGTTTTTAGTTTTCAGATCTTTGCCATTGACCATTAATGGCGTCAGACTAGTCTAAAAGACTTTTTTCCTTTTCCAGTTTCTTCAGGTAATTTGAAAGCAGCTCTTCTTTAAGCTTTGTTACTGCAATACGTCCTGAGCGAACAAACTGCTGAACTCCAAAGTGATCGAGCTTTTCAAACAGCTCCTGCGTTTCGCGCTTATGGCCTGTTTTTTCAATTACCGTGTATTCCTTTGTGACCTCCAGGATACGTGCTCCATACTGACGTACAAGTCGCTCAATTTCATTACTGCTTAACAACGACTCTGTTTTTACTTTATATAAAGCCACTTCCTGATGCACAATCTCATCAGCAGTAAATACATAGGCTTTAATAACGTCAATGCGCTTTTCAATTTGCAACAGCAATTTATTGACTTGTTCACGCGATGTAAATACCACAATGGTAAATTTATGGATGCCGGGAATGGCAGATTCTGAAGTCGTCAGGCTTTCAATGTTAATATGACGACGGGTAAACACTGTTGTCACCTGGTTTAAAAGGCCGACGTGGTTTTCAGAATATATGGATAATGTGAATTCTTGTTTCATTGTTTTTAAGTATCAAGATTAAAGTATCAAGAATCAAGACGATTGCCGTCTCAGGTCTTTCGTTTCGTATCTTCTATCTTTTGTCTGTTTATTCAAGGCGAATATCTGAAACCGAGGCACCCGTTGGTACCATTGGGAATACATTACCTTCTTTTTCCACCACAACCTCTAATAAAAAGGCTCCTTTGTGCTCAGCCATGCGTTGAACAGCAGCATCCAGGTTATCTCGCTCCGTTACTTTTTCGGTAGCAATACCATAACCTTTGGCTATTGTCTGAAAATCAGGATTGATCAACTCTGTTGAAGCATAACGCCTGTCAAAGAATAACTCCTGCCACTGACGTACCATACCAAGGAAATTGTTATTCAACAAAATGATCTTAACATCTGCCTGTGTCTGGAAGATAGTTCCCAATTCCTGAATAGTCATCTGGAAACCGCCATCTCCAACAAATAAGCAAACCGGACGATCGGGTTGCCCCAGTTTAGCACCCATGGCTGCAGGTAAACCAAAACCCATGGTTCCCAGTCCGCCAGATGTTACAACACTTCTTGATTGCTTAAACTTAAAATAGCGCGAAGCCATCATCTGGTGCTGACCTACATCAGTTACAACAATCGCATCATCATCGTACTTCTCAGTAACGCGACGTATCACTTCGCCCATTGTTAATCCTTTTTTGACCGGATGTAACTCTGGCTGAATGATCTTTTGATCTTCAATTTTGTCACATGCTTTAAATTCTCCTAACCAGGTTTCATGACTATTTTTTGAAACCATATCAGTGATCATAGGTAATGACTCCTTCACATCACCTAACACCGGCACATCGGCATAGATTATCTTGTTAATCTCAGCAGGGTCGATCTCAAGGTGAACCACTTTGGCATTGGTTGCATATTTCTGAACGTTACCTGTAACACGGTCATCGAAACGCATACCAATAGCGATTATCAGATCAGCTTCATTTGTTTTTACGTTTGGTCCGTAATGTCCGTGCATACCCAGCATACCGACATTTTGCTCAAAATCAGATGGCATGGCTGATAAGCCTAGCAAGGTCCAGGCCGCTGGTATACCCGTTTTCTTCAGGAATTCCATAAGTTCATTTTCAGCACCACCTAAAACAACTCCCTGCCCTACCAATGCCAGAGGCTTTTTAGCCAGATTAATTAATTGAACCGCTTCAGCGACCTTATCTTTTTTAACAGGTGACTTTGGTTTGTAGCTGCGAACCTTATCAACAGGCTTATATTCAAAGTCGAACTGTGCAAATTGTGCATCTTTAGTAATATCTATCAATACAGGGCCGGGGCGTCCTGAACGAGCAATATAAAAGGCTTTTGCAATTGCCTCAGGAATTTCTTCGGCACGCTTTACCTGATAGTTCCATTTGGTGATTGGCTGTGTAATGCCCACCACATCTGTCTCCTGGAAAGCATCTGTTCCCAGTAAAGGCGATGCCACCTGGCCACTGATAACAACTAAAGGTGTAGAATCCACCATTGCATCGGCAATACCAGTTACGGCATTGGTTGCACCTGGTCCACTTGTTACAAAGCAAACGCCAACTTTGCCAGTGACTCGTGCATACCCCTGAGCCGCATGAACAGCACCCTGCTCATGACGTGTTAAGATGTGGTTTAATTTATCCTGATAGTGGTAAAGTGCATCATACACAGGCATAATTGCCCCACCCGGATACCCGAATAACAAATCTACTCCTTCATGCAATAAAGATTGCATTAATGCTTCGGAGCCACTCATGCGTTTCAATTTCGTTTCTTTGGCTTCCATGGTTGTTTGCGTTTGTGTTTCCATTTTTTATAGATTTTCAGACGATGAGATCTTAGACAATGAGATCATTAACATTGTGGTTAACCAAATTGTCTAACTGCCTCTTGCCCATTGGTCTGATTTTTAGTCAATCAATCTGACGGCACCCTGGTCAGCTGCGCTTACCAAACTCGCATAAGCTCTGAGAGCTTTTGATACATATCTTTCGCGATCTGCCGGCTTAAATGCCTTATCTCCTTTTGCTTCTTCCGCTACTCTTCTTTGAACCAGCTCTTCTTCACTGATCTGTAATTCTATTTTGCGATTAGGGATATCAATTAAGATGGGGTCCCCATTTTGTACCAGTGCAATATTACCTCCACCGGCAGCCTCAGGTGACGCATGCCCAATTGATAAACCTGATGTTCCACCAGAAAAGCGTCCATCGGTCAACAAGGCACATTCTTTACCTAAATGCTTCGACTTTAAGTAAGAAGTTGGATATAACATCTCTTGCATTCCCGGTCCTCCTTTAGGCCCTTCGTAACGTATAATAACGACATCACCGGCTTTTACCTCATCAGAGAGGATACCTTCGCAGGCATCATCCTGCGATTCGTATACACGTGCAGTTCCATTGAATGTAAAAATGGACTCATCTACACCAGCTGTTTTAACGATACAGCCTTTTTCGGCCAGATTACCAAAAAGAACGGCCAATCCGCCATCTTTAAAATAAGCGCCTTCAACGCTTCTGATACATCCTTTCTCACGATCCAGATCCAACTCTGCATACTTCGTTTTTTGTGAACCCATGGTCAGGTTTAACATACCGGCAGGAGCACTGCTATACACTTCTTTTGCTTCATCAGATACTGATACTGACATGACATCAAAGGCATCCAATGCTTCCCTCAGGCTGGGGTAATCAACGCGACTCACATCAGTGTGCAATAAACCACCCCTGTTTAACTCGGCCAGGATACCCATGATACCACCAGCACGATTAACATCCTCAATGTGGTAGTTCGAATTAGGTGCCACCTTACACAACACTGGAGTTGTACGCGATAAACGATCAATATCATCCATGGTGAAATTCACCCCTGCTTCATGAGCAATTGCCAGGATATGCAGTACCGTATTGGTTGAACCTCCCATGGCAATATCCAGTGTCATGGCATTTTCAAAAGCTTTAAAACTGGCAATTGAACGAGGCAATACCGATTCGTCACCTTCGCCATAATAGCGATTAGTGATGTCAATGATCATATCGGCAGCTTTTTCAAACAATTGCTTTCGATTAACATGTGTTGCCACTATCGTTCCATTACCCGGTAAAGCCAAGCCGATGGCTTCATTAAGACAGTTCATTGAATTAGCAGTAAACATACCAGAGCAGGAACCGCAGGTAGGGCAAGCATTACGTTCCACCTCATTCACCTCTTCATCAGACACTGAATCATCGGCGGCCATTACCATGGCATCAACCAAATCCAGTGCTTTACCTCCGGCTTTACCTGCTTCCATAGGACCGCCTGATACAAACACGGTTGGAATATTAAGACGCATGGCTGCCATCAACATTCCCGGTGTAATTTTATCGCAATTACTGATACACACCATGGCATCTACTTTATGTGCATTAACCATGTACTCAACACTATCAGCAATTATATCGCGCGATGGCAAGGAATACAACATTCCGTCGTGGCCCATTGCAATACCATCATCAATGGCAATTGTATTAAACTCAGCGGCAAAACATCCGTTTGCTTCGATGCGATGCTTAACCATTTGACCAATGACGTGCAGATGCGCATGGCCCGGCACAAACTGTGTGAACGAGTTAACAACAGCAATTACTGGTTTGCCAAAGTGGCTTTCTTTCATACCATTGGCACGCCAAAGACTCCTGGCTCCTGCCATTCGTCGGCCTTGTGTTGATGTTGCGCTTCTTAGTGTTTTTTGCATTTTTACTTCCGTTTGTATCAAAAAAAAGAGCTTTTCCCGTATGTGTGAGAAAAGCTCTTAGTATCTTATAATCTTTCGTTTATCTACATAGCATTCTCACTCCTCTAGGTTCTAATAATAATGACCACGAGAATAATAATAATATCGAGAATGAGTGATAAATTGAATTTCATCTTGCTCTTTGCTTTTGCGGTGAATCAAATCTCTGATCCACCAATTTTTGCTTTTTACGTTAGCAAATGTAGGATTGATTTTTATAACTCCAAAGAAATAGTCAAAAAAATATCAAATTATTTTACGATTTGATATTTTACCCCTTTTTTATCTTACTGTTTTTTATCCCTCTCTATATATAAGGTATGGTTCGATTTTTTACCAATATATTAAGATTAATTTATCCGATTCTTAAAGCCTGTATTTCTTACACTTACAACCCCTCTTGCCAAATCAACATTTTATCTCCAAGTGTAAGTTCAAATTAAGGAGTGATAAAAGTCATTATTCAGTTACTTTTATGGTATCATTATTTAATGCCAGAAACTCTTCAAAGACCATATTGATGGCTTCCATCATCTTATAATCAGACAGGTCAGGATTAATTTTATGTTTCGTTCGTAGAAAAACCATAAACGAGTCCAGTTCGGCTCCTTCAAGTTTGGTCAGGTATTGCATATTTTTACGTGAAGTCATCTCCCGAAAACGCTCATATCGCTTTTCTTTGGCAGCGAATGCTTCGTACTTCTTTTCAGCGCGAGTCTTGCTACCGCTACCAAAGCCAATACCTACACCAAAGGTTTTTTCCTGCTCTTTCTTTTGCTTCCTGACTTCACGAATATCAACATAAACAGGCATACTTATTCCTTCGGTCGGCATCATATCCATATTGGCAACCATATGCCTGAACGAGGCATACGATTTAAACATCAGCACATCAACAGATCCAAGCTCATATGTCTTTTCTTTTACCACCCAAAGCAATGTATCGTTCAATAGTTGTTCTGTAACAACAAGCATGGTATCCTGATAACCCAAACATCTGAAAAACAGGGTGTCATTCACCATGGTATTTAACTTAAAAATGCCATCCTCCCGGGTTTCCTTCCCAAAACCTGTTTGACTGTTTGCTACGAAAGCAAATGGCACAACAGTGGTACTGTCAGAGTGAACCACTTTTCCAATCAGTAACTGCTTATCGTCACCTTCCTGGGCAATAACTGACATGCTAAAAACAAGCAATGCGAGCAACAGATATATTTTTTCTATTTTCATCTTATCACTTTTCTTTATACGCATTATACAAATCAATTACCTTATACCTGATGCTCAGTGGCGTATCCTTTCGGTTCATCTTTATATTAGCATTGCAATAGATCATAAAGTCCTCTAGCGCATCACCTTCCAGGCCGCTTACCTCAGCCATCAAATGAACAGTTAACATGTTGCGCTGTTTTTCGGTATTTAACAACTTCATGTATCGCCTTTTCCTTCTGTCCGTTTTACTGGTGTAATAATCAATAAAACTGAATGGAGCTACAACAGCCACATATACTGGTGGTGGCTCGTTATAATCGGGTCGTATATCAGCGGGTATCTCAGGCTCCTCACCCAGCTTAATATCTTCAGGCAGCATCAGATCCATTTCTTCACGTTTTGATTTATGGTCTTTTAACCTGTCCATATACGCATTGTAATGGATATTTGAGTTAATGTCAACCTGTTGAATTTGATAGCTGGTTTGTTCAAGGGAAAATATATACATCACATCAGCATCAATAGTTAAGCTGTCAAGATGAAATATACACGGCTCGAAACCCAATGCAATAACTTTAATACTATCATTGGCATCAAGTATTACCCTGAACTCACCCAGCGAATCGGCTGCAAACATATTAAGCTTTTTATAACTGGCTATCTGGGCTAAGGGTATGGCTTGCTGATCTGACTCACGCACAACTTTACCATGGAGCCAAACCTGCTTCTGGGCCTTTAAACCCATTGTTAAACAGCTTATAAAAAAGATATATGCAATCGTTGCTAATTTCATGTTAACGGGTTAGGGAAAGCTAATATAAAACTGAACAATCTGAAGAACAGAAAATTTCAACAAACGGCTAATTATTAACAGGTTTTAACAAATAAGGAGAAAGCAATTTATCTCTAAAAGCACTTAGAGCTTTCTGAATTGTACCATCAAATCCAGTATTTTATAGCGCAGGCTTATTGCAGTATCTTCGGTTGTAACAACAATATTGGCATTACAGTAGGCAATAAAATCATTTAGTTGATCGCCTTTATACCCACATACACCTTCTATCAATTGACGCGTAAGTTTCTTCTGCTGTTTTTCGTAAGTCAGTAGCTTCACCATCTTTCTCTTTCGCTTTTCTGATTTAGCAGTATAATAATAAAGAACAAAAAACGGTTTTTTAATAAAGTCGCTGATTATGGGGCCATCTCTAAATGTAGGTAACACATCAACAGGTATATCGGGCTGACGACCCAGTTGAATGTGTGACGGTAGTTGTAAATCCATTTCCATCTGCTTACTACGCAAAGCTTTTAGCTCCTCAAGATAATCGTTATAGTGTTTATTGGAGTTAATATTCACCTGGTCTATCTGATAGGAAATGGGCTTGAGCAAAAACGAATACATAACATCGGCATCAATGCCCATAGTATCAAGGTAAACAGTTAAAGCCTCATAACCCAAAGCCACAATTTTGATGCTATCACTGGAGTCGAGAATAACTTTAAACTGTCCGAGAGAATCGGCGGCAAACAACTCCATATTTTTATAGCTGGCAATTTGAGCCCGTGGCACAAGTTTCTTATCGAGTTCATTAACCACCTGCCCATGCAGCCACACTTTCTGTTGTTGGGCAAAGCCGCAAGTAACTGATAAAAGATACAATATGAGTAGACAACACTTCTTCATTTGGTAACGTTAGGTTTGAGCAAATTACTATATTTTTACCTGATTTTGTTATTTTTTCAACAAAGCGATATGATTTTAACAGCATTTAACAGCCTCAAACTAAATAGTTAAAACAAAAACCACAGGTAATTTTTTATACTGATATATGATTATTTAGCTCTATTTTTGCACCCTGGATGATGCAAAAACGAGCTTTTTAAATCATTAGACTATATTAAATAATAGCAAATACATAAAAACAAGATAAAAGAATAGCAAATGAGTGATTTGAAAAATATAATTGAAAAAGCATGGGACGACCGCTCAATGCTCAATGATGGAAGCACTGTTGAAGCCATCAAAACAGTAGTGGAAAAACTGGATAAAGGAGAGTTGCGCGTAGCTGAACCAAATGGTGACGACTGGATCGTTAATGAATGGGTTAAGAAAGCGGTTATTCTATACTTCCCAACCCAGAAGATGGAAACCATTGAGGTTGGTCCATTTGAGTTTCACGATAAGATTGCTCTTAAGAAAGATTATGCAGCACAGGGCGTTCGTGTAGTACCTCATGCTGTAGCCCGTTATGGCGCCTTTTTAGAATCTGGTGTTGTAATGATGCCGTCATATGTTAACATCGGTGCCTATGTTTCGTATGGTACCATGGTTGATACATGGGCCACCGTAGGAAGTTGCGCTCAAATTGGTAAAAACGTACACTTAAGTGGTGGTGTTGGAATTGGTGGGGTACTTGAGCCAGTGCAAGCTACACCGGTCATTATTGAAGACGATGCCTTTATCGGTTCTCGCTGTATTGTTGTTGAGGGAGTGCGTGTTGGTAAAGAAGCCGTGTTGGGTGCCAATGTGGTATTAACCGCATCGACTAAAATTATTGATGTAAGTGGCGATGAACCTAAAGAGTACAAAGGCTATGTTCCACCCCGATCTGTTGTTATACCGGGAAGCATTACCAAAAAATTCCCTGCGGGCGAATACCAGGTACCTGCTGCTTTAATTATTGGCCAGCGCAAAGAATCAACCGACAAGAAAACGTCTTTAAACGATGCATTACGCGACAATAATGTAGCTGTGTAACAATACACAAGCATTAATAAACAATTGCTTTATTGAAAGCCTGTACAGACAGGCATAACTCAATAAGCTGAATACTTTAGCTAATAATACTTCAGCCTGACACAATATCGTTTGTGTCAGGTTTTTTTATGGCGATAACTCTCAATTACCTTAGTAAAAGTTCAACAGTTCAGCATATGACCATTGGCTTTTTATCTTATTCGCTTGTATTACATGCAGATGTTTTTAAATTTGGACTTAAATCCAAATTCTAAACTGATTGAATAAAACAATTATTACACCTTGGCCTTTCAAAAGACCCAAAGCACCGTATTTTAATAATTATATTTACAAACTGTGTCTCCTTTTAATTATTGTGCATTTATCATGTGCTTTGAATGCGACAGTGACACAAAAGGCAGAACACCTTTCAAATGATTCTGTTAGCAATAAAATATCACCCCTTCTGCTAACACAGCTAAAAAGCACTGGTAAAAATAACATTAGAATATTGGTTTCATCAAGAAATGCTTTTGAAGAATTTACAAAAAAACTAGCACGCTATCCTGTTAGCTACCTTGGTAACAATATTTATGAGTTACATAATCTCAAGACATCTGACCTTGAGAAATTAATTAATGAAAACAGCGTTTGTTATATTGACGCAGGCAACCGTTTGGCCAAAGAAGAGCGACTGATGGACAATTCCGATCTGTCAATCAATAAAGCAAGCCAGGTCCATCATCTTTATCCCGATATTTCAGGCGAAGGCATAACACTATGTATCAAAGAAGGCCTTTTTGACACCACCGATGTTGATTTTATAAATCGAATTGTACACCTTGAACGAGCCGGTCAAAAGCTATCTTTTCATGCCACATCAATGGCTACACTTGCCGCCGGAGCAGGTAATACTGACCCCAAAGGAAAAGGTGTTGCATGGAAAGCCTCGATCAGCTCATCTTCATACGACAATTTATTACCTGATAATGAAGAGTGGCTTAAAAGCAAAGGTATATCTGTTCAAAATCACTCCTACGGTACCGGCATAGAAAATTATTATGGCATTGAATCAATGGAATATGACTCCCAGACTCTAAGTTACCCTGAAATCGTTCATGTTTTCTCATCAGGTAATTCGGGACTTGAATCACCTGATCATTCTACATATAAAAATATACCTGGCTTCGCTAACCTGACCGGCCAGTTTAAAATGAGCAAAAACATTATTACGGTTGGAGAATTGGATGTCCAGAATCACATTAAGGCAGTAAGCAGTAAAGGACCCGCTTTTGACGGCCGGGTGAAGCCAGAGCTTGTGGCATATGGCGACCTGGGGTCTTCAGAGTCAGCAGCCTTGGTTTCAGGCATATCCGTATTAGTACAGGACGCTTTAAAGAAGCAGAACTTTCAGCTTCCTTCGGCAGAACTGGTCAAAGCTATAATGATCAACAGTGCAAACGACGTGGGCAGACCTGAAGTTGATTTTGAAGCAGGATACGGAAGTGCAGATGCATTGGGTGCAATACAAACCACTATTGAAAAGAGATATCAAACAGGCTCCTTAATAAATAGTCAAGAGTTGCGCCACATAATCTCCATTCCTGATAACATAGCAAAGCTGAAAGTAACCCTTGTTTGGCACGATGCCGAAGCGAAACCCAATACCAACAGAGCCCTTGTAAACGACCTTGACCTCGAATTGACAAGCAGTAATACCGGACAAATTTGGGAACCTTGGATACTCAACCATTACCCTCACATTGATTCATTAAAACAAAATGCTAAACGGGGTAAAGATCACCTAAATAATATTGAACAGATAAGCGTGACCAATCCGAATAAGGGACAATACGAAATCATCATTAAGGGAAGTACTGTTACAACGTCAACACAGACCTATAGCCTTGCATGGGAGTTTGAAGAAGATGGTTTTTACTGGCTAAATCCATTCAACAGAAACACAGCCGAAGCAGCTACACCTATTAGATTAAGCTGGAGTTGGCATGGACCCGGGATCAATGGCGAGCTGCAATACCAGGATATTTCTGAAGGAAAATGGTATTTAATAGATAACGAAATTGACTTGTCGGATGAATATTATGAATGGCTGACACCAGACGAAATAAGGTTAATCAAATTCAGAATGATTTGCGGCAGTGACACTTATGACTCTGATACACTTCTTATTTCACCATGCCTTCAAATGCATACCGGCTTATTCTGCGATAACGAACTTATGCTACACTGGTCACAAGTAGAAAACGCAAGCTCATATCAGGTATACCAGGTGAGCAACACACATATTAAAGCATACAAAGTTATTAGCGATACACTGATATTTATTCCTGAAGAAGACATGAGATACCATCATTATGCCGTTTCTCCGGTTATTGAAGGCCATGCAGGCCGCAGAAGCAGAAGTATAAATTATTTATCCAGTGGTACTGGTTGCTACATCCGTTCCTTTTTTCCACAATCGTATGTAACCGACACAGTTCTGCTTCAGCTAGAACTGGCATCCAACTACCAATTGTCATCAATTACTCTTGAAAGAATGATCAATGGAGCATTTAAGCCCGTACAAAATGTTAATGAGCTCTATGATATCAAGTTTACCTTAGAAGATCCCAGACCAAATCAACGAAACAATACATACAGGGTAAAGCTTCAACGAGAAGATAAAAAAATAATATACAGCGACCCTGTTAATGTTTTTTACAGCCGGCCCGGTAGCCTTTGGATCTACCCTAATCCGGCCCAATCGGGACAGGAAGTTAACCTGATAAATGGCGAAGATGGCTCTGATGAGATTTTGTTATATGACCCTTCCGGACGGCTAATTCGCAGCTATGTTTCCAATTATGGTTTGATCAAATCAATTCCAACAAATGGTTTGAAGCGAGGAATATACATTATGAAAGTAAAAACAGAATCGGGATACCGCAAAACTTGCAAATTAATGATTCAATAACTATTTAAAAAGGTCCGGATATTAGTCCGGACCTTATATATATAGCTCAACGTCTCATTTGATAGTTAATTAGTACTGCCTTAGGCAGCAGGCAAGTATGAGCTGTTATACCTGCCACTTACAAACAGTAACTTCCTTTATATTTTAGTATAGATACTCCAGGGCAGCCTGATCATTTACCGTAAACGGACGATCAGTGCCATCAGAACAAGATAACATCCATGATCTTCTTTCAGGATCAACCGGTGTACCAGGAATATGAACAGCACCTACATCGGAAGGTCCTTCATTGTCATAAGCACCACCACAGCTATACGAACGATCCATATAGTCAGTATGACGAAAACCAATATTATGCCCCATTTCGTGAGCTAATACTGTAGCCAGATAACCTATTTGAGCTTTTCTGAAAGCTCCCGCGTTCATTTCAATTTTGTGGTAAGGCTCTCCATCGGCAGTTGGAAATCCACCCATTCCAAGAATACCGTAACGATTCCACCATTTTGGACCTTCGATGATATTAATATCGCCGTTACTGGCTACCCGTTGGAAGCTAATATTCAGTCCCAGGGTATTATAGCGATTCAGTGCTTCATCTAAAGCAGGACCAAAGTTACTTGGCAATTTACTTGATAAACTAACGGTGATAACCCGTGGCGTGCCGCTTACCAGGTTGTAAGTACGATAATGTTCTTCTGTACCAACACGTAATTTAACATCTTCCGACAGGTCGTTTAAAGCTTCTTCCGTCAATAATATGTCACCTTCTACAATGTATCCTTCATCGCATTTCACCACATCCATTGAACTAAAGCCTAAAGCTTTTATCTGACTTAATACTTCTGTGTTAATTTCTTCTTCATAAACTGGAGTGTCATTCTTTTTACAAGAAGATACAATAAACACCATTGCCAAAGCAACAATAAAAAATCTTAAATTTTTCATTTTTAAAATTTAGGTTAATAATAATACTAAAGGTTTTGGCAGATAAACATCCGGATTGTTACCTGTCATAATTTTTATATAATCGTACAATTACACCTGCAAATGTAAAAACATTTTAATTTATTTTAACCTTTTTGTCATTTTTTGTTAATATTACTCATTGCGCAATACGTAATTCAAAATACAGCATACGCCTTTATTCCAGAACCAGACGAAGCTACACAGGGATCACACACTACAAATAACACACTAAAACATCAAATATCATTTTTGTTTTCATAATTCTTTTCTTTGTTTATTTATTCAGAGTATGTAGTAATATTGCTTATACATTAACACATTCTGATATGTATTACGGAACATGCACAATAGCATCCGTAATTTAACTTCTGGAGTTGATTTGAACGAACGAATGTTGTTAAACCGGCAGAATAGAGGCAGGAAAAAAATTGAGAGTGGACACTGTATAATAAAAAAACCTGGCAAAGGACCACTCCTGCCAGGTTTTCATATATTTTTTGACCGCCTTTAGCGAATCCTTACTTTTTCATTTTAACAGGCTTTGACTGTCCCGGTAAAATCAGGTTAAGAATAACTCCAACAACAGAAGCCAGACCAATACCAGCTAACGAGAATGAACCAAACTCAATGGATGCACCTCCAATACCTACCGTTAAAATAACAGATACAATAACCATATTACGGGTCTTATGGAAATCGGCTTTGGATTCAGTCAATGTTTTAATACCAACACTGGCAATCATACCAAACAGCAATAACATTATACCACCCAGTACCTCTGTAGGTATAGACTTTAAAAAGCCGCTAACCTTACCCACTACTGAGAAAATGATAGCCGAAACAGCGGTAATACGTAACACGCGAGGATTGGTTACTTTAGTTAATTCTATAGCACCAGTCACCTCAGAATAAGTTGTGTTTGGCACACTTCCAACAAGACCAGCAAAAGCAGTTGCAACACCATCACCAAGCATGGTTCTGTTCAAACCTGGATCTTTAATAAAATCTTTTTCAGCAACAGCACCAACAGCGTAAATATCACCAACGTGCTCAATCAAAGGAGCAATTGCAACCGGTATCATAAACAAAATAGCCTGCCAGTTAAATTCAGGCATTGTAAACTCAGGCAAGGCAAACCATGCCGCCTCTTTGATAGGGGTAAAATCAACCACACCCATTACCAAGGATAGAACATACCCTGTAATAATACCAACAAACACAGGTATCAGGCGTAATAGTCCCTTAAAATAAACCACAGCAATAATCGCCGATAATAAAGAAACACCTGAAATAATCCAGTTCCCTTTTGCCATATCAACCCCCACAGAAGCTAATGACAAACCAATAACCATAATTACAGGCCCCACTACAACCGAAGGGAAAATTTGCTTAATAAAACCTACTCCGCGCCACTTGATTAAAAAAGACATGGTTGCATAAACAATTCCCACTGCTACTAAACCAGAAAGTGTACCAGCCCAGCCAAACTTTTCGGTAGCCAGAGTAATAGGTGCTATAAAAGCAAAACTACTACCCAAAAACACAGGCACCTTACCCTTTGTGATCAGGTGAAAAATAAGTGTACCTACCCCTGCTGAGAATAATGCAATAGATGGATTAATGCCCACTAACAATGGAACTAACACGGTGGCTCCAAAGGCCACGAACAAAAACTGTATACCAATAATGACCTGTTTACCAAGGCCTAATGATGATGAAGACTCCTTCATAATGACGATGACGTTATATGTTAAACCCTGCAAAATTAAGAATATCAATGTAATTGTCGCCATCAAAAAGATAATTTAGGCAGTTTCAAAATAAGTTGTGTACAATTGACTGGAAAAAGCAATGATCCTTTTGCATACCAGACTCATGAATATTGCCAAATGACTTGAAAAACTGAAGCTCTTCAGAGCTATTTGGCATCAGTCAGCATAATATGAATGACAGTTTTCCATATTTCCCGACCTGATGAACACTTGTGGTCGTTTATGCCATTTATTACACTAAACTAAAGATGTACAACTCTTTTTTGTGCAAAACAATTAAAAACATTAGGTTTGTTTGAAACTGTTTTAATTTTGCTTGTATGGTATCAACCAAGTGAATTCAATTATACGGGACAAAATAGCTGTTTCATTAGATGACAGATCATATATGACAAAATCATTAACAAATCCGAATGCAGGCTTTGGAGCCATGGCGGTATTTATGACAGCCATCTCAACAATTCTGGGTGCCATATTATTTTTACGATTTGGTTATGCCTTAGCCAATGTTGGCTTGGGAGGGCTTTTAGCCATTATAGTCATAGGCCATATTGTTACAGTGCCTACTGCACTGGCAGTTGCCGAAATTGCAACAAATCAGCGTGTGCAAGGCGGAGGAGCCTACTACATTATATCACGTTCGTTCGGACTTAATATTGGTGGCGCTATCGGTCTGGCTTTGTTTTTATCGCAGGCTGTAAGTGTGGCCTTCTACATCATTGCCTTTGGTGAAGCATTTGACCCTCTGATTCCCTATCTGCCAGTTGAGATGGATCCATTGGTTTTTAAAAAGATAGTTACCCTGGTTCTGATGTCTATACTTTCTGTTGTAGTTGTGCTGAGGGGCGCTAACATTGGAATGAAAGCTTTATATGGTGTTGTGGCACTGTTATTTGTTTCCATCATCTTTTTCCTGATGGGAAAACCCATTTCAGAAGGCATTGAGTTATCGTTTAATAATACTATTTCTAATGGTGACGGATTTTTCGCAGTCTTCACTATTATTTTCCCGGCATTTACAGGCATTGCAGCAGGCCTGGGCTTATCGGGCGACCTGAAAGACCCTAAGAGATCCATACCGAAAGGCACATTGTTAGCCACCATAGTAGGTATGCTCATTTATGTAATTGTTGCCTTTAAACTCGCCTCTTCGGCCACACCTGAGGAAATGCAGAACGATCAGCTTATAATGGCCAAAGTATCAGTTTGGGGACCGATCATACCAATTGGATTAGCAGCTGCCTGTTTATCATCGGCCATTGGCTCTCTTCTTGTTGCTCCACGTACTTTGCAGGCCATCGGCTTTGACTGCATACTACCCTTCGACAACTTTAACAACTGGATAGCTAAAGGGCGTGAAGCCGATAATGAACCCATCAACGGAAGTATCATAACCATCTTTATTGCTTTCTTCTTTATTATCATTGGTGATGTCAACTTTGTTGCTGAAATCATATCAATGTTCTTTATGATCACTTATGGTTTCATCTGTTTGATATCGTTCCTGGAGCATTTTGCGGCCGACCCATCCTATCGTCCAACATTCAAGTATAACAGATGGTATTTTTCATTGATTGGCGCTGTTCTTTCTTTCTGGTTGATGTTCCAGATGAAGTGGACCTATGCAGCCCTGGCATCTTTACTGATGGCTATGACTTACTACTTTATCACTGTTGCCAACCCTGATCGACAAGGTCTTGAGAAATTATTTAAAGGTGTGATCTTCCAGATAAGCCGCCAGATTCAGATTTTTGTTCAGCGCGCCAACAAGGATGAAAAAGATGTTCATTGGCGACCATTTGCCATATGTGTTTCAGAAGATTCATTCAAACGACAGGCGGCCTTTGATCTGCTGCGTTGGGTTTGTTATAAGCATGGATTCGGCACCTATATTCACTTTATCAAAGGTTTCTTAAATAAGGAAACACATATTGAGTCACAGGATGTATTAAAACGGCTGATTCACCAATCGGAAGGCAGTAAAAGCCGTTTGTATCTGGATACGATCATAAGCCCCTCGTACACGTCTGCTATTGCCCAGGTTATCCAGTTATCGGGCATAAGCGGAAAAGGGAACAACCTTATTCTGTTCGAATTTTCACGAAACAACCCCGAGTCGCTAAAACATGCACTCGATAATTACCAGCTATTTGAAGCAACAGGTTTTGATGTTTGCGTGCTTAATTCATCGTACAAAGGCTTTGGCTACAAACGAGAGATCCATGTTTGGATCAGTGCTTTGGATTTCAGAAACGCCAACCTGATGATTTTATTGGCCTATATCATTTCAGGCCACCCTGAATGGCGCAATGCTGTTATCAAAATATTTGCCACATTCCCTGATAGTCAAATTGAAAAGCAACGCAAACGCCTGTTGGAGTTAATACAGGAAGGTCGTTTACCGATCTCTCCGTCCAATGTGAGGTTCCTGTCAATGACCAGTGAGCAAACCACACACGAAGTGATCATGAATCACAGTACTGATGCCGATCTGGCAGTTGTCGGATTCAGACCTGATGCAGTTAAAGAAAATCCGGAAACATTGATTGAGTATGGCGATATGAGCAATATTCTGTTTGTCAACACTTCGCATAAAAAAGACATCTAAGCTGATGAATAAAACAAAGAGCCTACAAGCTTCCCAAACCATTTTAACAAAGGTTGAAGACTGGTGTCAAAAACATCAATTGGCGATTATATCATCAATTCTCGGAATATTCACTCTGTTTTCTCTGCTACTGTTTAACCTCCGGGTCAGCGAAGGAGGTGATGACAGTACTTATATAATAAGAGCTGTTAACTTTATTAACGACGGTAGCTACCCATCGTTTCAAGGACCATTGTATCCCATGTTCCTGTCGATTTTTGTGGCCTTGTTCGGCATTAAGCTGGGACTTTTAAAAATTACCTCATTTGCACTGATGTTAATCAGTATGTGGCTTTTCTATAAAACATTTAAAGATAAGATAGCCTACACATTGCTGTTTGCCACTCTTCTGATGATATCGGTAAGCAGTTATTTTATCTATTTCACCAGTCAAACATACAGCGAAGCCTTATTTTTATTATTGCAGGTACCTGTATTTACTTTGGTATATGAATTACTTAACACTGAAAAAGACACTAACAAGCTGAAGTATATTATAGCGCTTAGTGCTGTTATCCTGGCATCATTCTTAACTCGTACCATTGGCATTGGAACACTCATAGCGGTGATACTGTTTTTCATCATCAATAAACAATATAAAAATGCGGGTTTAGTCGCCGGATGCTTTATCATCATGCTTGGACTGTTCCTTATTATTAAAAGTGCCATTTGGCAAACAGCCTTATTTGATAGCGGGCAAGCCAGCACTCTGATATATAAACATCCATACCAGCTCGACAAAGGCAAAGAAACCATAGGAGGTTTTATCACACGCTTTATTGATAACTCCAACTTATATCTGTCAAAGCACTTTTTGAAAATGACAGGTTGGCGCTCCTTATCCACTAACGCGACCATTAGTTTATTAACTATTTTGATATATGCCCTTTTTGGGTTTAGCACCGTTAGAGCATTTAAAAACAACAAACACCTTCTTTTTGTAGCGGTTTATTTAGTAACAATGCTGGGCATTACCTTTATTGTTTTGCAAAAACTATGGGACCAGTATCGTCTAATCATTCCATTCTTTCCGTTTATGGTCCTAATCCTTTTATACGGAGTTTTGGAATTCAGCAGAAATAAAAAAAGCAAATTACAGCAGTACCTGTTTATTATACTTGTTGGTATAAGTGTGGTTAGTACAACTGCCCAATCTCTTTCAAAGATTGACCTTCTTACCTTAAGAAAGAATCTGAAAGGAGATGTATATGAAGGTTATACCGACGACTGGAGGAATTACCTTTCAATGGCTGAATTTGCAGGCGAAGAATTGCCAGAAAACACCATGGTGGCAGTACGTAAGCCTAACATGGCACGTATTTATGCCAACGGAAAAAAGTTTTATGGCATCTATCGTTTTGATACCACAGACCCGGATCAACTATTACAACGACTAAAAGAAAGGGAAGTAACACATGTTATCATGGCCAGCTTGCGAAAGAATCCGCTTGTTAACAATGGCCAGACAATCAACACCATACAACGCTACCTTTATATCATATCCCAGAAGTACCCGACCGCATTTAAGTTTCAAAAACAAATTGGAACAGTTGAGCCTGCATACCTGTTCCTGGTCGATTACGATGCAGCAGCGATTACTAAAGACACAACAAATCAGGAGACAAAATAAGATGAAGGTTAACGAGGAGCGAAGAGCCTATTTTGAATCAAGGGCCGGCAATTGGATAAAATACCGTAAACGCAGATCCTATTACTGGGACTCAATAACGCGCTACTGTAACTATTACATACACAAAGACAGTTCTGTTTTAGAGATTGGCTGTGGTTCAGGTGAACTTCTGGCCGCAGTGAAAGGAAAGAATAAAACGGGCATTGATTTTTGCGAACCCATCATCAACCAGGCCAAGGTGCAGTTTCCCGACATTCGCTTTGAATTAATGGAAGCAGAAAACATCAATCTGGAAGAAAAGTATGATGTTATTATTTTATCAAACCTGATTGGTGTGATTGATGACATTGAGCACGTGTTTAAAGAACTTAAAAAAGTATGCCATGAACAAACGCGTATCATCGTCACCTATTACAATCGCATATGGGAACCTATCATCCGTTTTGCTGAACTGTTGGGCATTAAAAAACGTACACCCGAACAAAACTGGTTATCAACGGGCGACATAGCCAACCTCCTTTATCTGTCGGATTTTGACGCCTATAAGAAAAACCGAAGCATGCTGATACCCTATCGCATACCGCTTGTATCTTGGTTAATGAACCGTTTCATCTCACGCTTGCCTTTTTTCCAGCTATTTGGATTAAACCAGTTTGTATTTGCCCGTCCTTTTCCGCCTCGCTTGAAACAGGAGGAAGTTGATGAGCGTTATTCTGTTTCAGTGGTCGTGCCAGCCCGTAATGAGAGTGGTAATATTGAAAAAGCAATTTTACACACGCCACAAATGGGGAAGTTCACCGAGCTGATATTTGTCGAAGGCAACTCCACTGACGACACCTGGGAAACCATCCAACAAATGGCTGAGAAATATAAAGACACCCATCGCATTAAGATCATGCAGCAGGATGGCAAAGGCAAAGGAGATGCTGTGCGAAAGGGGTATGCGTCTGCAGAAGGTGATATTTTGATGATACTTGATGCGGACTTAACAGTTCCTCCCGAGGATTTACCCAAGTTCTACAATGCAATTACCCGTGGTAAAGGAGAGTTTATTAATGGTGTACGCCTTGTTTATCCGATGGAGAAAAATGCCATGCGAACACTAAATAACATTGGCAACCACTTCTTCTCGCGCCTGTTTAGCTGGATACTAGAGCGACCTATCAAAGACACGCTTTGTGGAACAAAGGTTATGTTTAGAACGGACTACCTTAAACTTGCAGAAAACCGCTCCTTCTTTGGTGATTTCGATCCGTTTGGTGATTTCGATCTATTATTTGGTGCTTACAAACTCAATCTGAAAATTGTAGATTTACCTATCCGTTACCGCGAAAGAAAATATGGAGACACTAATATTTCCCGTTTCAGTCATGGTTTGATATTACTACGCATGTCAGCCTTTGCAGCTGGAAAAATTAAGTTTTGGTAGATAAATTTCACGAGAACTTGCTTGACAACCTATTTTTTTCAAATTTTACGCTCTTGAAGCATTTGCTTTTTTAATGGAGTTGTCAGACTTATCATCCAGCAACATTAAAGTGTGATCAGAACTTTGATGCTTATATTGGACTCTGATCAATTAATATACTGATACACAAAAGGTATGAAAACAGCTATTTTCCCGGGATCGTTTGACCCGTTTACAGTAGGGCACGAAGATGTTGTAAGACGAGGCTTAAGCCTGTTTGATAAAATCATTATTGCCGTTGGCTACAACTCAAATAAAAGGGATTTTTTCCCGCTCGATAACCGCATGCAGTGGATACGCGATGTTTTTATTTCAGATGAACGCATTAGCGTTGAGAAATACGAAGGATTAACAGTTGACTTTGCAAGGGAGATTGGCTGTACACACATTTTGAGAGGTATAAGAACCTCAGCCGATTTCGAATATGAACGAGCTATTGCACAGGTCAATAAAGCCATGAGCGGCATTGATTCTGTTTTCTTATTGACCACACCAGAACATACACCGGTCAACAGCTCAATTATTCGCGACATTGTTAAGCATGGTGGTAATGCCGGACAATTTTTACCTGAAGCCATCCAGAAGAACATTCAAAACTTTTTATAGATGCGTAAAGGCGTATTGGCAATATTTCTGTTTTGTGCAGGTATACTTGTGGCACAACAGCCTCCACAGTTGGTGACCATTAAAGGCAATGCGCCCGAGTATGCCGACTATAGCCTTGTTATGAAGAAGGTTGCCAACCCCATCTCTGGCGAAATGTCAGATTTTTTGGCGATACATGTTGACCAGGATGGCTCCTTTGAACAAAACATTGAACTGTCTGCCATAACCTACGTCACTATTGACATGGGAAAGTATGAAGGAAGCATCTTTCTTGAACCCGGTCAAACATACGAACTTGTTCTTCCTCCTTTTCAGCCACGAACCGATGCTGAACGATTCAACCCCTATTTCATACCTGAACAAATTGAATTGGGTATAGCCAATGAAGAGGCGCAAGGTCTGAATCGTATGATAAGCAGCTTTGATTCTTATTTTTCAGAACAATACAATGCCAATGCTGTCAGTATCTTTTCAAAGGGTGACACACGAAAGGCTCAGGAGATTATTACAAAAACCGACAGCTTATTTGATTCGGACCTACCCTATTTCGTGAAATATAAGCAGTATGCATACGGTGAGCTATTGACACTGGCATATAAACGCAATAAACGCAAGGCCATGTATTTTGCCATGAGAGGAGAACCTGTCAACTATTCCATGCCATCCTTTCAGCGCACCTTTAACACGCTTTACAAAAGCTTTTTCACATCCTACTTTTCATCAAAACAAGGAGATGCCTTACGGGATGCATATACCAAAACAGCTGCATTCGACAGCTTATCACTTGTATTTAGAAAAGATACCCTGTTTGCCAATGTCGAAATGGCGGAGATAGTTTTATTAAAAGGGCTTTACGATGCTTTTTACTCAGGCAGATATCAGCAGGAACAGATCATCGACTTGTTTAAGCAAGCTTATGAAAAGGGCAGTACCATTAACATCAAAGATTTTGCCCGAAGCCTTCATAAAAAAGTTACATGGTTACGACCCGGCACATCAGCTCCTCAGTTTACGCTTTATCGACTTGATGGCAAAGAGCGCTCTTTAAGTGATTATGAAGGAAAGTTCGTGTACCTGAATTTTATGCACACGAGCAACCACACTTGCAAACAGGAACTTCAACTGCTCAATGTGCTTTCAAAACAGCTGCGCCGCGAGGTAACGATAGTCACCATTATTATGGATGAAGATCCTACAGCTGCACAAAAACTGGTGAAAGAGAATAAATACCGCTGGGACTTCCTGCATTACGCGGCTATGCCTAAAGTAGCTCTTGACTATCGCATCAGGGCTTTGCCAGCCTATTTTGTGCTGGACCCGAGTCAGAAATTACGATTATCGCCATCGCCATCACCTGGCGAGAGCTTTATTCCGCAGTTTACCGAGGCACAACGAAAGTATCATTACGAACAATTACGCAAGGATAAACCTAAGACCAAAAGCATATACGATTTATAAAGGTTTTTATGTGATTGCGAATCACTTAAAAACACATTCTAATTGTTAGTTACAATCAGGTGAACCGCACCCTCCAGTTCAAGGTTTTCTCCTTGATTATACCCCTCTGCTTTTATCTTATAGAAGTAAACGCCCGGCTCTGCTTTTTGACCACCAATACGTCCGTTCCAACCCACTTCCGGATTAGTGGTTGAATATACCTTTCGACCCCATCGGTTATATATCAACATGCTGAACTTATTAACAGAACGATAGGCCACCCTGAACTCATCATTCTCTCCTATACTACTGAACGGAGTAAAAGCATTTGGCACTTTAACCACCATTTCATTGACCGTAAATACCTCGGGCGCTGATTCACTATCACACTCTGAATCTGCATTTCGAACATACAGAACAACGGGGTAACCACCTTCAACAAATTTTTGAAAGGTAAATATCGGATCGGGCACAAAATCTTTCCCGCCTTCACCAAAAGTCCATTCCCAATCGGTCACATTGCCCAATGATTCATCGGTAAATCGAACAACCATGGGTGCAGAGCCTTCTGTAGCCTCATTATCAGCTGTCCCTTCTGTTTCAAATGAGAAGGCTGCCTCAACAGCAATAGCCTCATATGAATAGTCAGCCTGAACAGGTTCCATACCATCTGCAAACTTACCACCCACTTCTACTGAGTAGTTGGTATCTTCGGTTGGCGCGTTAATAAATCGGGAATATTCATTTTCATCACTAACAGGTCCTGCTGGTGTTGAAATCCATTCATACCCGTAATCAACTGTTATAGCACTGTTATCAGTGGCATGACGATAATAGGTAAGTATCTTATTTTGTGTATAAGCAGTTATTCTAATATTACTACATGAAGCAAAAGGTACACCAACAGAATCAATTTGAGCTTGCGGAACAAAGTTCCAGCAGTAATAGTTAGCCCTGTTTCCATTTGAAGCGGTCACCTCAACCTGGTATCCGCTTTCTGAAATATTAGTCAGTGATGACATGGTAGCACCCCCGATTGGCTCAAACGAATTAGAGCCTGTTGAGTATTGATACCACTGATAAGCTATCCCTGCCGGAGCAGTTAGTGCTGCATTAGCAATATCTTCATAAAAGAAAACAGGATCATTAACAGCACCACCTCCATACTCAGTTTGTTCGGAATAAAATGCATTGGAGGTAATTTGCGCACTTGAACTAAGGGCGCATATAAGAAATAAAGTAAAAGATACTAAGCGAATCATCAGACCAATTTTTGTAATCTTAACTAAAATTCAGGCAAGTACAGCTGTTTAATCAAACTTTTGTTATCTGCCTTTAAAACTAATTAACCTTTTCAAAGCTATAATAAATCTTCTAACGATAAAATGTATAATATTATTATACCACTTAAAACAACCTGAGTTTGATATAAAGTTCCAATTCATTTTCCAAAACTAAAAGGCATCATATTTCCCGGTGGCTTCAGCCCTTTTTACTTTCATTGGAATTCACATGCAATAGCTAAACAACACGACCTGCTTAAAAATCCATTTGTGGAATTAAAGTGAAGCCCTATTTTTGCAATACAAAGTTTAACAATGTAGACCAATTTCATTTTGAATATTGGTCATTTAAATCGGAGTATCGTGCAGGATTATTTAGAGGGATTAAATGAGGCTCAGCGTAATGCAGTTGTTGAAACGGAAGGACCATCATTGGTTATTGCAGGCGCGGGATCGGGTAAGACACGCGTTTTGACCTTTCGTATTGCTCACCTTCTGAGCGAAGGCGTTAAACCGTACCGGGTTTTGGCGCTTACCTTTACCAATAAGGCTGCCAAAGAAATGAAGGAACGTATTGGCTCGGTTGTTGGTCAGCATATAGCCGGCAGTTTATGGATGGGAACCTTTCACTCTATCTTTGCCCGAATCCTTCGCTACGAATCCAAGCACCTGGGTTATCCATCGTCTTTTACCATTTATGATACACAGGATTCAAAAAATCTCATTAAAAGCATTGTCAAAAAAATGAAGCTGAACGAGAAAGCCTACAAACCGGGTAGTGTTCTTTCACGTATTTCAGCTGCTAAAAATGATTTGGTAACACCGGTTGTTTATGCGCGTGACGTCAACCGAACAGCCAATGACAAGGCTTCGCAGATGCCTATGATTTATGAAATATATGCACGATATATGAAAGAGTGCTATAAATCAGGGGTTATGGACTTTGATGATTTATTATTGAATACCAACATATTATTCCGCGACTTCCCCGATGTATTGAAAAAATACCAGGATCAGTTTGATTACATCATGGTGGATGAGTACCAGGATACAAACTACTCCCAGTACCTGATCATTAAAAAGCTTGCTGAGAAGCACAAAAATATCTGTGTAGTGGGTGATGATGCTCAGAGTATCTACAGCTTCAGGGGTGCCAAGATTGAAAACATACTTAATTTCAGAAACGATTATCCGGGCTATAAGCTATTTAAACTTGAGCAAAACTACCGTTCATCGCAAAACATTGTAAATGCTGCCAACAGCATTATTGAAAAAAACAAAGGCCAGATCCAAAAGAATGTATTCTCGGCCAATGATGTTGGCAACCCGGTGAGGGTACTAAAAGCATACTCTGATGTTGAGGAAGGCTTCTTAATAACCAACGATATTTTTGAGAAGCGCATGAAAGATCATCTGGAGTATAAAGATTTCGCCATCCTTTACCGTACAAATGCACAATCAAGGGTGTTTGAGGAAGCCTTGCGCAAAAAAAACTTACCCTATAAAATATATGGCGGTCTGTCTTTTTATCAGCGTAAAGAAATTAAAGACCTGCTGGCCTATTTCCGACTGACAATAAATCCATCTGATCAGGAAGCTTTAAAACGTGTTATTAACTATCCGGCACGTGGCATTGGTAAAACCACCATGGATAAAATTACAGCTGCTGCCGATTCCAGTGACCAGAGCATTTGGAATATTCTGATCAATCCAAACATAGCTCAAATTGGCATTAATGCGGGTACGCAAAAGAAACTGGCTAACTTCGTAGCGCTTATTGCCCAGTTTAAAGCACAGCTCGAGAATCTATCAGCATATGAGCTGGCAGCTGAAATCACATCGGCTAGTGGCATAATGAAAGACTTACATAACGACAAGTCGATAGAAGGCCAGGGGCGTATCGATAACATTGATGAATTACTGAACGGTATTAAAGAGTTCACCGAAACAAAACAGGAAGAAGGTGAGCCGGCCAACCTGGTTAACTTCCTTGAAGATGTGGCACTGCTAACCGATCAGGATAATGAAAAAGCTGATGATATTAATAAGGTAACACTTATGACTATTCACTCGGCAAAGGGACTGGAATTTAAAAATGTGTATATCGTTGGTGTGGAAGAAGGATTATTTCCAGCCACCCAATCGACCGACAGTGAGAAAAACCTTGAGGAAGAACGTCGACTATTCTACGTAGCAGTTACACGAGCTGAAAATAACGCCACCATCTCGTTTGCCCGCTCCCGCTATAAATATGGCGAACTAACCTTTAGTAAACCGAGTCGTTTTATCGGCGATATTGACCAGTCATACCTCGATATTAATCCCGAAGATTTTGTGGGTAACGAACGACCAAAACCAGCCTTTAGGAAAACAGGAATTAATCAAACGGATACGGGGCTTAAGCCGCGCATACGCATGAATTATACTTCAGAAGCAGGTCAGGCAAAACCAAAAATTAACTTTAAAGCTTCAAACACCAATGGGCTTCAGGCCGGGATGCGTGTTGAACACGAACGCTTTGGCCAGGGCGAGGTGCTTAGTATTGAAGGAGTTGCTCCTAACGTAAAGGCCACAGTTAAGTTCGTTAATGCCGGACAAAAACAATTATTACTCAAATTTGCCAAACTAAAAATTTTGACTTAGTTTTGTGGCATACAGTTACTGCGCTAATAAACAACAAAGTAACACTACTCCGAAAGGAATTATTAAAGAAAATTCCGTAGAACATACCACCGTTTGAAGGATAAAAAAAGTAAGATTTTAATACCAATTGATGGATTACAATTCTAATCGAAAAAATTTGATTCTACCTGAATATGGTCGTCATATTCAAAAGATGGTTGACCACGCTGTTACCATTGAGGATCGTGAAGAAAGAACAAAGTGTGCCAAAACAATCATTGGCATCATGGGCAATATGTTTCCACACTTGCGCGATGTGAATGATTTCAAGCACAAGCTTTGGGATCATCTGGCAATCATGTCTGATTTTCAACTGGACATCGATTACCCATATGAGTTGCTGGCTAAGGAAACATTGACAAAGCGACCTGAAAAAATCCCGTATCGTAATAGCAAAATCAGCTACATGCATTATGGGGAACTGGTTGAGAAAATGATTGAGCAAGCCATCTTACTGGAAGATGAAACTGAGCGTAAGCACCTGATTGTGATGATTGCCAATCACATGAAGAAATCCTTATTCATCTGGAATAAAGACTCAGTAACCGACGAGCGTATCTTTGATGATCTAAAAAAGTTATCTAAAGGTAAACTCATCGCCGAAGAAGGAACCAAACTGACCGAATTTAAAGAGCAGCACCAAAATCGTAATGCTCGTAAAAAGCGTCCGCAGAACAAACCAAAGAAGAAGTAACAACAATTTGCCCTAAACTTTTCGCAATGAATTGCTTTGAAATAGAAGGCGGCCATCGCCTGAAAGGAGAAATTACACCTCAGGGTGCCAAAAACGAAGCTTTACAGGTAATATGTGCTGTATTACTTACGTCTGAAAAAGTCACCATTAATAATATACCCGACATTGTAGATGTCAATAACCTGATTGATTTATTAGGAGAAATGGGCGTTGTTATTAATCGTATCAACCGTAATACATGTGAGTTTACTGCAGCTGATGTTAATCTGGAGTTTCTTCAAAGCAACGAATTTAAGAAAAGAGCATCATCATTGCGTGGATCAATAATGATCATGGGTCCTTTATTAGCACGTTTCGGCAAAGCCTACTTCCCAAAGCCTGGTGGAGATAAAATTGGGCGTCGCCGTTTGGACACGCACTTTATTGGCTTTGAAAAACTCGGAGCCCGCTTCAACTTTGATGCCGAAGACATCTTTTATACCGTTGAAGCATCAGAGATGAAAGGATGCTACATGTTGCTTGATGAAGCATCAGTAACCGGAACAGCCAACATACTTATGGCGGCGGCTCTTACTCCGGGAACTACAACTATATATAATGCAGCCTGCGAACCCTATTTGCAACAGCTCTCAAAAATGCTGATTGCCATGGGTGCCAGAATTAATGGTGTTGGCTCCAACCTGTTAAGCGTTGAAGGTGTAAAAGAACTTAATACCTGCAGCCACACCATCCTGCCCGATATGATCGAAGTAGGAAGTTTTATTGGTATGGCAGCAATGACCAGCTCCGAAATAACCATTAAAAATGTTGGTATTGAACATTTAGGAATTATCCCTATGATGTTTCAGCGCATGGGCATTAACCTGCAGGTAATCGGTGACGATATTTTTATTCCTGAACAAGAAACATATGAAATAGATACATTTATTGATGGATCAATTATGACAATCGCTGATGCACCATGGCCAGGCTTAACACCCGATTTATTAAGTGTATTCCTGGTTGTTGCAACACAGGCCAAAGGAAGTGTCCTGATTCATCAAAAAATGTTTGAAAGCCGCTTATTCTTTGTTGATAAGTTAATCGATATGGGTGCACGCATTATTCTTTGTGATCCGCACCGTGCAACTGTGATTGGTTTAAATAAAGAAAATGCATTACGGGGAGCTAATTTAACATCGCCTGATATACGCGCAGGAGTTGCGTTGTTAATTGCTGCATTATCTGCTCAGGGTAAAAGTACAATTCAAAACATTGAGCAAATTGACCGTGGCTATCAAAATATAGATATCAGGCTTCAAAAACTGGGTGCGCGCATTAAAAGAATTTAAATACCCTTAACATTTTTTATATAACCATCAGGCTGATTATTAGCCTATTTAGAATCAATCTATTATAAATTTCAGTACCCATCCACGTACAACTGCCTGTTTATGTGCGAGTTACTCGATTACTCTTACCAATATAAAAATAGATTTCACAAATACAAGTGACTAAAAATTGGCCATTGCAGAGGCACAATTTAACTTTGCACACTGAAATCACACACTTCATCACATAAAACTGCATGTTCATCTAAAAAGAAAAAAAACCTCGTTTATTTTTCTGAAACTTTACATCGAAATTTAATTAAAGTATCATGAAGCAGCTAAAATTAATATTAGCTACTATAACTGTGAGTTTATTCTTTTTGTCATTTATGAATGACAATCAGGATGCCGTAGTTGGTTTGGAAGCCGGCAATAAAGCCCCGGTATTTCAGGCCGAGCTTATCGATGGTACGCCGTTTAACCTGGAGGATCTTCAAGGCAAGATGGTCCTTCTTAATTTCTGGGCGTCATACGATGCGCAGTCACGCATGAATAATTACTACCTGAACGACATGCTCGAAACCTATAAGGCTCAGGCCTTTCATAATGGCGAAGAGTTTGTGGTAGTAAGTATTTCGCTTGACCGCTTTAAAGCTCCACTTAAGCTTGCCATTGAGCAAGATGAAACCATGGAATTCATGCATATATGCGATTTCATGGGTGCTAACAGTAGCATTAGCAAGATGTATAACATCGAAGAGCCGGTTAATATTCTTATTGACGGTGAGGGACGTATAGTTAATAAAGACGTCGAGTATTCAACGATTGAAAAATCGCTAGCCTTCCTTGCAGCGATCTAAACAGCCAACGAAATTTTATGAAGCAATTAAGTAAATACCCTTTAGGGGTGCTTATGGTATGTATGCTGTTTTTTACAATGACAGTAATGGGGCAAAAGAAAGGCACCAATATTGGCGATATAGCACCTAATATTAAGCTGCGTAATCCGGAAGGCAAAGCGATCGAATTGGAATCTTTACGTGGTCAATTGGTGTTAATCGATTTCTGGGCCAGTTGGTGTGGTCCGTGCCGACAAGAAAACCCTTATGTTGTAAATACCTATAACACGTTCAAGGATATGAATTTTGAAGGCGGCAAAGGCTTTACGGTATATAGTGTTTCGCTGGATAAAAAGCAGGCAGCCTGGGAAAAAGCAATCAAAGATGATAAATTAAGCTGGCCTAACCATGTGAGTGATTTGGCAGGTTGGAACAGCAGAGCTGCGGCTATGTATGGTGTCAATGGTATTCCAATGAATTTCTTAATTGACAAAGACGGTATTATCATTGCAAAAGACTTACGTGGACATAATTTAAAGGCTACACTGCAGGGCTTAGTCAAGTAGCATTGAAAAAATAAATGGCAAAAAGGCACTTTCATTAGTTATGTTAGTGCCTTTTGTCATGCTATTAAGTTATTACAATATAATTAGCATTAAAATCTGTCATTTTGTCCATCAGCAATAATATGGCAGAATAATTGTAAATTTGCAGCCGTAATAACGGTAGTAAGTTATTGCAATCTAAACGAAATAATTAAAGTAAGATATAATGGATAAGAAGTCATCTAAAAAGGAGAAAGCGAAAGAAAAAGCGATGGATGCACAGGCAGCTGAGGAAATTAACGAAATGAATGAGGAACAGACGGCTGCTGAGAACGAAGAAACTAATGGAGAAGTTAAGGAAGAGGTACCTGAGCAAACAGAAGAAGCCACATCTGCCGATAAGCTTAGTGAGATCAACGATAAATACCTTCGTTTAAGCGCTGAATATGACAATTACCGTCGTCGTACCCTGAAAGAAAAGATGGAATTGACTAAAACAGCCGGCGAAAGTATCCTTTTGGCACTGTTACCTGTTATCGATGACTTAGACAGAGCAATGGCTCACATGAATGATGCTAAAGATGTGGAAGCATTGAAAGAAGGCATGAAACTTATCCACACTAAATTCAACGATTTCCTTGGACAGCAGGGCATGAAGGAAATAGAAGCAAAAGATAAGGAATTTGACACTGACCTTCATGAAGCAGTAACAAAGATACCTGCTCCAAGTGAAGAGATGAAAGGTAAAGTGATTGACTGCATCGAAAAAGGTTATACTCTGCACGAGAAAGTAGTGCGTTTTTCAAAAGTCGTTGTTGGCGAATAAATAAGCTGAGCTATGTCGAAAAGAGATTATTACGAAGTACTGGAAGTATCAAAAGGTGCTTCAAAAGAAGAAATAAAAAAGGCCTATCGTAAGAAGGCGATCAAATATCACCCGGATAAAAACCAGGGAGACAAAGCTGCTGAAGAGAAATTTAAAGAAGCTGCAGAAGCATACGAGGTCCTTTCAAGTGATGAAAAACGTCAGCGTTACGACCAATACGGGCATGCCGGTGTAGGCGGTGCTGCAGGTGGCGGTTTTGGTGGCGGAGGAATGTCCATGGACGATATCTTCTCTCACTTTGGTGACATTTTTGGCGGTGGATTTGGTGGTTTTGGCGGCTTTGGTGGTTCGTCACGTGGCGGCCGACGCGTCAACAAAGGTTCCAACCTGCGTGTTAAAGTGAAGCTTAACCTTAGCGAAATCGCCAACGGTGCAGAGAAAAAGATCAAGGTTAAAAAATACGTTGAATGTAACCACTGTAGTGGTTCTGGAGCTGAAAACGGTTCATCATACAGCACTTGTTCGACCTGTAATGGAAGTGGGCAGGTAACACGTATCTCTAACACCATATTAGGACAAATGCAAACGGCATCAACCTGTCCTACGTGTGCTGGTGAAGGAAAAATTATCACCAATAAGTGTAAGCACTGTGCAGGTGAAGGTATTATGCGCGATGAAGAAATCATCAGCCTGAACATACCGGCAGGTGTTGAAGAAGGTATGCAACTATCTGTTTCTGGTAAGGGTAATGCTGCCCGACGTGGCGGAATCAATGGTGACCTTCTTGTACTTATTGAAGAGGAAAAGCACCCTGAACTGGTCAGGGATGGTAATAACCTTATATACAGTCTTAACATTAGTATTCCGGATGCCATCCTTGGAAAAACAGCTGAGATTCCAACTGTTGATGGAGCTGTTAAGGTTAAAGTAGAGGCCGGAACACAACCTGGAAAAATTCTTCGCCTGCGAGGAAAGGGATTACCCGAAGTCAACAGCTACGGGAAAGGTGATTTATTGGTTCATATTCAGGTTTTCATTCCTAAAGATATCAGTAAGGAAGAACGTAAGATTGTTGAGAAATTCCAGGGTGCCGAAAGCTTTGAACCTCAAAAAGGAAGCGGTGAAGGTTTTTTTAGCCGCATGCGAAGCATGTTTGATTAATCAAACACATATATATTTTCAAGGAGCTGGGTTCGCCCGGCTCTTTTTTTGTCCTTTTATCAAATAAAAGACCATATTCATGTAAGCGCCCTTTTTTATATAAGAAGCGCCACCCTCCTTACATATATGATATTCTGAAGGTTACACCTCTCCGCCATTAATGTATAGAATGTTTTATGTCAAGCTACAAATAAATCCGTCAGAATTGATGAAACTTAACTGTACTTCATACGTTAATTTTGCCATATAACACTGTTTGGTGGGGACTGAACGAGCAATATTTTAACCATATCCATGATGGATAGTTTGTCTTAACTGCAATACAGCTATTGCAGTTAACCGACATGCTCGTGTCTGCATTAAACTCTGAAATAAAAAGGACATGAAAAAAATTTGGGTGAGCCTGCTTTCGCTATCATTGCTGGCAGGTTGTATTGGTGATGAATTTGACACCGATCTTATTGTAGATGATGTTAATGTAACAAGTGGTGTTATACTTCCACTAGCACACACAACTGTTACGATGGGGGACATACTATCAGATCAGACTGATATGATAAGGTATGAAGATGACAATATCATCTTTTTCAGTGAAGAGGATTCGGTAGAATATGTGGGTATTAATGATTTTTTCAGGTTATCTGAAGCTTCTCTGGATAATTTGCCCTTTAGTTATGGAATATTCAATATACAGGATGAAGTAAAAATTGACCGCTCCATATCTTTTAACATACCAGATGCCACTGTCAAAACGGTTGAAATGGATTACACCATCTCTGCCTCTGCCAGCAACCTGTCAGATCCTATTCTTTTAACACTGACATTTCCATCGGCCAATCCGGGTCAAACGACCAAAAAAATAAGTATAGAATTGGATAGCAACCAAAGCACATCGCAAAGCTTCACCAATGACCGCATTGAGTTAGCTGATAATCAACTTCCACTAAGTATTTCAATTGCCCCGAAAAACAAGGTGGATTCTTATCCATATACCACAGGATACATCTCAATCAGATTTGGTGATTTTGATTTAAAATATGTCAGGGGAACCATGACCGAGAATGCAGTGGAGATGGAACGCAATACCTATGACCTTGATTTTGACGTACTGGAAGATATCCCCGGTGATGTGGAGTTTAAAGATCCTCGCATATCATTAATTTTTGATAATGCCACTCCTTTTATTGGCTTAATCATTCCTGAGTTAACAGGTCAGTTAGACGATGGTGCTGTCACTAATTTAAGCTCACCTGTCATTGAACTGCCGGCATGTCCTGATAATCAAGACAGGATCAGGTACATCTATGAACTAAACCGCAATAACTCAGGTGTGACTGATTTTATTGCCAAAACACCTACGAACCTTATCTACGAAGGTGATTTAGTGCTTAACCCAGGGGCCTCCAACAAAGATGAAATTGAGCTGTATGCCGACGACCGTATCTATGTTGGATATGGCGTTGAGGTACCACTCGACCTTAAACTGAATGCCATGCTTGATGAAGAGGTAATAGAACTCGATGACATTGATGTGATTGAAGATATAACCAATGCACGCCTGGTTTTCACTTCTGAAAACGGATTTCCCTTGGCCGCCAAAGCTGATCTTGAGTTTTACGACGATGACACACAGCAGGTGCTGGAAACCATTGAAGTAAATGTAGTTAAAGCAGCTGTGGTTAACAGCGAAGGTATTGTTATTGAGAAGGTAAGTCACACAGAAGTGATTGATTTAAGCGATTCACAAATCAAGAACCTTAACAAGTCAGAGGAAATTCGCATTAAGGCGTCTCTGCAAACCAGTGACTACGACAATGGAACATCTGTTGTTTTCCTGAAAAGCAATGAATTGACCATCAAGCTTGGCATAAAGGGTCAAATTGTTCAAAACAATTAATCTCATCACAAAGAATCTATATAATGAAACATATATATATTGCAATCATTTTGCTTGGCGTATCCATCATTGCCCAGGCTCAGGATAACGCCTTCATGCTGTTAAAGGGCGTACCCCAGACAACTCAGATCAACCCGGCATTTCGACCGGTCGGTGGCGGTTACTTCTCATTGCCGGCATTAGGCTCAGTGAAAATCAACGGAAGCAACAGCGGCTTTTCCTGGTCTGACATAATTCGCAACGGAACAGGCCTACAGGCCGACTCACTGGTTATCGACCTGGATAACTTATCTGATAAGTTGCAGGACAATAACCTGTTGGCGAGTGAAGCATCAGTACAAATAATAGGCTTGGGCTTCCGCGTTAAGAAAGCGTTCATCACGTTTGATATCAATCACCGTTTTAAAGCCAATGTTAAATACCCTAAATCATTACTTGACCTGCGATACGGTAACTATAACTACGATCAGGATGTACCGATCAGCCACAGTTTATCTGATCTGTTCATTAACACAATGGATTACCATGAGATTGCCTTGGGTGTTTCGCACCCCATCACTGAGAAGCTGACTTTCGGAGCACGCATCAAATACCTGATCGGTGTTGCCAACGCTGAATCGGAGAAATTCAATGTGGGCATTGAAACCCTGGCAGACGGAACCATGATCATGAATTCAGATGCAGCCATTCGTACCTCGTATCCTTTGGTAGTTGAACTTGACGAAGAGGGATATATCGACGATGTAAGTACTGATGATGACGCGGATGCAGCTGATATACTAATGGGAGACAATCGAGGCTTTGGCTTTGATGCAGGCCTTACATACCAGCTAAACGAGAAGTTTACCTTTGGCACGGCTGTTAATGACATTGGTTTTATCAATTGGAAGAGCAACACTAACCGCTTCTATTCAAATGGCACTTTTGAATACAACGGTATTGACATTTCCCAAACCATTACCGGTGATGACGATGATGTTGATTACCTTGAGGATTTAGCCGATGATTTTGAAGATTCGTTTAAGTTTAGCAGTGATGAATCTAGCTATAAAACAAACATCATGGGAAGCTTTAATGTTACGGCACAATATCAGCCTAAAGAATGGCTTGACCTGGGTGCTATCTATAAATCCTATTTTGTCGATGGAGAAATGGTGCCTGAAACAACATTTGCCGTTGGCTTAACGCCCGGAAGTGCCTTGTCAACAGTATTTACCTACTCATTAATGAAAAATGCCCCTGCCAATTTCGGTACCGGTATTGCGGTTAAGCTTGGTGCTGTACAAATATATGCAGCAACAGATAACATCAATTCATTGGTGTCACCTGATAAAGCCAGATATGTGAATGCGAGATTAGGAATTAACTTTGTATTCAATGGGCGCAAGAAGAAACAAGTTATTGAAGACATCGAGGTGGTGGAAGAAAGCATTGATTAAACTATTTTCTTATCCACTGAAAGGATAATCAAAGATTTAAGGCTCAGACAAAGGCCGCTAATAATTAAGCAAAGCGCGCAAAGTATATGGAATTAATATTCGATACTTTGCGCGCTTTGCGTTTTATGGTTTTGTGGTCTTTACGAAAGATATCATTGATTCAGGACACCCCCTTTTTTAGAATGCCTATAACATCAGACTATCAGATATTCTTTGTTATATACTCCCAAAATGGACTGATGTTTACATGACAAAGCTACACTACCTTATAACTTGTTTAGCATTTGCTTTGCCAGGTATGGGGCCATTAAGCCTCCCCGTGAGCCCAATCCATTAAATATACCAACAGATGCTTGTTCTTTAAGAAAAGTCAGTACCGGGCGCCTGTCGGCCAGTGTTGGGCGAATTCCTCTCAACTGCTGATTGATGGTAAAGGGTAGATTCGAGATAAGTTCCCATTTCTCTCTTAGCTCCTGTAACTTCTCTTCGGTGGCATTCAGGTCTTGCCAATGATGTGCGTAGGTCGCTCCAATTTTAAAAGCATTCTTACCCACCGGCATTACAAAAACACCTTTACTCACAATGGAGTTAAGTTCTAACCCCTTTACCTCAACATCTAACAGTTCACCCTTGGTATTATTCCATTTCAGATGTTGAAAAAGTCGACATTGAGCATCAAAACTCCCTCTGCAGAATATGATCCGATCCGCACTAATTCCTTTCCAGCGAATGCCATCAGTCAACAGCTCCAGCTCATCATCCTTCAACTCGTCTTCAATTAACAGCTTTTCTTTCTTTAACAATTGTCGATAAGCATCCAGCATGGTCGAAATATCGAGCCGGGCACTGCGTTTAATCGTACCGTAACCATATGGCTGTTTAATACCATTGGGTAAGTCGTAGTTGGCATCTGTAGTTATATAATCATCCAGTTGCTCTTTCTCGTTTCTATGCTGCCAAAAGTGCTCATCTTCTTTTCCGTAAAGCTTATTTATAACTAATGGATAATAGAATCGGCAGTCGAGAAATGTTTCCAGTTCCTGATAGAGCTGATGAGCATAGGGGTAAAACACATCGGCCTGCCATGTTTTTGTCACTCGTTTTACAACAATAGGATTGATCAATCCGGCAGCTACGCGCGATGCACTTCCCGGTTTTTGAATGTCAATGACCTTATGGGATATGTTTTTCTTCATCAAATGATAAGAAAGTAACGTTCCGGCCAAGCCCTGACCAACTATCAATACCTCAGTGTTTTCTGTTTTTTGCATCTTTCTGAAACAACATTAGTGTCATCAAAAGAAAAAAGATATGGCACATTTGTTCAATTATCTGTAACAAGATTTCAATTCGGTGCCATGTGGCCTTTCTATATTTCGGTCTTTAAAATAAAAGGCTGACCTTAGAGAATAATACCGGTTTTATTTTGGAATGAGCCATTAACGATTTTAAATATTTTGAATGTGATGCAGCTAAAAAAATAGTGTTGAAAGCATATGCTAAGATGATATTTTTTAATGCAGAGTAAATTCAGGAGAATAAAATTATAAGTCTCAGTTCAATGTAACATTGGTAGAAAACCTCTAAAATGTATTATTATGAAGCTATTTAATAAACTTATCGGTTTAGTTGTTTTGACCCTGATCATTTGCTTGTCAGCTTGTCAACCAGCCAAAGAAGAATCATCTGCCAAACACTATGTATGGATGGGTGAAGGCAAAAACGAAGGCACTGAAGAGCTGGAAAAGATGTTTATCAAACTGAAGGAAACAGGTATTGATGGGGTTATGTACCAAACCTCTCTTGAAAAGTATCCCGCTGCAATTGAACTGGCACATAAACATGGTCTGGAATTGCACGCCTGGCAAACAATATTGCGCCGCTATGATGACAAGTTATTAAGCGAGCATGCCGATTGGTACACTGTCAGTCGCGATGGGCGCTCTACGGCAGAACACCAGCCTTTTGTTGATTACTATAAATGGTTATGCCCTACAAAGCCTGAAGTCAGAGCTTACCTGACTAAGTTGGTTGAAGACCTGGCCGTTGTTCCGGGAATGGATGGTGTGCATCTTGATTATATCCGTCACTCCGATGTAATCCTGGCACGTGATCTATGGGACGTATACGGATTGGTAATGGATAAAGAATATGCCGAATTTGATTTTTGCTACTGCGATGATTGCATTGAACGCTACAAGAAAGAGACAGGTGAAGATGCATCTGCTTTTGGCGATGCTGCTCCAGATAATGAAAAATGGCGACAGTTTCGTTATGACATGGTGACTGAGACCGTTGATGAACTGACAAAAGCCGCTCATGCCAAGGGCAATAAAATTAACGCAGCCGTTTTTCCAACACCTACTATTTCTAAAAAACTGGTACGCCAGGAGTGGGACAAATGGGCTCTTGATGCTTATTATCCGATGAACTACCAGAGTTTTTACCAGGAAGATATTGCATGGGTCGAGCAATCGTGTGTTGAAGGTGTTGAAGCACTAAAAGGCCGTGTACCATTGTATAGCGGACTTTACATGCCGGCATTCAGCACACCGGAAGAATTCCGCCAGGGCATTCAGGCTTCTAAAAAAGGCGGGGCCTCAGGTGTATGCATTTTCACGCCATATGGCATGGAAGATGAACATTGGGCCATATTGAAAGAAGAAATTGATAAATGGTAATATGCAGACTAAAGACTGAAGACACTAGACATAAGATGATCAGAACGCTGTTGCCTTCAGCTTAAGGCTTTACATCTTTTGTCTTATATCTTGGGTTTAAGGTCTTTTATCTTAACACAATCATATGAGATTTAAACAACTGATAGTAGTATTGGCAGCCATATTGGCGGTATCGTGCTCAAAAAAAAATGATGAAGCAATGCTTAATTTGATTCCTTATCCCGCAGAAGTACAGCAACACAGTGGTCAATTGGAATTCAATATCAACAATTTAAGCATAGCATCAGATGAGGCTTTTGTTATTCAGCTTCTGAACAAACAATTATCTGCCGAATATGGTATCAAGCTGCCAGTAGCAGATAAAGGGATGATTCATTTTAGTTTGGTGCAGGATGGGTCTATACCATCGGAAGGCTACAGGCTGAGGGTTGATAATAGCATACTGATAGAAGCAAGTGAAAAAAGCGGCTTGCTATATGGTGCTCAAACCCTGCGTCAGCTGCTATCGGTTAAAGGTGATAAAATAAGCATTCCAAAGCTTGAAATTACCGATTACCCTCGTTTTGCCTGGCGGGGCATGCACTTCGATGTATCCCGCCATTTCTTCGGTGTAAAAGAAGTGAAGCAGTTTCTGGATTACATGGTCATGAACAAGCTCAATACCTTCCATTGGCATCTGGTCGATGATCAGGGCTGGCGACTTGAGATCAAGAAGTATCCAAAATTAACAGAGCTTGGTGCCTGGCGTAATAATGTGGGATTCACTGCCAACCAGGAGAAAGGCTTAAATAAGAAAAACACCGAACCATATGGTGGTTATTATACACAAGCAGAAGTACGAGAGATAGTGGCATATGCCTCAGAACGTAACATTACTATAGTGCCTGAGATAGAATTACCGGGGCATTCTGCTGCTGCTCTTGTTGCTTATCCTGAATATTACTGCAATAATGCAGGTGAATTGGAGATATGGGAACAAGCAGGGGTCTCAGCGGGTGTATATTGCGCCGGTAAGGAATCAACCTTTCAGTTTCTGGAAGATGTACTGGCCGAAACCATGGAGCTGTTTCCTGGTGAATTTATTCATATTGGCGGTGATGAAACACCAAAGGATACCTGGCTGGCATGTCCTGAATGCCGCCAGCGAATGAAGGAGGAAGGCGCCCACGACGAACATGAACTACAAAGCTATTTTGTACACCGCATTGAAAAATACCTGAACAAGCACAACAGGCGTTTGATTGGTTGGGACGAGATTCTCGATGGCGGTCTGGCACAGAGTGCCGCTGTTATGTCGTGGCGTGGAGTAGCAGGGGGTATAAAGGCAGCTGAGGCCGGCCAAGATGTTGTAATGACGCCAATGTTCCCCTATTATTTCAATCACACGCAAAATCATTTGAGCAACTCTCCGGGGCATCCGGGCATCAGTACCTTGCGCGATGTATATACTTTCCCATCAATCCCAACTGATATTCCTGCCGACAAACGCCATCATGTCATTGGTGTACAGGCCAATATGTGGAGCGAGTACATGCCTGAGTTCAAGCATATCGAGTACAACCTGTTTCCACGCGTGTTTGCCATTGCCGAGGTAGCGTGGAGTCCGGCAATACGGGAATGGGACGATTTTTACGCACGTGTAAACAATACCCTTCCTTCACTTGAGAAACTGGGTATCAAACACGGTGATATCAGCTATCATGTGCGCATTAACGTGGAGCCTGATTATGAAAATAAATCGGCCACACTTGAGTTTGTTTCTGAGCGCCCCAACACAATTTATTACACAAAGGATGGTAGTGAGCCCACGTCACAAAGTACTGTATACAATGCACCGTTTGTACTGAATGAAGATGCGCATATTAAGGCATGCCAGTTTAAAGAGGATGGCAGCACCACTTTTGTTTCCGAGAAAGAAATCATTTTTCACAAGGCATTTGGCAAGCCTTATGAATTAAAATATGCCCATGCCCCCCAGTACGACGGCGGTGGTAAGTATGGATTAACAAATGGTTTTCTGGGCGTTGAAGTTGGTGTTGAAGAAAAACCAATTGACCTGACAATTGACATGGGAAAACCAAGCGAGATAAGCTATATTAATTCACGCTTCAAAAATGCACCTATGTCATGGGTATTCGGACCTAAAAAAGTGCGGTATGAAGTGTCTGAGGATGGTTCCACATTTACCGAAGTGGCACTGTTTGAACCAGGCGTGACAGAAAGTGATGTCAATGAAATTGTACAGTATCCGGCAGAATTTACACCGGTAAAAGTTCAATATGTGCGTATCATTGCTGAAAATGTCGGTTTATGCCCGGTCTGGCACCCGGCTGCGGGTGGAAAAGCCTGGTTGTTCTCAGATGAAGTGATAGTGAAGTAGAGAAGACAGATCACAGGGGGCGAAAGTTTATTAGGAAACGTTTCCTGTTTACGCGGTCTTTCATCCTATGTGAGATAAAATTATTTGGTGTAGTTAGTAGTAGACGCCTCCGGATTGTTATTTGTGCAATTGGAGGCGTTTTTTTTGCCAAATTGTTGATTCTTTATTGATACAAAAGTGGGATAACAAACTACCAAAACTATGGCAAATATATCCATGAGCCTTAAAGCACAATACGAAATACCTACTTAACAATAATGCACATCAAAGAGTAGCCCACATCGGTATTTTAACATCGACATGCCAAAAATCAACTCTGGTAACGCTTTAGTACTACTTCTGTAACTCGTCTAAATTTCTTCGGTAAACTTACGGAGTGGCTTCGGTATTTCTTCGGAGCTCCTTCGGTATTTCTTCGGTACACCTTCGGATCAACCTCGCTGGCAGCGAGGTTGATCCCGAAACAGGCCCCTTTTAGACTATAGACAGGTACTTCTGTGATACCTGCAATAACGTGACTTACCCAATAATATTTTGATAAATACGAGGCCTAGTTCAGTTCCTTCAGGACATGGAAATAATAGTAATTTTAGTATTCTTAATTAGTTCAGATGAATGAAACGCTTCACTCTACATTATTACATTTAAATCATCTTTGTTCCAATAAAGCTATGATATTCCTCCAGGCAATGCCTTTTAGTGTTCGAAAAGAAGTTTTATAAACGTATAGATCTATGCATCATGTAAATCAGCTCTCCTCCTTACAAAAAGGCTGTATGTTTGTAATAAGAAACACATAAGCCTCTATTGTGTCGTAAATTAGATA
>NZ_JBNGPA010000012.1:0-172148 GCF_050589845.1 Carboxylicivirga agarovorans | reverse complement strand
AAGGTAAGAAGTTTTTATTCTATTTTCCAAAATTATTTTTGAAAATTTTTTGACTTATTTTTTGACGCGAACTTGCAAGATAACATACCCGGCTTTTGTTGTCAATACTCCCTTTCACTTTGCCTGTTATTATGTGTCGATAAACGAGCTAAATCCCTTATCAACCGTGCCTTTCAGATGAACCGTTGTTCTCAAAAGCGGGTGCAAAATAAGGGAGTTTTTTCCGCATCTCCAAATGTAAAATCACATTTTTTCAAAAGAATCTTTCCCGGTCGGCGCTTAAGAGTTGATTTGATGGTGATTATCGGGGGAATATTTTTTTAAGAAATTTGAGGGTGCTTGATGGAGCCTTCTTCAGTCAGCTTATCAATGCTGTTTTTAAGAGCTAGTCGCCTGTTAGTTCTTTCCAATTAAACTCAAATTAAACTCAGACCAAACTCAGACTAAACTCAGACTAAATTCGACTCAGGCTGAATTTAATCTGTATTTGGTATGTGTTTATTGTGTGTTTAAACTGGGTTTAGTATCAAAGTGTATTGGAAGTGATAAATAGTGGGTATAAAAAAAGGGCGCCTTGCGGAGCCCTTGTGATACATATATTATTAAGTAGTGTTGATACTATTTACTGCATCCACTACAGCATTTCTTCTTTGCGCTTGCGCACTCCCCTTCCTTTTGTTCCTCCACTTCAAAATCTAACTTTTGGAAAGCTTTAACCAGGTTTTCTTTATTTGTTTTATCCTCGCGATATTTTACTGTCACTGTTTGCCCTTCGAAATCTACGTTTAAATCTTTTACTCCTTTTTCGAAAGGAATATTCTTGGTAATTTTATTTACACAGCTTTGGCAATCCATTTCAACCTTGTATGTTACTTCGCTTACTTTCTTCTTTTTTTCAGCATAAGTGTTACCAACAAACAATGCCATTACCATTAATACTATTAGCTTCTTCATGATTTAAATATTTAATTACTGATTATTACTCTCTGTCAATTGAAAAACGTATTCCCATATAAATTCGACGCCCCATTACTGGTCCCCATATTAATGAGCTATCGAAGTTATCGCCGAAAGGATCATCTCCGGCTATTATCGGATCATTTTGTTTAAAGTCTCCTAAATTCTCAACGCCCACATAAACATTCCACTTTCTGAAATATTTAGTAATTTGAGAATTAACTATCTGATAAGCATCAAAAGAATCTGGTCGCTGATATTCTGGAGGGTTTGACGCTGTTGATGGAACACGCCCTTCTCCGTTAAACTGTGTTGTAAAATCAAACTGCCATTTTTTAAGTGGTGTTGAATATGACAAGTTAAACAGACCTTTAGTGCGACTTATTAAAGGTCGCGTCATTAAATCGCCGTTGTAAGTTGCTTTAACATCATTCAAACGCCATGCTGCGACGACATCAAGACCACGAAACAATTCGTATTTTCCTTCAATCTGGAAGTTATTGGCATATGAATCGCCATTTAAATTATAAAAATATACGGCATCTGTGCTCTGATCAGCATCAACGATCAACTGATTTTTGAAATCTGTCCGATAATATTCTGCATTTAAAGTCAACTCCCTTCCTGCGATATTTATATACTGTGTGATGTTAGCTCCATAATTCCATGCTTCTTCCTGATCTAAATTATCTGCAATAATAATTTGCCTTGAGCTTGCCAATAAGTAGCTATTTTCAGCCAACACATTCGGCGTTCTATATCCTTTACCGGCAGAAGCACGCAGAATGGTATTGGGAGTAATATTGTACTTTGCATGGAGGCGAGGCGTGAACAGGGTTCCAAAATCATTATGGAAGTCAACGCGTCCTCCTGCTATTATGGTTAATCGATCTGGTATATTGTATGTATATTGGAAGAAAGCACCAGGAACAATTTCCTCTCTTTTTAAGATTTGTACCTCATCGGGTGATTGAAAATCCATCAGCAACACCTCATCAAATTCATCGGACTGAAAACTTAAACCTGTACTATACTTACTATTCTCATCTCCTATAATTGATTGAAAAATAAGGTTTGCGTAGAACGAACGCTGTTCTGCATCGTATTGCTTTCGCCCATAGAAAGAATTTTGCTCATGAAAAGAATAGTTGGCTACAAGCGCAACACTGGTGTACTCATCATCAAAAAGATATCCGGCTTTATAAAATCCTTCATAGCGTCTCGTATCAATGTTGATACCATATAGCGTATCATTACTGTTACCATGGAGCTGATCAGAAGGCTTACTTCCGTTAAAACCCATTTGTCCACCCAGTCGGTTCTCATCCAAAACCTTAATGCCTATCTGAGATGTAAAACCATTTTTATTATTGAAGTCCCAACGGTTCATAAAGTTTAATTGCTTCAACAATGGCTCGTCCCTGAAACCGTCATCATTATCATCAGTCGACTTCTGGTCCTCTGAATAATGAGCCAGGATAGCAGTCGTCCATTTATCATTTAAATGAATAGAACCATTGACATTACTTTCCCAGCGCCCTGTATTATTAGCATACATGTTCAAGAAGAACTTCTCCGAGTTAACCGGCTTTTTGTACTCCACATTTATTTGCCCGGTCAATGCTTCGTATCCGTTAATAACGGTTGCTGTTCCTTTGGATATCTGAATAGACTCCATCCATGCTCCGGGTATATAGTTTAAACCGTACAAAGTAGCTAAACCTCTGAAGTTGGGAATATTCTCAGTCATCATTTGCACATAATTGCCCGACAATCCTAACAACTGAATTTGTTTGGCGCCTGTTGCCGCATCTGAATAAGACACATCAACAGAGGCATTGGTTTCAAAACTTTCACTCAGGTTACAGCAAGCGGCTTTACAAAGCTCAGCCCCCGTAATATTAACTTTTGTCATCGGATCGAGGCGCGACATATGTGATCCTGCTTTTTTACCGGCCACCAGCACTTCATCCAACTGATCACTCTGCAGAATCACTTCAAAATGTTGTTGATTCCTTACTTTTATAGTGTCTGGTTTATAACCAATGTAACTTACAACGAGTAACACACTCCCTTTGGGTTGGTCAATTGCAAACTGTCCGTTGTAATCAGTAACTGTTCCCGCTTGAGTATTGGCCCAATATACGTTAGCCCCAACTAACTCTGTAACCTTGTTTTTATCGTTGGCTTTAACAACTCCGGTTATTTCCTTGTTTGCCTGTGCAAATAATGAAATACCAGCACAAAACACTAGTATTGTAACTATAATAAATCGATTCATTCTTGTGAGATTAGCGACATTAGAAGCATTAAGTAATGCTCCAATATCAACTTTAGGTTATTATTGAAGTCAGGTTCTTTGGTTAATTATCTTACAATCACCTTTTGAATAAGCAATTGCAACAAGAAAGAATCATAAAAGAAATACGCAATTCATTTCTGGCGAAGGCTCGTCAGGTATATTTTGAATCACGTCAAATTGAAGTTGTTTTGGTGTTTTAATATCAGAAACAAGCTCTGCAACGATTGTTGATTGAAGAAACAAATCGATAGAAGCAGCCTTTATCTTGAATTTACCGGAAGTAATCTTCGCTTCAAGGGAAGCCTTTTTGAACTCATGCTTACAGGCCCCATCAGTTTCTTGATGATGACTATGATTATCGTTAGCCTCACTGCACGAATGGCAAGCTTTCTCGCATGAACAGTCAGCGCAGGCGTGATGATGATCGTGCGAGGTTGTTATAATCCTGGTGATTGTTTCATCCTCATCACAACCATAGCAATGATGTTGAAATATATGTACACCAAGAATGGATGGCAAAACTGCCATTATCAGCGCAAAGCTTATTGCTCTATATTTCAACTTAAAAGACTTCATCACTTGCAAAAGAAATAAATCTCTTGCAACCTGGCAAAATTTTAACAACTGATTTACATCACTCCTTATTCGGTATATTCTCCATCCCAGCCACTTAACCGGGCTAAGATCCACCACATAGCATAGGCTTTTCGATTAGAAGTGATATATTGAGTTGTATGTGATCCTAATTTAACCTCACCACCCGGCTTGTTTTTACTTTCAAAGTAGGCTATACCCAATTCATTTTCACTTTGCCAATCTTCATAGAAATTCCCCCCATAATTGCCCGAATCACCATTATCTCCTGCATCCTCCCAATAATTATCGTTCATGCAATGGGTGTCGATGCTATAATAATCGAGACACAACAAGCCGTTGGCATTACAATAATCATTGATAAGACGAGCTTGTTCTTTTGGATTACCCACACCTGTATTGGTACTTCTGTTAGCATGACCCGTCATAAAAATAAATGCCACAGCATTTTTACGCTGCCCTTTTTCATTGCCAAGCTTAGAACCACCAACTCCATATTCATCAATTAATATTTTCATTCCCGGCAGATAATTACCGCTAACATCATGCCCCGCTATGTTGCACCATGACCACATCACAACGTTAATATCAGCATTGTCTTCGTCATCGAGATAATTGCGCGTTGCTTGTATAAAAGCTGTTTCATCTCTACTCAAATCAACCCCATTTCTTCCTGGTTCAGCATACTCCTGCAATGCATAATCTCTAAAATCCAATTTCCCTTCCTGCGGGTTATGGTTAGTTATGCCGAATAAAACATCGTCGCCCTCTTTGTAATCCTGCAAGCCATACAAGCCCCGACTAACATGCGTTCCGTGTGAGGTATGCTGATAGGCTACATGAAGATTCTGACGTGCCAGATCAATATACTTTTTAGGAATAGAACGAAGGACGCCTTCTTTTGCTACGGTATAATCAGCAATAAACTGATCTCCGCTAAGTTCACCAATAGAGAAAACCTTAGCTGCAGATTCTTCCTTTTGCTGACTTTCGGTTTCTTCCTTATTATCGCTAGTGCAAGCACTTAATAACACAGCTATGTTTATAAGTACAACTCCAAACATTATTACCTTCATAACTTAACTTGTTTTGATGGAATATATTTAAGAATCGCATAATAGTCAAGTGGGCTAAAAACATTCATTAATTCCAGTTACATTTGCGCTCATGGCAAATTTGTTCATATATAATCCCACATGCGATATGGCAGTAGAAAATGGCACCAATAGCTTTATGCCATCCAAACTATTATCCACATTTGAGAATGACATCAGTCCACTCATGGCATTTCTTGGTAACGCATCTGATTATATTCTTTATGAAAAGCCCATTTCTGAAAGCTTTCATTCATTCTGGCATAAAGCAGGAACAACTCTTCCCGCCTTTATTAAGGGAAGTCAACTAAAAAATCTTACAGTGGATAATGTCATACCATGGGGATGGAGCCAGATTATTAATGCTAAATATGCTGATACCGGTCATCAACCTCCCATTTTTTCGTCCAAGGGTGATTATCGACGTTTCTTTAGTCGTGAAACAAGTCTTCATCTTTGTCATGAATTAAAAAAACGAAGTCTACACCCATTTGCTGCAATACCCGCTTTACCCGTGAATGTTTGCGATATTTCAGATATTTCATTATTACTTGATAAATATACCAATGGTGTCTTATTAAAAACCCTCTGGAGCTCTTCAGGGCGAGGATTGCAGTTTATCAGAAACATTAAGCAACTTCAGAATGCCGGCAACTGGATCAATGCCCAAATAAAAAAACATGGTTCTTTGATCGCTGAACCCATTTACAACAAACTCCAGGATGCCTCTTTACAATTTATGGTAACACCCTCTGGTGATTATGAATTTTTAGGCCTTAATTATTTTGATGCAGATGATCAGGGACATTTCAACAAAGAGTATTTTCATACTCCCGAGAATTTAATCACCAGGATACCTTCAGATAAAGCCTGGGTCAAACATACTGCCGATGTTATAACAGAAAGCATGAAATCCTTAAAGCTTCATGAAAAGTATTATGGCCCAATCGGTATTGATGCCATGTTTATAGCAGATGAGCATGGAGATATTAAATTCTACCCCCTGGTTGAAGCCAACTTACGATGTAATATGGGCTTAATTAATTTACATCTCAAAAAAAGAATCTTATCTGATGCCTCCGGCACTTGGCAGATCAGCCAGTTCAATAAAGGAGAAGCCCCCTTGTTTTATCAGGAAAACATTAAAATGCACCCAATAATCATTGAGAACGGACACATTGCCAAAGGTTTTTTCCCTTTAACACCATTTGAAAATGACACACGATTTGCAGCCTGGGGCATGGTTTATTAATCAGGGCTTAACACTAACTTTGCATAGGGCATCTACATTTGTCTCATGTTTAAACGTGAGCAATTTGGCGATAATTTCAAATGGGGTGTAACGATAAGTGCTTTTCAGAATGAAGGCGCCCCCAAATCAGATGGTAAAGGCCCTTCAATTTGGGATACTTTTACCGCAAACACCAATAATATCAATAATGGTGATGCCATTGGTGATGCCTGTGATTTTTACAACAGGTATGAAGAGGACATAGCCCTGGTCAGAACTCTGGGCCTGGACGTTTTTCGGTTTTCAATAAGCTGGGCACGCATACTGCCTTATGGCAGAGGGAAAGTGAACCAGGCAGGTATCGATTTCTACAAACGGGTTATTGACTGCTGCATAAGTAATGACTTAACTCCCTATGTCACAATCTATCATTGGGATCTACCGCAGGCCCTTGATGATAAAGGCGGCTGGACCAATCGGGAAATAGTTGACTGGTTTATCGCGTACCTTGAAATTTGTGTAAAAGCCTTTGGTGATAAAGTAAGCAACTGGGTAGTAATGAACGAGCCCATGAGTTTTACCGGACTCGGCTACTTTATGGGCTATCATGCTCCTTCACGCAAAGGGATCAATCATTTTTTAAAGGCAGCCCATCATACCGTTTTATGTATGGCACAAGGTGGTGCTAAAATAAGGGAGTTGCAACCGCATGCAAACATTGGCGTAGCATTATCGTGCTCCTATATTAAACCTGTGAATCAATTGCCCAAACACCGTCGGGCAGCCAAAAGAATGCAAGCCATGCTTAATCGTTTTTACCTTGAACCTCTGCTTGGTTTAGGTTACCCCACCGATGTCATGCCTGCACTAAAGATCATTAAGACCTTCTTTAGAAAAGGAGATGAAGAGCGAATGGTATTTGATTTTGATTTCATTGGCATCCAGTATTATTTCAGGGTAGTTGCCAGGCACAGCTATACGCCTCCCGTTCTTTTCGCTGACGAAATACCACCCAGGGCCCGAAAAGCCAATCTGAACACCATGAATCTGGATGTTTACCCTAAAGGCATTTATAAGTTACTGAAGTTTTACAGTTCTTATCCTCAAATAAAAGAGCTTATTGTTACTGAGAGTGGGGTGTGCTATCCCGATTTTCTTGTCAAAGATCATGTTTACGATGTTCGACGCATGAAGTACCATCAAAAAATGCTTAAATACATTCGTAAAGCCCAACAAAAAGGCATTAATGCAGGCGGCTATTTTGTTTGGACACTTGTTGACAATTTTGAGTGGAAAGAAGGATTCGAACCTCGCTTTGGATTAGTGCATGTTGACTTTGAAACCCAACAACGCACCATTAAATACTCTGGCAAATGGTTTCAGAGCTTTTTAAGCAAAACGGCCTCCACTAATTAATGGAGGCCGCTATCTCTAGATTTATTCTATTTAGTTTTTATACAGCAGAAGGGCTGAATATGTTGCCACTCCCTGATCTGAATGACCACTGAATTTGACATCGATTAAATTCTCAGAAGTGATGCCTTCCTTATCAATGAATTGGTTTATCTGATCATCTAACGACTGGTCAAAATCATCAGTCCCTGTATATTGAAAATGCTTTGTTAAAATTTTACTCATAACACCTAGTTTTAAATTCTACATCAATTTCCTTCTCCTACGTCATAGTGCTATTTAAGATACAAAAACATTTCCATTTTTTGACGAAAGGCCAAAATACTTACTGCTGTATCTCCATCCAGTTTATAAAAGCATTAAATCTACCCTGATGATCCCCTACCCACAACAATACATCAGGACTGTATTTTGCACTGCATATGTAATAGGCAAATGCTTCGGTATGACCAGCCTGGTTGAGTTGTGTGAAAAAATCCACATAGTTGATATCAAAGAAATCCATTTCACCGGTTTGTTCTTCGCTTAACATGGCAAACAATGCCAGGGTTTGATTGACCAGCCTGTTTGGTTCCTCAGGGTTATTGACTGAAGCTTCACGTGCAATGGCATTTAACTTAGACTCTGCCACCTGTAGTCCCGATACGATAGAATGCTTACTAACAGGTTTTGGTTGCTTGGCTTTCTGAACAAGTGCAACATGCCATCTTACCTGCAAATCTTCCAGTAACTCTTCTTTTTTCAATTCATCCGGTTCGATTAACAGACAATAATACAGGGGTAACATACTTTTAAGCACCTCATCCTGCTTCTTTTTAATGGATGACAACATCAGGTGACTTGGAATATGGTTTCTGTTCATACGAAGACACTTCACCAATGCGTCTTCAGCCAGTTCGTTCTCCTTTATAAGCAAATAGCTTTCAGCCAGGTTATAGTACAACAAGTACTCATCCGGATATTTCTTTAAAGCCTTTTTATATTCGCGAATAGCCTGTTTCGTATTCCCTTTTTCATTTAATACTGCGCCATAGATCAGTAATGCATCCAGCCAAAAATCATTTTCTTCAGCAAGAACATTTCGACTGTAATGCAATGCTTCATCATAATCTTTAATGGCCAGGTAGGTATAAGCCAATTCATAATGCGCTTCCATACATTTCTTATCAAACGCGATAGCTTGCTTGAATTTACTAATCGCATCTTTGTACAAGTCATGACTATACAAGGTTTGCCCTTGTTTAATTAACTTCTCAACTTCTGTTCTTTCCTGGGCCTTAATACTAAAAAAGCCCACCATTAACAACACTGCTAAATATCTCATGCTGTAATGATAGACTTTTATTATTTATCCGTCAAACATTTTCAATAAGCGGCTAAGGTTTAACGGTTATTAACACTATGAACTCGATAAATCATCGGGAAACAACTTTCGATTCACTTTCTTTCAACAATTGTTGAACCGCCTTATCAATAATATTTTCTGTTTCTATTAACGTGTAACCTGGAATGATATTGCTTATCATTTTGTACTTATTTAGGATAATAAACGTTGGAAGCAGTTGTATGTTAAACGCCCTGAAAGCATCTGGTTTTACAGTGACAGTTTGAAAATCATAAACATTAGTATAACTTTTATTCTCCAAGCATTTATCTTCTTTACAGTTATATATGGCTATAAACTTCACATTTCTATTCAGATATTTTTTTTGCAATGTATCTAAAGTTGCCCTGGAGTTTATACAGGGGCCACAAAAATGACTTGTAAATTGTAAAACGATCACTTCACCACCGAACTGATATAAATCGCTATAACTATTTTCTCCTTTAAAAAACTCTATATTGGCAGCTTTAGACTGGAGCAAATTGACAGAGCTGTTACTGTGTTTTATCTGTAACGAAAAATCATTCGGCAAGTAATTTACTATTATAAACTGATCTTGCTTTTGCTGATTGATTCTAACTTCAGCTATTTCTTCAACAATAGTATTAGAGCTGAGTGTTCGACTGATCTTAAAAGGTAAAAATGTATTCGAATCAACCCATAACTCATAAACTGAACTATTATCAGAAGACTCTTTGCTAATGTCATCACTTATTTTACCAACAAACTCAATCTCTTTGTTTAAAATAGTAATCAAATACTTCAAGGCACTTCCTTCGGTGCTTATTTCAAGTACCACTTCATTATCAGGATGCAAAGCATAATTAACGATTGCCAGAGACCGGGTAAAGAATGGAGCCATTAGTGCTCGTTTATTCCAGGGTTCTCCTCTATAGTCAAACATATTATAAATCTGCCGATCCCAATTGAGCTTCACCTTCATATCGCCATCATAAGCAAAAAGCAATTCATCCTTTCTTTTTATATTGAAATGAAAGAACCGGGCTCCAATAATTGTATCCGTAACATTAATTTGCTCCCTGATAAAAATTCGGTTGACGTCACCATCATCAGGTGTCAATTGCCCGGGAAAAAGAAAATAATCAGAATAGCTGTATTCAGCCGTTGACACTTCTTCAAGCGCATTTTTAATCAATTCCAAGCCCTGTATTTTATTGATTACACTTTGAGAAACAATATTAACACAGAATAACAAATAAGAAATACAAAGAAGTACATGTTTCATATCTGCATGTTCACTAATTTAGTTCCAGGGTTTTCAGCACAGCCTCTACCTCGCGCATATAGATAGCCTTATTAGGTTTAGCAGGAGCGTATACATAGCCACTGACCATCAGTAAACGATTATTCTCCTTATCCTGATAAAAGTAATCAACAAAAGGTCCTCCCATAAAGTCACCTTGTACTTTCCAAAGGCCACGTAATTCGGTCCATTGCCTGTTGGCAAATTTTGCTTTTCTAACAGAAACAGGAAACTGCTCTTCTGTTGCCATAAACGATCCCTTAGCTTCTCCGGGCACTTGCTGACGAAGCAAATTATTTCGAAACATCATCAAGGTTTGTGTATTGATATCTCCCAGTGAATCAAGCGGACATTGATAAACAAATATTCCCAACTGACTACCTGAGCGCTGAAAATCCAACCATGAGAACTGCCCTTTGAATTTCTTCAAATGGTATCCTTTAGGAAAATACATTTTAAATGGATAGTTAGCTTCAACATGCCTGACAGCCTCAGGCTCATATACAACATGATAAGACTCAGCCATGGCATTAATGTCGCCATTATGAAAAAAACCTTTAATGGTCGACCATTTTTGTTCGAGCAAGCCATTTAATTCATCGGGAGAGCGGGCTATCACCTTCGCGACATACTGATCCCGTGCCCACTCCTGCTTACGGTATTCAACCCTGTTTGAACTCTCATTTTCCCTAATAGAGATCATTAAAACATTGCGATAGGTTCTGAAGTGGCGTTCAAACTGCTCGTAAGCAATTCTTGTTTTCTTAAACAATGTTTCCGCTTGTGGCAAAGAAGGAAATTCATCATCCAACAGAACTTTAAGCACTTTACCGGTGGCCGCATTCCAATACTGGTCTTCAATTACTACCAGCAATTCCCCCGGAGAGCCAATGGCACGGGGTTTAAAGTTGGTAGGTTTATCAGCACATGCCGCCAGGGCTATGACTATTAAAACTACTGCAATGGCTAATAACCACATTCGGTTGCTAATGGTATTTATATAATTTTTCATCTCTTTAAAGTTTAAGTTTTGAAGGTATTCAATGGGTACAATAGCTATTGTGTTCGCTATTTTGGTTCAACGGTCTAAGAAGCTCTTGCTCTTTTTTTTTATGAGAACATTATTGAGCCTTAAAAATCAACAGGTAAAACGACACCGGATGTAGCTCTTATAATCGCTTGATCTTTAGGCACGGATGAAACAATACATTACGAGCACATCCGATGTCGATTCTATATATAGATTGGTTTGAAGAGTTACTGCAACACAAAGTTGACTGGTATTGTATAAGCTACCCTTACCGCTTTGTCTCTTTGAAAACCGGGTGTCCATTTAGGCATATTATTGACTACCCTTAAAGCTTCGGCCGATAATTTTTTATCGGGGCTTCTAACCACTTTGGCTTCCACTACATCACCTTGTTCATTAATTACAAATGATATATATACCCTTCCTGTAATGCCTGATTCTGCGCAAATAACCGGATACTTTACATTACCGGCGATATACTTCAATAAGGCAGCTTGTCCGCCGGGAAATTCAGGCATATGCTCAACGTGTATAAACGTTACCGGAGCTTCATCTTCTTCCACTGGCATATCAGGTATCTCATAGACGTGATCTTCAATATCGCTGCTGAAATTATCAAGATCGACTGGCGTGTCTTCGGTATTATCAACAACCTCTATCTGTTCAATTGCGATTGGTTTCGGCAATTCCTTCTTTGGTTCTTCTGGTTGGGTGATCGGCATCATATCCTCTATTTCCACAAACTGATCATCTATAACTACCTGCTTCATTCCTTTGGCCGGCGATCCCCATTCAAAAGCTGCCAATGAAGCTCCCAGTGCAACTATTAAACCTATCTGAAAAAAGATGCTTCTTTTACGTTCTAAATCGGCGTGTCTGTATTTTTTAGCTTTCATGACGATATATTTTATGAGGTTATTAATGTTAGTTGCCTTGTATATCCCAAGCGACGTTCCACAATTCATATTTTGTAATAAAAAATTCACCAAAACACACGCATCTATCTGATATTCTACACCTTATAATTACTAATTATTTTCCTTTACTATTTTCCAGTCAGTCAGGACACAGATATTATTAGCCCACCTGGGCGAAAATGCGCCGGTAATTCAGATAAAAACGCACAACAAAGCCGATGTTCCAGCTGCTTGTTTTAGTTCGAAGTTTTGCAGGGTCATGCTGGACGCATCGGCTTTTATTCTGAAAAAATTCAGAGAACGTTTTCTCTGTTTAAAGGACTTTTAAACTATTTTATTATCATACGCTAATACTTAAATTAAACATGGCTGCTACTGCAGCTTAAACCTAACAGGGACAACAAAGGACACTTTAACAGGCCTGCCTCTTTGTTTTCCTGGTTTCCATTTGGGTAATGTTTTAACCACCCGAACAGCTTCACGTTCAAGATTTGGGTCAGTTCCCTGGTACGCTTTTACATTGATCACTTCTCCTTTCTCATTAATTACAAACGAAACATTTACCCTCCCCTCAATGCCATTTTCCTGACAGATAACCGGATACTTCACATTTTTATTGATATAGTTCAGTAAAGCTGCAGTTCCGCCTGGGAATTCAGGCATATCCTCAACAACCATAAAAATCTGATCTTCTGAGTCTTCTTCTTGCATTTCAAAATCAGACAAATCAATATCCATGTCTACATCCATATCGACATCTTCTATTTCCAGTTCCTCATCCAGGTCCACATCATCGTCAACAATTGTCAGGATATCTGCTGCCCTGGGTGGAGGCGGAGGCGGAGGTGGTTGAATTTCTTCCTGCCTGGTGATCGGTGGAGCTTCTTCTTCAAGCACCTCCTCATCAACCATAGCAAGAGTATCGTATCGAGCTTCCTTATTAGTCCATTCAAAAGCAACTAATACAACACCCAGCGTAACGATCATTCCTATTTGGAAAAACATACCACGCTTACGTTCCAAATCGGCTTTTTTGCTCTTCTTTACTTCCATAGGCTTTAATTTTGAGGTTTAAAGAATTAATTGTTTCCCATCTAATCCCAATGAGCGTACCAGAATGCCAAATCTTTGCATTCCTCATTTTAATTTTCCTCACAAACAACTACAACAGTGCCTGTTAAGCCACGACAAAACCTTGTCAAGTCATAATTTACCTTTCATACAACACAGATTTATTCGCGCCCAACTGGGCGAAAACAGCAATATATTCACTACATCTATTCTCCTTAAAAAGATTAATTTTGTACACGGATAATTCATACGACAATCAGAATGCAAACAAACATCCTACATACTGCACATGGTCTTGCTTTGACAAATGCATTGAGTCAATTTGTCAAAAACATGGATAGTGCCTGCTTTAAACTGATCGTAGTTGATGAACGAGGACTTATCACTCATTTATATGGCAATCTGGATTTTTCGAAGAAGTTTCGTTTAAAAATAGCTCAGAACTGGCAACCTGTGGCCGAACGGATAGAGTGGGAAAAACACAATTTGCGTGGTATGATTACCTTGGGTACTTCTGTTTATAACCTTGTTAAATACCATAACAGAAGCAAGGAACAGGCGTATCAGATCTTCCTTATTTCTTCTATTGATATTGATTATCCCTGGTTACAGATGGCAGTTGCGGCTATCGATACCAGTATCAATGCCGAGATCAAGGATGTAAGCATGCAAAAGCAAATGGATGACACGCATCAGTTTACTTTTGCCATGATGAATGCCTTGAAAGTAGGGGTTATTTCTGTTAGCACGGCCGGAGAAATAAAGTACGCCAATAACCAGGCCTGCCAGTGGATAAACATTAGAAGGCGGGAGCTTTTAAAAATACCGGTCAAGAACCTGATCCCAAACTGGAACAATATATACCAACTGGTAAGCTCCGGCGAAAAATTTCTGAATGAAGAGATTGCCATTAACACTTCAGACCGTAAATCTAAATTTAACGTTACCGTTACCCCTATACTTGATCAGGAAAATGTAAAACTGATCGGACTAGTAATAGCAATTCGTGAATTGGAGAATGTCTACCACCTTGTTAATAAATATACAGGTATGCAGGCTCGCTTTACGTTTAAAGATATTATAGCCAAGAGTCAGCAAATGCGCAAGCTTGTTGATTATGCGAAAAACATTTCAGACAGCCCATCTACCATTTTAATTGAAGCTGAAAGTGGTACGGGCAAAGAAGTGTTTGCACAAAGTATTCATAATGCCAGTAGCCGATCTGACAAGGGTTTTGTCGCTATTAACTGCGCTGCCATAAGTGACAACCTGATAGAAAGTGAGCTTTTTGGGTACGATGATGGCGCTTTTACCGGCGCAAAAAAAGGAGGTCATCCCGGCAAATTTGAATTGGCGAATGGTGGCACTCTCTTCCTTGATGAAGTGGGTGACATGAAACCGGAAGTACAGGTTAAACTACTCAGAGCCATCCAGGAAAGTGCAATAACAAGGGTTGGTGGTGAAAAAACCATTCCTGTTGATGTAAGAATTATTGCTGCGACCAACAAAAACTTAAAAACCGAAGTCGACAATGGCAGTTTCAGACTAGACTTATATTATCGCTTAAGTGTTATTCCACTGAAAATTCCGGCTTTGCGCGAGCGGATGGAAGATTTACCATCGCTAATCCGTTTCTTTTTAAATAAAAAATCACTCCGACTGCAAAAAGAAGTACCGCAAATCCGCTACTCAACTCTTCAGCAGTTTCTGGATTACGATTGGCCGGGAAATATAAGGGAACTGGAAAATGCCATTGAACAATACGTTATACTGGATGGGGAAATATCTTTTGAAAGCCTAAAAAAAGAAGCCAGAACCATTTCTACAGAACACGATAAGGTCATTGACGGCGTAACTGATGGTACAAATGATACACTATGCTCTGTTAAAGAAATGGAACGCGATTTAATCATCAGAACACTTCGCCATTATAATAACAATATGACCCATACTGCACAATCTTTAGGCCTGAGCAGAAACACACTTTACTTAAAGCTCAAAAAATACAATATTGAAGTAATAAACTAAGTAAAACATCAGGTATTCGACCATTGGCATTACTCATGTCATGCGTCCTACTATAGGACAGTGTATTATTTTATGACACTCAAACGACTGTAGTGTACTAATTTATGACACCGGCATTTTCACTCCGTTTTTTCATTAAAGAAATAAATCCTTAAATAGTAGAATCACAGCACTTAAGCATTTTTGGCAAGCCCCTTGACATGCATCAGTCAAAATGCGTAAGTATGAAATCAACAAACAATCATAAAATACTTATCTGCCTGGGCAGTTCTTGTCATTCCAGGGGTAATGCTGAAAACCTGAAAGCAATTCAGGAATTTCTTAAAGAACAAAAGATTGATTCTCAAATTGATTTCAGGGGCCATTTATGCAATGAAATGTGTAAAAGAGGACCGGTGATTGAAATTGATGATATAGAATACGAGGGCGTGACACAAAGCAACCTTCCTTCTATTTTAACCAATCATTTCAATTAATATCTATGCCACTTAAGCCGATATATACAGAAACGAACGATTGCAAAGATTGCTATAAGTGCATTCGAGAATGCCCTACAAAAGCGATAAAAGTCAGTGACAACCGGGCATCTGTCGTTGATGAGCTTTGCATTTACTGCGGACACTGCGTGGCCATTTGTCCATCCGGAGCAAAAAAGGTTCGTGATGGTATTTCAAGGGCCAGACAGCTAATTAAGGATAAAAAAGAGGTTTATGTTTCGTTAGCCCCTTCTTTCGTTGCTGAATATGGAACTGATGCAGCGCCACTTTTAAGTGCACTAAAGCAACTTGGTTTTAAAGGAACGTCAGAAACAGCCATTGGCGCGCAGGAGGTATCCAAGCAAATCAGCCAATACCTGAAAGTCCGACAAAACGGCACCTACATCTCATCAGCCTGCCCCGTGGTGGTTGAATTGATTCGCAAGTATTACCCAGAGCATACCATGGCCATAACCCCCTATATGTCGCCAATGCTGACACATGCACGGATGCTGAAACATTGGTTTGGTGATGATATCGGCGTTGTATTTATCGGTCCGTGCATTGGCAAAAAATCTGAAGCTGACGATTCAGAACTGGTTGATGTTTCTTTAACATTTAAGGAGTTGAGTGACTGGCTCAAAACAGAAAATATACACATTAAAAATACACAAACAGGTAGCGAACCAGCTTTTGTGCCCTACCAGGCTCGTGAAGGTGTTATTTATCCGCTTGATGGTGGCATGGTAGAAACCATTAAGCGAGAGAATAATAGCGGAGAAAGCACTTTCATGAGTTTCACAGGGCAAAAGATGGTTCGTAATGTTCTGGACAACCTGAATGAATACGGTAAAGACTCACCACTTTTTCTCGAGTTGCTGGCCTGTGAAACCGGCTGTCTGAATGGTCCCGGAATGAGCTGCCAGGAAAATATAGCCGGAAAACACTTAAACATCCGCAATAGCTATGTATGCAGAACCCAGACTACAGACAGTTGTATAAAAGAAGAACAAGTCTTTAACATTGAACGTGACTTCTTTAATATAGACACTGTTGAATCGGCGCACTTTAAGGGTGAAGATATAAAAGAAGCTCTCCATAGCATTGGTAAGACAAATGTTGCCGACGAGCTAAACTGCAGTGGATGTGGTTATGATACCTGTCGTGATTTTGCGCAGGCACTGTTGACCGGTAACGCTGAAACAGCCATGTGTGTCTCATACATGCGAATGGTTGCTCATCACAAAGCCACCATATTACTACAGAAAATACCATCGGGTGTTGTTATCATTGATGACGCTTATAAGGTTGTTGAAATGAATGCCAGCTTTGCACGCCTGATGGGCTCTGAAACAGAGTTGTGTTTTGAAGCCAACCCGGGCATGCGAGGTGCCGAACTTGACAAATTAGGCTCGTTTGCAAAACTATTTAAAACCGCCCTTATAACAGGCAAGGAGTATTACGACCTACCTTTTACTGAAAATGAACAAAGCCTGCAGCTATCCATCTTCAATATTCAGAAACATAAGCTGGTAACCGGCATTATTCAAAGCGCACAACAACCTGAATTCAGAAAGGATATTGTGGAGAAACGCACACGAGAGGTGATCAAGAAGAACATGGAAACAGTTCAGAAAATTGCCTTCTTACTTGGCGAAAATGCCTCTTACACCGATTCATTGTTGAATTCTATTCTTGACGCTCAAAACCAGGAGAATGCATAACAGGCGTTTTTACATAGAAGCAGAACTATGCCAGGAGCGTAAGGCACTGGAAAATGTATGTGGTGACTCTTGCGAATCGCGCAAGCTAAAGGAAGAAGATCGCTTAATCACCGTACTATCAGATGGTTTAGGCTCTGGCGTTAAGGCTAATATACTGGCTACAATGACTACCAGTATGGCTTTGCAGTTTACAGCTAAAAACGATCCGCTTGAACATACATCTGACTTTATTATGAAGACTTTGCCGGTCGATTCAAAGCGTCAGATAAGCTACTCGACTTTTAGTATTTTAGATATTAATTGCGAGGGTGATGCCTGCATTGTAGAGTTTGACAATCCGCCGGTTTTAATATACAGAAATGGTCAATTTATTGATCTGCATGCAGAAGTTAAATCAATAAAACGCTCGGACAGCATAGCTGCCGAAGTCAACTATACTCATATAAAGCTACAAAAAGAAGACCGCATCATCATGGTTTCTGATGGCATCACCCAGTCAGGCATGGGAACCTGCAAGATGCCTTTTGGCTGGGGAACTGATGGTTTAAAAGCATTTGTTAATGAAAACATTAGCCAAAACCCTCATATCTCTGCTCGTCAACTGGCCCGTAAAATCATGCAACGTGCCAGAGCCAATGATGCTGACCGGTTCAGGGACGATGCCACCTGCCAGGTTATTTATTGTCGGGAACCACGAAAAATGGTATTGGCCTCAGGGCCTCCGTATTACAAAAACTATGATGCCATACTGGCCGAACGCCTTGATAATTTCAAGGGCAAGAAAATTATATGCGGAGGTACCACCTCGAAAATAATTTCCAGGGAGTTGGATCGCCAGATCCATATTGAGCTTAATAATTACAATCCTGAACTACCCCCGGTTGCTCAAATGGAGGGCATTGACCTGATAACGGAAGGCATACTTACTCTTGGCAAGGTATCATCCTTACTTGAACAATTAAGCAGTAATACAATTAAAGGCGATGGTCCTGCAGAGCAGATGGTTAAACTTTTGCTTAACAGCGATTCCATTTTGATTTTAGCCGGAACACAGATCAATAATGCGCATCAGGATCCTAATTTGCCTGTAGAGCTGGAGATCAGACGAAATATAGTTAAAAAAATAGCCAGCTTGCTGGAGGATAAATTCTTAAAAACCATTGAAATAGAATATTTATAGTCCTGACAACATGCAAACATCAGTTAAATATAAAGTTCAGATATGCTGCGGCACCATGTGTTACATCATGGGAGGTGCAGAACTACACCTGCTAAATGAATGCCTGCCTATCCAATTAAAAGATAAGGTGAGCATTGAAGGAATTCCCTGCTTTGGCAAATGCGATTCAAATGAAAAACTTCATCCTTGTGTGCTGATCAATGATGAAGAACTAGACAATGCAACAACACAGAAAATCATAAAGAAACTACTAACACTAGAAGATAATGACCTATTATAACAATGCTGTTATAACAAAACGTGAATTACTTGTACGATTAATTCAATTACTTGACAATGATACTTTGTTGGACAAGATCGATCGCATACCGGTTGAAATGCGTCCTCGCACCAATTCTCCGATTCGATGTTGCGTTCACAAAGACAGGGCTGTAATTAAGTACAAGATCATGGCCTTGCTCGGCTTTAACATTGCCGATGAAGAGGATGAGTTAACACCATTGAAAGAGTACGCCGTTCAGGCACTGGAAGGATATACACAAAATGGCAACTTCCTGACCGTCGTTGATGAGGCCTGTAGTTCGTGTGTACAGGTAAATTATACTGTCAGCAACCTTTGCCAGGGGTGCGAAGGCCGCCCTTGCCAGGTCAACTGCCCCAAGGATGCCATCATGGTTATAAATGGCAAAGCCAATATTGATCATCAGAAGTGCGTCAATTGCGGAATCTGTCAAAAGGCATGTCCGTTCCATGCAATTGCATATTTGCCTGTTCCATGTGAAGAATCATGTCCTGTAAAAGCCATACGTAAGAACACCAACGGAATTGAAGAGATTGATTTCGACAAATGCATTCATTGTGGAAAATGCATGACTGCCTGTCCTTTTGGAGCAATTTCCGAGAAGTCACAGATTCTAAACCTGTTCTACAATATTAAACATCAGAAAGAAAAAACAGTTGCCATGGTGGCTCCTGCTATATTAAGTCAGTTCAAAGCCAGCGCATCACAAATATTGAGTAGTATCAGAGCAATTGGTTTTGATGAAGTAATTGAAGTGGCCGAAGGGGCCAACATGACCACTGACCATGAAACAAATGAATTACTCGAACGACTGGATGGGGGCGCGGCATTTATGACAACCTCATGTTGCCCTTCGTACATGGAGTTTTCGGAGAAACATGCACCCGAGTTAAAACCATTTATAAGTGATACACCGTCACCTATGGCCTATACTGCGCAGCTGGCTAAAACACGTTATCCGGATCATAAGGCTGTTTTTATAGGACCCTGCCTGGCCAAACGCACCGAAGCGTTTAAGAATGCCAACGTGGACTATGTGATCACAACAGAAGAGTTAGGGGCTTTATTTGCAGCATTAAAAATAGACCTTGCCGCCAACACTGATCAATCAATAGTAGCTGATATAGTAAGACCTGAAAGTCGTGGCTATGCTTCATCCGGAGGTGTTACCAATGCCATTAAAACCGTTTTATCAACAGAACACAACATTAAAACCGAGCTTATTGACGGTATTGACAAGCGAAACATTCGTTTACTAAAATCCCTACCTAAAAAGAAAGCAGGTGAAGCTTCATTTTACGAAGTAATGGCTTGTGAAAACGGCTGCATTAATGGTCCTGTGAATGTTTCGCCAATTAAGGTAAGCCAGGCAAACCTGAAAAAGGCTATGCAAGAAATTGTACAGGACGAAGTTTGTGAAAGCACAAATGCATAAGCGAAGAACATTTGCTAACGAGCAAAAACAAGTTCATTCGATTATTTTTATACATTCCTTTTGGTTATTAAACCCACCCGGACTCCACATGCCGGGTGGGTTTAACTTTTTAATCAGGGTATTTTTTTCATGAGTCATAATATTTGAAGAAGGTGATAAGAAGCAATGCCGTAACAATACCTTAATCGCAATAGCTATCCGGGCGTGGTTCATTTATTGAAAGAAAGATAAACAGATGTGTAGAACCAGAAGTTGGTTTTGATCTGTAATGATTTCAAACAGCCATTTAACGATGATTGATTGTTTATGTTTAAATCCTTTACCAGTGCAACTGTGTGTTGGTACTTCTATATAAAAAAACTGCACCTTCTGAACTTCAGGTGCAGTTGTATCTCAAGCATAAAGGCATTTATAAACGATGTGCGCTCACAGAATAAGCAATACCCTTAATCAATGAATCCTTTAGTTATTTCAACACCAAATTTTTTAATTTTACGTTTCAGGGCATCGCGACTAATACCTAAAAGAGCAGCTGCGCGTGTTTGGTTGAAATCGGTTTCTTTTAAAGCAGCTTCTATTAACTGTATCTCATTATCATCAAGGTTCAGATTGCCATTATTAGAGGGTACAGAATTACCGGAATCCTCTCCCCTTAAAGGAAAGTCTTCAGGCAGTAGGCTATCATTATCTGACAGGATCATAGCACGCTCAACCATATTTCTTAATTCACGCACATTGCCGGGAAAATGATACTTTTGCAGCTTATTGACCAGAGCCCCTGAGATCGACGGCACTTTTTTACCTTTCTTCTTTGCTATATTAGTCACAAAATGCTCCAACAGTGGACGAAGATCTTCGGGGCGTTCGCGCAATGGCGGTATATTAATCTCAATGGTATTAATTCGGTGGAACAGATCAATGCGAAACTGCTTCTCCCCAATAAGCTCTTCAATATCTTTATTGGTAGCTGAAATAATACGAACATCCACCGGAATTTCTTTATTACTGCCAACCCGTTTTATACGGTTCTCTTCTATAGCACGTAATAACTTGGCCTGTAGGGCATATGGCATATCCGCAATTTCATCCAGGAATAAGGTGCCTTTACTGGCCAGTTCGAAGTACCCCTTTTTTTCATCACGGGCGTCGGTAAACGCACCCTTTACATGACCAAAGAATTCACTTTCCAGCAACGACTCGGGAATAGCTGAACTGTTAACAGGGGCAAACACCTGTTTTTTTCGTGGACTACCAAAATGGATAATACGGGAAATGATTTCTTTTCCAGTTCCGTTTTCACCAGTTACCAATACATTGACGTCACCATCTTCAGCCGCCTTAAGTGCCATTTTAAGCACCTTTTTAATCTGCTCACTCTCACCAACAAAATCCTTTTCAATCATACCTTCCAATTCCTTGGATACCAAAACACCCCTGTTTTCTGCCGCCTCCAGTTTCGATTGCATCATTAGAAATTTCTCAGTGCGTTCAATGGCCAATTGAATATCCATTATTTGAAAAGGCTTACGAATAAAATCAGAAGCACCCTGACGCATGGCCTGTATCACCATGTCCATATCTCCATAGCCACTTATCATGATAATTTCAAGATTGGGATATTCAGCCTTTACTTTCTGAAGAATATCAAGACCATTCATCCCCGGAAGCATAACATCTAATATCAATACGCCAGGCCGTTCTTTCTCTAAAACAGCAAAGCCATCATTGGGCGTGTTGGCGGTAAATACCTTGAACTTTCTCTTTTCAAGATGGTACTTCAACTTCTCCGTAATTCTGGATTCATCATCCAGTATAAGCACTTTTAAATCGTTCATTTCTTGGATTCTATATATTTTCAGCTAGTGGCAATATTACCAACATTGACGTTCCTTTCCCGGACTCACTCTCTACCTCTATATGCCCACGCATTTCTTTTATCAGGCTATATGATATTGACAGTCCCAGTCCGGTACCCTTTCCCAACTGTTTGCTCGTTACAAAGGGTAAAAAGATATCTGTTTTACGATTTTGCGAGATACCAACTCCATTATCCTTTATTTTCAGGCAAACATTTTCCTTTTGATAATAGGTCTCGATTTCAACCTCCATTTTCAAATCCGGTTCATTCAGCTTGCGCTCTTCAACCGCATCTTTTGCATTGGACAGTAAATTGTGAATCACCTGCTCTAACTTATGTGGATTACCCAATACACAAGGCAAATTATCAGATAACACCATTGATAATTTGATGTGGTGGTTGGCATACTGACTTCCAATCATTGATGAGGCGGCCCGAACACAATCACTAACATCAAATTCCTCCTCAACCTCATCTTTTTGACCGCTGCTAAAAATACGTATATGGTCAACGATCTGGCGTACACGAACAATATCTTCAAATATCTCATTTACCGACTTATTTAGAAAGGCGGCATCAACGTTTTCTTCTTCCAACTCATACTTTATGCTTTCTGCTGACAATGAAATATTTTGAACCGGTTGGTTGATTTCATGCGCAATCCCAGCAGCCAACTCTCCCAATGACGTCAAACTACTTTGATGCATAATGATCTGCTGCTGCTCTTCCTGTTTTTTCAAAGCTTCGGCAATGCGTTGCTCCAGGTTTTTGTTCTCTTGCCCTTTCAGGTAATAGCGGTAATAGGTTACAAACACCAGGATGGAAATAATAAGAATGGTAAATCCAAAAGACAAGCGCCATCGAATCAGGTTTTCCTTTTCAAGCTCGAGCAGGTAGTTTTTATTTTTGGTTTGCAATATTTCGTTTTCCTGCTGTTTTTCTTCTAAAGCCTGAAGTGCCATAGCGTCAACAAAGTTGGTAATATTTTCTTCCATCACCATGGTTTCAGACAAATCAGAATGTTGTATACGATATTCGTATGCCTTTCTGAAATTCCCAAGTGCCTCATAGGCTTCAGAAAGCACCAGGTAATTGTCGCGAAGTAACTCATTGGCTTGCGCCAGTTTAGCCAGGCGTACACTTTTATTATAACTTTTAATGGCTGAATGATACCTGTTTTGTTTTGCTTCTATCATCCCAATACGCATCAGGCTCATTGCTGCTTCCCAATGTCCGTTTTGCTCAATTTGCATTGTCAGGGCATCCTCATAGTAGGCTTGCGCTTCCTCAAGCTCACCCATAGAATAATAAGTGTTGGCAATATTGCTAAGCACTATTGAGATATTTCGCTCATCACCTCTCTCCTCGAGGATCTGTTTCATTCGGGTAAAGTAAATGAGCGCAGTATCAAACTCTTTCTGAAAGAAATAGATTTGGCCTATCTGATCCAATAATCGAATAACTTCGCCTTTAGAATTATCCCCTTCTCCTTCTTCCACAATTTTCAGTGCTTCTTCGTAATAATGCAAAGCCTTTGAGTAGTCGGTAATATTCTTATAAACATCCGCCATGTTCTTGCAGGTCTCGGCAACTTTGTTCCAATTCTTTTCTTTGATATAAAGGTTTAAGGAGCGTTTGTAATTCTTCAGGGCTTTTTCTGACTGGTTTAACCTGAAATAAGTTGATGATAAAGTAGACATACTTTGGTTGTCGCCTATGGAGCGATAGGCCGATAATGATTTTCGGTAAGAGTCTTTCAGGCGCTCATAGTCATTGGTAAAATAATAGCCCATACCAAGGTTGGTATATGCTTCTGCCATGCCACGCTTATCATCGATTCGAATAGCGATTTGCAGGGCCTGCCCGGCATATTTAATGGCTTTTTGCGGATCATCATACATTTTAAGCTTAGAGAGCTTATTGTTGATCTGTACCTTTTCTTTATTGGATGCGTTCTTAAGTTTCTCAAGCATATCCAGCTCTGATTCTTCCTGACACCAGGCCTGAAATGGTAAGGCCAGACAGAACAGCATCACAATTATCTGATGAAAACGCCGCTTTAAATTATTCATGTGGTCACTGAAAGGTTATTGTATGTCGTTTAAAAGTAGAAAAGATTTTGCAATAAGCCAGTTTATGCAATTAAAAGTTTATGCGTTACCAGGCGTTTTCGATTACCTGCCATAAACAAGTAGCTCAATTTTACCAGGTGTATCTATTTTATAAATCGTAACATATTTATTAACTCTCAATCTGTATCATCGCAATCATTTACGATTAGCATCTTTAAGAGGTATATTAAAAATATATTCTGAAAGCTTAAGAAAACAGGGCTTATAATGCTTAACTCATTGGCGGTTTATAATGCTCTTGCTTAAAAAGCTGCTTAGTTCCTGTTTTACAATTATTAACACAGCGATTTTTATCATGTTTTTTTCCTGATATTGTCATTGTTTCCAAATGAATGTGCATTTATTTTTGCCGCGATTTTATCAAGTACATTATTAAAGGGAACAGAATGAAAAGAATTGTGTTAGTAGCTTTAGCGGCTATTATGGTTGCACAGTTAGGTGCACAAAACACGCTTAGCGTTGATTGGGGTAATACGACCAATTATCTGGCTCATGGCCGTACGCTTAGTGCCAATCAGGCATGTTTTCAACCTGGTGTTTATTATTCGATCAATAAGGGACCAACAATTATGGCTTGGTTTAGCCTGCCTTACGATCGCGAGTTTTCAGCATTGGATGAATGGGATATCATTGTTGACCATAAAGTCAATTTGCTCGATCCGGAGAAAAAATGGAATATCAACGTTCATGGTTATGTGAATTACTGGTATCTTCCTGTAAATAACGAGTCTGACATTCAAGACTATTACCAGGGCATGAAATACAATGCGGGCATTCACTTTCCATTTTTAGTCTCTGAAAACTCTGCTTTAAAAATAACCACCGGTTACGACTTCTATTACTACCACCAGTTAGGCCGTGACATGGGGATCAGAGCGGCTGGCATTCATGAATTTTTAATAAAATTTAACAAAAAATACAAAAAGGTAAATTTAGAAGCTAAATCGGTGATTAGCAACAACCAAGGCGCCGTCAGTACAGCAATTGACCCGGGTTGGGGCTTCTTTTCACAACATTTGTCATGTTCATTTGACGTGAAGCTGGTAACTTTGTCGACCAGTGTAAACTACCAAAGGACATTAGATGCATTACTACCAACAGGGATGGATAAGAATCTGATGTGGGTATCACTGAATATCAGTAAGAGTTTTAAATTGTAATTTCTTTTCATACCTAGCAAAGGTTAGGTTAATAATGGTGATAAAGGTGTAGAGTTGGTTCTGGCGAGCCAACTCTATTTTTTTTCCCATACCTGGGCAACCAGTTTTTGCAGAAAATCACGGGAATGGTAATCATCATCTACGATCACATCATCATAAACAATTATATCAAGGTCTATCTCCCGTGGACCGAATTTAGGGCGACTTCTGTCGCGCCCCAGTTTGTCTTCAATTTGCTTGAGCCTTATGGTTAAATCTGATTCTGAAAGGGGCACTTTCATTAAAACGACACTATTAGAAAAGTCGTTCTGCTCTTTTATTCCGATAGGTTTAGTTACAAGTACTTCCGACTCCTTTAATACGTTACCCAACACATTAAGTTCATTAAGTGCCCTTGGAATATTAACACCTGCATTAATATTAGAACCTAATCCGATTACGACTTGTTTTTCCATATTTAAACCGTTTATTAATGTTTTGAGTCGTGGAACAACTCCGGACTATTTTAAGACCTGTTTTAGCAGTCTTGTGTTTTAATAAGTCATCGAATATCCTAGTTGTTATTACCTGGAATCTGACAGTGTAATAGAAACACTTTCAGAGAATCGTAAGGCATGTAGCTTGTCAATTTCAACTTCTGCTGCCTTTACGCGTTCATAGTTCATTATTGTATCAAGGACCATACGTGCCATGGCTTCAAGTAAATTAAATTTGCTGTGCTCTACCTTATCAATAATTTGCTTTGTGATGGTACGATAATCTAATGCGTCTTCAGGCTTATCTGACTTTTCTTCATTCCCTGAAAGATAGTTGATGGTAATATTCAGCATCAGATCCTGTCGTTTGCCAATTTCATGCGGGTTAAAACCGACATAGCTTCGTAAGAGCAGATTCTTTATCCTTAGAGTTCCCATAGTGTTTAACAATTTCTAAGGATAAAACGAATTACTATAACAAATGTTGACCGGAATCACAGTAGATTACCTGACCAGTCATGTTTTTATTCTGTAAAATAAAATCAACGGAGTCGGAAATACTCGATAATTGCACCTGAGACTGAAGTGGAGTATTTTTTACAACCTCATTAAAATAGGCGGCATCTTTTTCTTCAGGAGGCAAAACAGGTCCGGGGGCGATGCCGTTAACCCTTATAGTTGGCGCCCATTCCCTGGCAATCATTTGGGTATAATCGGCCAGTGACTTTTTAGATAAGAGGTACATGCCATGCGAGGTCTGATTTGTTTGAATCGCTGTATCAAGAATGGAGATAATATTTCCTTTTCCACCCCGCTTATAAAAGGCTTTATTAATCACCATTGGTGAAAACAAATGAATACCCATCATTTGTTCCATATCATCTTCCTGGGTATCTGCAAGGGATTTATTCAAATAATAACTTGCATTATGGATGATGACATCAGGTAAACCTATATTATCAAAGGTCTCCTTAAACACCTTAGCAACCTTTTTCCATTCATTAAGGTCACATTGAATCAGTTTAAAATTCTGGTCTTTATACTTATTTTTGAGTTCAGATAACAGGGCTTCACCTTCTGATATGCTACGATTAACATGCAAAATCACATCGTAACCTTTGACTGCAAAATGCTTAGCAAGGTAATTCCCGATTCGTTTGGCTCCGCCCGTTATCAATACCTTCATTACGCGTAAATTAGTGTCACAATCTTTTCCAACTCCCGCTTATCTGCCTCATCAAAAGTATTGAACTCCTTACTATCAATATCCAATACAGCGACGACTTCGTTTTCCTTATTAAACACAGGTACGACAATTTCTGAATTGGTCGCAGATGAACAGGCAATATGTCCCGGAAACTCATGAACATTTGGTACCACAACTGTTTCCTTACGATTTATTCCTGCCCAACATACACCAGTATCTTTCTTTAGTTTTAGACAAGCAACCGGCCCCTGGTAAGCACTCACCAATAAATCGCCCTTTACCAATTCATAAAAACCAGTCCAATAAAAGTCAGTGAACTTGTGATGCAATACTGCATTGATTGTAGCCATCCGGGAAGCAGGATTATCAGTCGCTTCAATTAACTGCTTTATTTGCTCATAAATGCGTTGATAGCGCTTTATTTTGCTTTGTTCTTTCATATCTATTTGAAGACTATATTATACTACAATTTAAACTATTAAAATGAGGTTTCAGACAATTAGATTATGGACTTTTAAATCTAATAACCTATAAAATAAAAACCGATGCAATTTACTAAAAATTACATCGGCTAATATTCTATTTCGATCTATCACTATTTATCTTTTAGCATTTCCTGCAATTTCTTACGTGTAAAGAAAATTCGGCTTTTAACTGTACCAATTGGTAAATCCATCTTTTCAGCAATCTCTTTGTATTTAAATCCCTGCGTATGCATTTTAAAAGGAATTCTGAATTCATCATCCAGCTTTTCAACCTTAGAATTCATTTCCATAACAGCATATACATTTTCTGGGGTTTCAGATGCGTAATTCTTTTTATAAGCCACACGAATAGCATCATCTGTGCTGTCAAATGTATTTCTCGTTTTCTGGTCACGACGGTAGTTATTAATAAATGTGTTCTTCATAATGGTGAACACCCAGGCTTTAAAGTTGGTATTATTAACAAACTGTTCGCGATACGTCAAAGCTTTCAACGTGGTTTCCTGAAGCAAATCACGAGCATCGTCATCATTTGCTGTTAAGCTCAATGCAAAATAAAGCAGCTTATCTTGCATGCTTAATAATTTTTGGTCAAACTGAACTGCGGTCATATCGTTGTGTTTTATTTCGTTGCAAAATTGTTGAACAAATATACACTAAAAGATACTTCCTTCCAATAGTTTCGGATGTTTTTATCTTTTATTAACAAATGATTCTAAATAAGCCTTTGGATAATACACTGATTAACTGCTTATATAATAAATTTTTAAAGTTCAATATAAATAACAGTTCCGGATAATCTTACTTAAACAAAAAAGAGGTGCAAAAGCACCTCTTTTAAACGAATATGTTGAATGTCACTATCGACAAACAATTTTCTTCTTATAAACATTACCATTGACACTGATTGCAATGATCATTGTACCTGAGTATCTCTGGTCAAGATCTATTGTTTGAGACCAGCTATCTGAATCTTTATAATAATCTCTTATTATAACAGCTTTACCTGACATATCATAGATAACAACATTAACATCACCCCTATCTTCAGAGCCAAGCTTTAATTGTAAATAATCTGTAGCTGGATTAGGTCCAACGGCAAATGTGAATTCAGCGTCAGTTTCGCTTTCAACTGCCGTACCTGTTTCCTGTATAATTAAATTATCTATAATCCAACCATAACCCGTAGCATTCGCATCTGAATATAAACGGAAGCGAATCAGGATAACATCACCAGTAGTAAAATCACCGGTAGCATGCAAATTAATGGAGTGTTCCTCAAAGAGATCAACAGAAGTTGGCTCATCATCAATTGTATTATAATCGCTATCGGCTCCGGCGGCATCTTTCCATTTTTCGGAGTAATTAACATCATAACCATCTGCCAACGGTACCCAATTTATACCATCTTTGGTCGCTTCAACAATCACATAATCCCAATATTCGGAATCTCCAAACTTAGTACCCGGTTCTCCCGGTTCAACCATGGCTATATCACTGTATGAAAGAAATGCTTCATTTTCTCCAAGCACCTCTATTGGATAACTTAATACATAAGTCATATCGGCATTTTCTTCGTAAGGATGGTTTGAATGTATAGCCCATTCATCAAATAACTCTTTTGATATTCTGAATGAATTGCCAATAAAATCATACCTGGCCGTAGCAAACGAATTCATATACCTCTGAACGGTCTCTTTCCATTGATAATTTTTAACAACAAGGTATTCTGATAAGGCAGACTGTTCACCAACAATACCTTTCACTTGTACACTAACTGACGACATTGAGCTTAAGTAAGCTATCTCATCTGAAATTGTGCCACTTGTCACATTCTCATAAGTCTTATGTAGAACATCGTCTACATAAAGTTCAAGAATATCATAATTTTGTTTCAGCACAAATTCAAGAGCCAGATTACCTGTGGGGTTCTTTCCTGCTTTTATTTCCGGTTGCAGGATATCAGTTGGTATTTCAGGAATATCTACCGTCCAAACACCTCGTCCATGCGTACCGACAACAACCTGCTGTCCTACTATTTTCATATCCCATATACAAACAGCAGGCAAGCCGTTATTAGCGTATAACCACGACTCTCCACCATCAGTTGATTCAAATAATCCTATTTCAGTACCCGCCCAGATTATATCTGTATTATGAGGCATGACGATCAAAGAATAAACAGCAACGTTAGGGAAACCGTTTGAGCTTCTAATAGAAGTGCCAAAACCTGATAGCTCCGTCCAGGTTTCTCCAAGATCATCTGTTTTAAAAATCTTTGGTTTACTGAATTGCGAGAATAGTACAAAAGCTGCATTCTCATCGGTAGGGTGTGCCACAATTCTTGAAATATTTGAAGAATGAGTCGTAAATGGAGTCGTTGCCAGTCCAAATGTTTTACCACCGTTCTTTGACAATGCAATTGGCTGACCTCCAGAAACAGTTGTTCCTGCCCAAACATAACGAGGGTTAACTGGACTAATGGCAATCTGCGGATTATAATCCCCGGCACTCCAGGCTGAAGCAGGCACTGATACCAAATCCCAGCTTAAACCAAAATCTTCAGAAGTAGAAATTCCGTCTTTACTTCCGACCAATAATAAGTCAGGATTACTCTTTGAATTGGTAATACGAGTAATAAATGGAGACAATTCACTATTGTTGTAGCCATGAACACCGCTTAGCAGACTCCAGGTCTGACCTCCATCGTATGTACCAAAAAGGGTATTGTAGTAATAACAGCCAACAATTTTGTCAGGGTCTTCCTGATTCCATACTGTTGAAAATCCATCGCCACCAGCAATTTCTCCCCATGCTGTCAACTTAGCAGGGTTTTCTCCCGACATCCATGTTCCATTATCCTGCAATCCTCCTGCATAACGATCAAGGTTGGGATGACGAGTAACACCATAAAACTGTGAAGTATTATATCCGTCATTGGGACTAGACCAACTTGTTCCTCCATCCTCAGAGAAAGCTACACCTCCATCGTTACAACTAATCAATCTAAATGGCGTTCCATTACCTGTATCAACAATCAAATTATGATGATCAGCATGAACATAGTCTGTTTCATTGGTATTGGCATTCCACCTGCTGATTTTTTCAAAGGTCATTAACTGACTCTTTAGCTCAATATTGTTTAAATGAAGTACAGCATTAACAAAACTACCTGGATCCCAGCTAACATTTGTGGCCATTCTAGGATAAACACCAGCGACCTGATTACTACCTACTCCACCGTCAATACCAATAGTTTCAGAAGCAGACTCACTGTATTGATCACTATGAATATATAATTGCTCAACACTCGTACCTGTCAGGTTGAAGCTTCCGTTACTGTCAGCATCTCTAAACGAAACCATTAACTGCATGTCGTTTTGTGTATCCCAAACCTCGAAAGGAACATCAACATAGTCTATATAGACATGGTCAGCATTATCAACAAGTGCTGAAGAATTATCGACAGTAAAGCGATGAGCCTTTTGAGAGTTAGCCGCACCAAATCGAATCTCGACAGTACCTATACCGGTTGCATTTTCATGTGTTATTTTAACACCTCCTCCAAGGTACTGGCCTTCAATATCTCCATAAACGAAATATGCCCCCGTGTTATCAATAATATCAAAGGCAGGTGTTCCATTTGAGGCACCATCAATAGTTGTGACACTATATAAATCAACTCCACCGATAAACAGTTTATTTTCATCGCTTGGGTGCGCAACCATTGTGTTGTTGTACCAACCCTGCCCTGATAAGTAGGCTACTTCGGTACCTGAGAAAGAAACTTTAACCCAATTGTCACCACCATCCGTAGACATTGACAGGTTGGATTGAGAAGTAAGAGCAAAGATGACATCATTATCTAAATCAGATATGCAAATCTCAACACGTCCCTCAGTTAAGCTGTGAACTAACTTCCATGTCTCTCCTCCATCAAACGACTGAATTACTCCATAATTATCAACTCCGGCAATTAATATATCAGAATCAGATGGAGACATTCTCAAATCCTGTACTCGTCTCACATAGTTGTCATTGTTATATAACGCCTGGTACGCAGTATTCCAACTTGAGCCTCCATCCTCTGATTTGTATATACCACGATTAGTTGCGGCATATACTATATTTTCATTGTCTTTATCTACTGCAATTCTATTAACAAAACGGAATGCACTATTGTCTTCTGTGGCGTTTAGTAAGTTCCATGTTTCACCACCATCAATACTTTTAAATATTCCATTACCCATTATGGCATCCAGATTGTAAAACCCCTCACCTGTACCTGCGTATATAACCTGAGAATTTGACGGGGCAATAGTTAAACAGCTAACTGCCATATTAGGCCAGTCATCTGAAACAGGCACCCAGTTTTGACCGGCGTCGGTAGTTTTCCAAATACCTCCACCAACGGAACCAGCAAACCATGTATTACCACTGATATCGTTAGGGTCAACTTGAAAGCCTCTTGTTCGCCCCCCAACATTACCAGGCCCTCTCTCTACCCAATCGAGTAAAGCTTTACTCCCTTTTAATTGTGCCGATTTTAATTTAGCACTTTTCAACTCTTTTAGCTGATGATTGTGCGGATATTCGTTTGAGGCATCATTACCTGTTTTTAGGTAATATAAGTATTTTTGATATTCATCTGGCTTATCGGGTTTGGCATAACCTGCATTTCGTCGCTCTGCTTTTGCTTTAATTTCTTTCTGTTTAATTTCCTGCGGAGTTAATGCCACTTCTCCCTTAACAGGATTAAGCCTCTTTTGTGGTAGATACAGATAACCTACAACTGACAAGGAGATTACAATTAATGTGAAGTAAAGTTTCTTCATTAAACTTTGATTAAAGGTTTATAAATGGATTTAGACAACTTCTGAATAAATACCAATCTAATGTGCTTTACTGGCATTTCTGTATATAATAAACTGCCAATAACTTAATCTGTTCACTTTCGTTAGCTGTAACTCAGTTTAAGATTAGAGTCATTTTTTTGCCAGGATCAGATTTATGACAGGTCTTTGGCTTTTCTATTAAAAGGTTTAATCTAAATCTGAATATTTGCATCATGAAACAAATATGAAATTCACACATTTCATTGCTAAAATTTCAGGAACTAAAATCCTTAATAAGAATGGCGTCTACTAACAATAATAAATATCCAACACACACAAATCACTAACTGGTAGTGATAAAGATAAGATAAACTAACAAAATGTAGTGTAATAAATATTAGGTCTGGACATAGGAAATTCCGAAATCCTTTTATAATGCAAGTTTTCCATTGGATTAAAAAATAAAAAAAATGACTTCCAAGCCTATTTATGCTTCATTCAACAAAAAAAGAGGTGCCAAAAGCACCTCTTTTCCTGCATCAGCAAGGTCGTTCTAACGACAAATAATTTTCTTTTTATAAACTTTTCCATTAATCGTTACCGTAACAATTTTAGCGCCTGAATCACAATGACCCAATTCAATTGTCTGTTCCCACATATCAGCTTCTTTATAGAAGTCTTTAACAACAACGGTCCTTCCGGTCATGTCATAAATAACCACACTTACATCACCTCTCTCTTTTGAATTAAGATTTAATTCAATGAACGTTGAAGCAGGATTTGGACCTACTTCGAATTTAGCAAGGGTTGTATGATCATCATCAATGGCGGTACCTGTTTCCTGAATCATAAGATTATCAATTACCCAACCATAGCCTTTGTCTGAATTGCCGGAAAACAATCGAAAGCGAATTAGTACAATATCACCTGTATTGAAGTTATCAAGAAGATCAACTGTATGTTCTTCATAAAGATCTTTGGAATTTGGTATGGAGCTTATATCATTATCATTAACAAATGTGCTCCACTTTGCTGATTTTTCAACATTATATCCTTCCTCCAAAGCCGTCCATTCGATACCATCTTTGGTTGCTTCAACAACAACATAGGCATTTGTTTCAGCCTCAACTAATGCAATATCACTATAGGTAATGTATGCTTTTCCACTTTCCATTACTTCAATCGGATAGGTCAGCAAGTATGAAATATTATCATTGGCAGAGTAAGTATGTTGTGAATGGATGGCCCAATTATCAAATAGCTCTTTAGAAATTGTAAATGCCGAACCTATAAAATCAGTTTGATTAGTTGCGAAGGAGGTCATATACCTCTGAATAGGATTTTTCAGTGCATAGTTATCAACACTTAAATAATCTGTCACAACAGTTACCCCATTCATTATTCCTTTTACGTGTACACTAATCATAGCTTTCGACGAGCTTTGTGTGATTTCTTCGCTTATTGTTCCTGCACTCACGCTATTATATGATTCATAAAGCTCATCATCAACGTATAATTCAACTAGGTCATAATCTTGCTTCAAATCAAGCCTGATACCAATTTTTCCTTGCGGATTTATACCTCCGAAAAGGGATAGGTTTTGTGTTTCAGTTGATGCTTCCTGAATATTCAAATCATCAATTACCCAACCATAACCTGTTGTATTATCATCAGAGTATAACCTGAAACGAATTAGGATGACATCCCCGGCATTAAAGGTATTTTGAAGATTGATAGAATGCGTTTCCAATAAAGCTGATGAATTTGGAGTCGAGTTGATTCCTGATTTAGCAAATTCTTTCCAACTATCAAATGCATTAACATCATATCCATCTTTTAATGGCTTCCATGTTATACCATCAGTGGTTCCTTCAACAACAACATAATCATAAAAAGCCTCATCTCCATAATTTGATCCGGGCTGACTTGCTTCAACCAAGGCAATATCACGATATGACAATATTGATTTTTCGGAATTCTCCATTACCTCAATCGGATAATTTAGCATATAAACAACATCCTCATTTTTAGCATAAGGGTGATCGGAATGAATGGCCCAGTTATCAAATAATTGATCTGATATTGAGAATGATGAACCTGTAAAATCGTATTGATTTGTTGTAAAAGGATTCACATATTTCTGAACCGGTGCATACAAATTATAGTTTTCCACATTGACACCTACCGATGTAGCTGATTTATCTCCAACTATTCCCTTCACTTTTACATTCATATATTGATTAGCTGTTGAATGCTCAATAACATCGCTTATGACACCTATGCTCGTATTCTCAAAGGTTTTCTTCAACTCATCATCAACATACACTTCAACAGTTTCATATGCCGACTCTAATTCTAATTCCACAGAAATTTGTCCCAATGGATTTTTACCCGCCTTAACTACAGGCTTTTTAAGAACATTAAGTATTTCGGGAATATCAACTGTCCATACTCCTAAACCATGAGTGGCAACAACAACCTGCTGACCTACAATTTTAATATCCCAGATACATACTGCAGGCAGACCGTTGTTGGCAAAATGCCAGCTTTGTCCTCCATCTGTTGATTCGAAGATCCCAATCTCAGTTCCAGCCCATAAAATATCATTATCATGAGGCATTACCGCCAATGAATAAACTGCAACATTTGGGAAGCCATTGGTACTTGTTCCGTCTTCAAACTGACTTAAATCGGTCCAGTTTTCTCCTTGATCCTCGGTATACAGAATTTTAGGATGACCATTTTGAGCAAATAAGACATAAATACCATTTTCATTGGTAGGGTGAGCAATCAATTCAGACATATATGCTCCTGCACCAACCGGAGTAGGCATACTATTAAAACTCAACCCTCCATCAGTGGAGTATGCCAGTGCATTAGACGCAGAGATAGCATTACCGGCCCAAACATATTTGCTATCTACAGGACTTATCGCTATATGAGGAAAATCACTACCATAATTCCATGTACCTGCAGGCATTGTGATCAGTTTCCAGTTAATTCCAAAATCATCAGAGCGCCAAACACCTGATGCACCACCAACAAATAACAAATCTGGTTCAGATACCTCGTTGGTTATTCTTGTCACAAAAGGAGCATCATTACCTGTGTCACCGATATTGGCTGTAAACCATGACTGACCTCCATTATTTGTAATCTTTATCTCATTGTTATAAATAGACATGGCCATTTTATCGGGATCATTGGCATTCCAGGCTGTCTCGAAACCATCACCTCCCCATTTATCTTCCCATTTACTCGACGCATTGGGATTTTCGGGAGATTGCCATGTACCATTATCCTGAAGTCCGCCAATATACATATCCTTTGTAGGGTGTTTTGAAACACCATAGAATTGCGATGTCACATAGCCGGCGGTACGTTCCTCCCAGCTTACTCCTCCATCATCAGAAATAAATACTCCACCATCATTACAGTCCACAATTCGGAATGGATTACCAACTCCCTCAACAATAGTCAGGTTATGGTGGTCAGCATGAGAGTAATTACTTTGTCCATACCCATACCAAAGAGTTAGTTGTGATGATGAAATATTCTTACTCTTTAATTCATAGGCCTCAAAATTAATAGTCGCTGCAGGAAGGTTAGCGGCGTCCCATACATAGTCATTTGCTACAATTGGATTGAGCACAACAATTCTGTTATATTCAGCTCCGCTATCAGTTGAAATATCAGCTGAAGCATTTGTTTCATCGTAATTTTGAACATGAATATAAACCTGCTCTTTAGTAGCGGTTCCCGGCTCAAACACGCCGTCATTGTTACTATCCAGGAAGGAAACCATCAATTGTTGTCCACTTGTTTTGTTAACAACCTTAAATGGTACTTCAACATAATCAACATATGTCAGTTCAGAAGCATCTGGTACCGATGCTGAAGAGTTAGTTGTAAAACGATGTGCCTTTTGAGTAATTCCTGAACCAAAAGTAATTTCAACATCTGTGTACATTGAAGCATTAGCTGATTCCATTTTAACTCCACCGGCTAAATACTCTCCTCCAATATCCAACCATGATAAAAATGATACGTTATTTACCTGAACATCGAACACATTAGCACCGGAAGTGGCTACATCTCCATCAACTGAAACGCTATAATTTTCAAGTCCGCCAACATATAATTTTGATGGATCGTCAGGGTTAACGACCAAGGTGTTATTATACCATCCCTGTCCACTCAGGAATGTTACTTTTGGTTCAGCGGTAGTCTCTTTCCAGTTATCGCCGCCATCGGTTGATAAATATAAATCTGAAGTACTTGCCAGTGCATAAATATATTCAGGGTTATTATCAGACACTGCTAATTCAATTCGACCTTTATTGATTTCTTTTACCAGTTTCCATGATATTCCTCCATCAATAGACATTAAAATCCCAATGTTATTATCTGTGGCATAAAGTGTGTTAAAATCTCCTGATTTTGATTTCAAGTCCTGAATCCTGCCTTCAGCAACATATACATTTGTCCATGATGTACCACCATTGATACTTCGGTAAATACCAGTATTAGTAGCCGCCATAACAATGTCTTCATTGGCAGGATCAATGGCTAAACGACTCACATAGGTGAAATTGGCATCATCTTTGGTTGATGCCATATGTGTCCATGACTGCCCCCTGTCAATTGATTTAAAGATACCATTACCTTTAATAGCATCAAGGTTTCCAAAGCCTTCACCGGTACCGGCATACAGTACGTCATGGTTTGAATCAGCCATTACTAATGAAGCAACAGATAAGTTTGGCCAATCCATTGTCAATGCAGACCAGCTTAATCCGCCATCAGTTGTTTTCCAAACTCCACCTCCAACAGGTCCGGTAAACCAGGTATTACCGGATGCATCGTCAGGGTCAACTATTAAACCACGGGTGCGACCACCAACATTACCAGGTCCACGCTGTTTCCAATCCAAAGCCTTGATTCCTTTTAACTGTGCGGAATTCAGTTTTGCACTTTTAAGTTCGTTCAGCGCATTATTGAACTTATAATCAACGTCAGGATTTCCACCTGTTTTAAGCATGTATATATGTTCCAAAAACTTATCGGGCTTATCCTGTTTGGCATAGCCATTTGCACGACGTTTAATTTTCGCATCTATCTGATCCTGAATAAGGCAATCAGATGATTTAAGCTCATCGTTTTCATTAAATTTATTTACGGAATGGGCCAAAAAAAGCCCTATCCCTAAAACAGTCAGGGAAATAATAATTAGGTAATTCTTTCTCATTCTAAAGGTTTAAATATTAATTGGGTAATTGTGTAAATCTTTCTAATGTCTTGGCATTGATGTAATATTGCCTCATTGAATTATCAACCTCAGGATCTGTCGATTTAACACCTGGTTGAGATTTAATCAGGATGTACTCCTCATTAAACCAACTTGCATGTGCATTGTATTTCTCCTCTATGTAAACAAGCTTTTCTTTCTTAACATCATATATGCCAAACTTAAGTGCATTCCCCGGTAATTTCATACTTGTTTCATTGGTTTGTGTAACAATAATGAATGTTCCGGAGGTATTAGAAAGCTTTTTAACTTTGCCATCAAAGTGCTCGGCAATTGCTTTATCAAAGGCACTGGCGTCTGCTGTTTTTTTGACCGACTGACAGCTTACAACAAGGGTCAGCATAATAATCAGGTTAAGCGTCTTCATTTATATAGGTTTAGAATAACGTAAGATGTGTAAAGGTATAAAAATAGTATTTACTAACAATGATTTAAGTAATCACAATAAAGGTCGAAATAATGAAATATCGCAATAAAATCCGGGCTAAATAACTCGAGTCTCCATTTACTATAAAAAAGAAAAAAGTTGATCAAAAAAAAGAAAGAGGATGCTGTAATTAACATCCTCTTCCAATTAAATATGATTGGTTAATTAGAACACAATCGGAGTTGCATTCTGTTTAACAGGTCTTGAATCAATTTTACTTTCAACTTTGAAGTTAAATCCTGCATCAGCAGCATTCTTCAATGGTGAAATTTGTGGATATGCTTTCATAGAGTCGAAACCATAAGCCACGGAAGCTTCAGCAGGAGCTTCTGTAGGCGTAAGTACGATATCATAATATCCAGAAACCCATCCACCGACAGCTTTAGAATACAATAGATATCCATCCATTTCGCTTGTATGTGAAACTGTAATAGTATTCTGTACACTAAACGATAAGTCAATTGTTGCCACACCGCTAGGAACTTCCTCTACACTGTTAAATGTATACAATGCAATATCATATATACCATAATCGGCTAAAGCCTGAGGAGCAATACTCATTGTCGATGTTGCAGGATTATATGTTGCAACAACCTCTTCAGCATATTGCATACCTGTTATGATCAATGTATTTGCCTCTGTGCCTTCTGCTATTTCAATTGCCATAGCAGCGTCAGGTTTATCGAATACACTTGGTCCACTTAATACAAAATGTCCAATGAAATCACTTATTTCAAACGTATACTTCGTCTTACCATAATAGAACTTCTCAGCAAATTCACCAACTTTTGTTCCATCCTCATAATGGAATAACATACCGAGGGTGTAAACCGTATAACCTTGTCCATTCACCTCAACAGAAGATTCAACATCTGCACTTTGAGATACGTATACTTCCTGACCGAACACTTCCAAACCTGTTGCCTGATCTGCAGGTATTTTTACTTTACCACCTTCTTCATAATAGAAAGCTAAACCTTTACCATTGGCATACAAATCGGCAAGATAATATAGATTTTTATAATCACTTTCGTCATTTTCAGGATCTGCGTCTATTGCTTTAGCAATTGTCTGAGCCCAGTCTTTACTGATTGCTGCCGACCAATACTCACTTACTTCACCTTCAATGGTTTTATAATCAACATCATTAAAATCAGTAATTTTAAGGTTAGCCTTAATAAATGCCTCTTTATTGGTGTAAATAACAGTTGGTACTGAAGCTGCATAAGCTGCACCATCATTATATTCCGACTCACTTATATACAAAGCACCATCGCCAAAAGTTATCGCATCGGCGGTAACAACGCCGTATTTATCAGGTACCGAACCTATTGATATATCACCGTAGCCCCAATTCACGCCAATCTCATGCCTTGGCATAACCGCATTTCCAGACTTACCTGATGGATTATCAATTTCTATAACTGTATAATAATCTTTTGATTCATCAAAGTGACCTTCTTCATTATTTGGATATCCGTCGTAAATTCCATCTGCGTCAGGGCCTCCGGTTGGAACATCGTAAGCATTCTTAAAACGGTAACGTACAGCATCACTCAATTGTGCTTTTTCGACGTCAACATACATTGGCAAAGAACTTACTTTATATCCGGCCGTAAATACGCCATCTACATAAATCCATGGATCTGCTAACACTTCCCACTTAACACGAGATGCTGAAGTAACAACATAAGGAGTTGTTGAAGCATAAGGATCTACAAACTGGTCACCTTCTACAGCAACTTTTAAGTTGTAAGCAGTTCCTTCTCCTGCATCAGGAAAGGTAACTTTAAATTCCACTTCGGTTTCTCCATCAGCGAAACTAACTGTAGCCGGAACATCAAAAATGTCATCCGTATTAATCTCTACTTTTAAAGGAACTTCAGCAGTACCTGATTCCATTTTACGAGCAATTGTTAAGGTTAATTCCCTAGCATCTGCAGGCTCTAACTCAAACAACGCTTTGTTTGATGTTGGAAAATAAACGCCCTGACATCCTTCTGGAGTTAAAGGACTTGGCTCAACTGTATCTTCAAAGTCACTACAACCCACAAATAAAGCTGTCATAGCGAACAGAAGCACTATATATAATTTATTAAATTTCATATAATCTAAATTAAAAGTGAAACAAATTACTCGGTATCTGGTACTGGTTCCGGAGCAGGTGCTGCCGGGTTATTATCACCGTGGCTAATCTGTGGGTTAGCTTCGATCTCAGGCTCTGAAATTCGCCATAACATGATATCACTCTTTGGAGCAATATTAAATACCATAGAGGCATTGATATAACCAGCTCCACGACGGTCAACACCCTTATTTAACCGCATGATGTCAAACCAATTCATTCCTTCACCCCATAATTCAATACGACGCTGGTGGAATATTTCTTCCTGAATACCTTCCGGACTGGAAGCTGAGCATGTATATGCCGGATCACGGTATGTTTGTACAAATGTTTCCAGCGCACCTTTACCATCTCCTCCGCTCATCGCAAGACCTTCAGCTTTAATTAAATACATCTCTTCAATACGCATCAATGGCACGTCATTCGCATTGGTTGTTGTTGCAATCTCATTGTTATAAGGAGCAAACTTAACATGCGTATAAGGACGGTAACCAACTGATACCATTTGCGCTTGTTGCTCAGGTGTCAGATTAGCTGATTCTCCATTGGCATCAAGGAACCACCCCTTACGAATATCTGTATCAGGAATAGTGTTATATAATTTCTTACTTATCTGACGTCCACCGTTATAGTTGCAGTATCCCCAGTTAAGAGAACCCAGGTGAGAAATCCAGTTAATAATACCTGAAGTTACAACACCATCCGTTTCATTAATGATAATACCCCACATCCAGTTATTCTCAGTAACAGTCATAAATGTAGGTTTTCCTACATCAGCAACCGAACCTGGAGATGCCTCACTTGCATCAATTGCACTTTGTGCATCGGCAGCAGCTTCAGCATAGTTGTGCATTGTTAAATTGATACGGGCACGTAAACCGTAAGCAACAGCAAGGCTGATATAGCGCTTATCATCACGAACAACAGCATCATCTGCTTCAGCAGCAGCATTTAACAATGTAACTGCCGTATTAACATCAGCTAACATCAGGTCATATACTTGTTGTACAGTTGCTCTTGGCGCACCGTTCAATGCAACATCATTGGCATTTTCATCGGTAACAATAGGAACACAAGGAGCAGTTTCATTACCCTTATAGTTAAATTGATATAACTGTGCCAAATTCCAGTAACTAAATGCACGGGCGGCAAGACCCTGTGCTAAATAAAATTGTGAAGGCGTCTCTGTTGTTTCAGGATCGATTGATGAAATAACATTGTTACAGTTGTAAATAATGGAATACAAATCGTTCCAAACAATCTGTGCTTCATTAGAATCAAACTCTCGATCAGAAAAGTCAAGACTACTGTTGGCCCAGTTATAACCAATAACCTCCATTACCATATCCTCACCATTGGCATCAGTAAACATCATTACAGACGGATAACCAAAGTCATTGTGACGTGTTACGTCACCTAATGCTGTGTAGTTAGGCGCATACTGTGTAAACTGAGCAAAAATGGAGTTTACACTCGCTTTTGCCTTGGCAGGATCTTTGCTATAAACATCTTCCTTGATACCCTGAGTTACCGTATCCCCTTCAGGTGCAGTATCCAGGTTATCTTCACACCCGAAGAAAGTCATCAAAACAGGTGCTAATAATATATATAAATATTTCCTTTTCATATCAATCATTTAAATTGTTAAAACGATAGGTTAAGACCTCCAGAAATTGTACGAATAGGCGTATAACGCGCTGTAGTGGCCTGAATAAAGCTCTGACGTGGATCCAGTCCTTTTCTTTTTGTCCACAAGGCAACGTTTTCAGCTGCTACATAAACACGAACTCTTGAAATATTCAAGCTACTCAAAAGGTGCTTAGGCAAAGTATAACCAACTGTTATGTTATTCAAACTGAAATAATCTGAACTTGTCAGGAAACGTGTAGAAGTTGAATTGGTATATCTGTCGTTAGCATTTAAACGAGGAACATTTGAAGTTGGATTCTCAGGAGTCCAGGCATTGTAAATATCCTTGTGCCAGTTTTGACCTGCAAAGCTCGAATAACCACCATGCATCAAACGACGGTATCCTGCATCATAAATTTCACCACCTAACTGGTAAGAAGCCTGTACAGAAGCGTCAAAACCAAAGGCTTCAATTGTAGTACCAACACCACCATAAACTGTAGGAAGCAGGTCATCGGTTGCTTTCTTATTTGTACTTGCCAGCGCGTAGTCAGCTGTAGCAAATTCAGTACCATCCTCATTAAGTGCCATATACATAGCCTCACCAGTTTCTTCGTTAACACCGGCATACTCTACCAGGTACATGCGATACATTGACTCATCTTTGGCATAGATTCTTGTACCATCAACAAAACTACCACCTAGATCGGGGTGCAGTTCGTTAATTTTATTCTTGATAAACGTACCGTTAGCATTCACATTCCAAGTCAGGTTTGAATTTTTAATAACAGTATAAGACAAGTCAACTTCCAAACCAGAGTTGGTCATAGAACCAATATTCATTGGAATTTCTGGGAAACCGGCACTTGGGTTAACCGGCTTATAATATAGCATGTCAGACGACTTGCGACCGAAATACTCTATTGTACCTGATAACCTGTTGGTAAATAAGGCAAAGTCAACACCGATATTATAAGTTGTAGATGTCTCCCAAGTCAAATCAGGGTTACCCTTATATTCTAAAGCACCATCAGAGAAAACACCGTCGGCACCACCCACTTCAAACTGGTCCATATAAGCATAGTAGTTACCAATGGCATCGTTACCCTGCTCACCATAAGAAGCTTTCAGTTTTAACATATTAACCCATGAAACGCCGTCCATGAATGGCTCGTTACTGATTAACCATGCACCACTGGCAGAATAGAAGTTACCCCAGCGATTATCAGGATGGAAACGAGATGAAGCATCGCGACGATAAGCTACATTGAAGAAATAGGTATCTCTTAAAGAGTAGTTAAGACGTACGAACAAACCTTCTGTGGCATATTCATCCTTGTCACCACCACCGCGCAGTTGATCAATTGCATTACTTACGTAATAAGACTCAGGATTATACAAGTTCTGACCAGAAGCGAAATTATACTCATAAGTATATTTGTAACCGTCATAACCGGCAGTGATATCGAATTGATGCTGATCCTGTATTGCAAACTGGTAGTTAGCTACATATTGCTGGTTGAAACCAACAGTTCTGTATGCCTGTTGCCAGGCTGTACCGCCATAAGCAGCACTTTGACCCATGTAGGCATTTCCTAAATCGTTATAACGTGTATTGTCAACATTCAGACCATAGCGGGCATTAATTTTTAATCCCTGGATAGGTGAAATTTCAGCAAACCAGCTGGAGTTCACAACATCCATGATGTAGTCTCTCTTATTGTATTTCAAGTCACCGGCAGGGTTGGCAATCGACATAAACGGACGGTCAAAGTTTGTACTTACACCATCACCGTAATCATATGTTTTACGGCCATTATTCTCAATGATCTGCATATCCTCGGCACTACGCACATATAAAGGATAAATCGGGGCAATATAGTTCGATACGAAGAAAGCATTACCACTTGAGCTTGTTTCAGTTTGCTCAGACGGATAATTACTTTCGATGCTGTTAATATTAACATTCGCACCCACTTTTAACCAATCAGTTACTTTCTGGTCACCTTTTAGACGACCCGACCAACGTGAGAATCCAGAACCATCTACAACACCCTGATCATCCAGGTAACCGAATGACATATAAAAAGAGTTCTTTTCTGATCCAGCAGAAATAGACAGGTTATACTCCTGACGTGGGTTGGACTTAAATGTCTCATCGGCCCAATCATCAGGCGTATAATAATACTGACCATCGCTGTAACCTAATGTTGCATTAGGATTTAATTTACCATTTGCACCAATTAGATTCTCCCCATTTGGAACAGTGTAAACCTGATATCCAAGACCACCATCACCATTTGAAGTAATCGTATTGTTGGCATACTGGTTAGCCTGCACAGGCGTTAGTCCTAATTGGTTAACACCAGCACTGTAAAGTGCCTTGTAAGTAGTCTCGTAATAGTTTTGAGGACTGGTTAAAACATCGTAGTTTTCCAGTGCACGAGAGTTCATACCATATCGGGCATCAAAATTTACAACAACTTTACCTGATTTACCTTTTTTAGTGGTAATCATGATAATACCGTTAGCTCCACGTGATCCATACAAAGCTGTAGAAGCAGCATCCTTAAGTACAGTCATCGACTCAATATCAGCAGAATTGATTGACGATAATTCACCATCAAATGGTACGCCATCCACTACGTATAATGGATCAGAATCTGCATTAATAGAACCAACACCACGAATACGGATAGTGGCATCAGCACCAGGCTGACCATTGTTACTTAACACCTGTACCCCGGCAACTGAACCAGATAATGCCTGAGAGATGTTGGAAACCTGACGCTTCTCAATAGTTTCTGAACTTACCACTGCAGCAGATCCTGTATAAGAACCTTTTGTTGATGTACCATAAGCAACAACAATAACTTCATCGACATCCACAGCATCACTTTGCATTACAGCATCAATCGTGCTCTGACCTGTAAAGGCAACTTCCTGAGTTGTCATACCAACAAAAGAGAATACAATTGCTGGTGCATCATTAGGAACTGCTAATGTATAAGTACCATCAGGAGTAGTAACAGTACCAATAGTAGTTCCTTTTACAAACACTGAAACGCCGGGTATAGGACTACCATCGGTCGCATCAGTCACAGTACCGGTTACATTTGTAGTTTGCGCTAAAACTTGCAAACCAACCATAACCATAAACGAAAGTGCGAAAAGTACTTTCTTCATAGACTAAAGGTTTAAATTAATAAATAGGACAATTTTTATTTAACACGAGCAAAAGTAACAATACTTCGGTAGTTTTAAAATTTTTTAACAATAATATTTTCTGATGCAAACCATGTTTAGCTTTTGGAGTGTCTTTTCGTAATTGTATTAGGCTATTTTATTGGGTTTACGAAGCTTTTTGAATCATTTACTTACATATTCTAATTAACATTTTAGCATCTAAAATCATCAGGTGAGCCGTATATTAGCGTTTTTTAACACTAACATAATTCTTATTTTTATGCTAGCACTCTGTAAACTAACAGCTTTACTGTACTAGTACAAATAGGTTATTTCACATTATAAAACACTTAACAGTGAACTTTTTCCAACTTATTTATTGATTTTATTGATTTATCAGACGCTCAGACACAAAAAAGTCGCATATTTTCAAAAAATATGCGACATTGGAAAAATAACTAATACTTATCCTATTTAAGCATTAGCATCATAACATTTACTTTATTCGTTAATAAAGAAAGGTTATAAGTTCAGTATCATAAAATCCATCGCGGATACAATAAGCTCTTATGCATTGTTTTTCAATACTTTTGAGCTCCCCGCAATTAACCTACATTATTTTTTATTCAATACGATAGTCTGCAAATCTACAATATAATCATTACAAAACATAACTATTTTTCATTCTTACTAACAATAAGAATGAAAAATATCCACCAAAAAACATGCCACAACACTGAATTACAAACTCTTAAATAAGGCAGTTTTCCCATTTATAAACTATTAATTATTCATCTTAACATTAAACAAAGATCTTTCCCGATTCGCTTTCTCAAATCAGTAAATTTAAGCAGGGACCTGGAAGTGATTACCTTGCATGTATATTTTTTACATGACAAAAAAAGATCATAGATTCATAAGCACACTAAGCAGATATAGAGCGAAAAGCTTAAGTTACTATCAAATCAAGGCGTCGAATATCAACATATAGCAAGGTAATCCTGGAATAAGCTGCTGCATGAAAGTTTATTAAGCGAAAGCATTCAGAAGTAATCAAGGTCTGCTGCACCGAAGTACATGCCCTGTTAAACAAGGGGACATTTATTGGTGAAATCAGATACCACGAAGGGAGATATGTACTAATAAAAAGTTATCATGAACTTAACCAGCCTTTTGTCCAAATTGCTATTGTTAATAACTGATAGAATGACCACAGGACAAGAGAAAAAGACTTAAAACACCCACCCTAAAAAAACGACTACAACCAGCAACATCGGCGAAAAACGGGGTACAGGCTATCAAAAGCATGCCAGTTATCGAAGATAAGCCATTTTAATGTACAAAAAGAGGGTGCCCAATTTTGGGCACCCTCCATTTTATTATATTCCTAAATAGTTCTTTTTATATCATAACAAACTATTATCTAAAAGCACTGTTTTGATCTTGATCTGTAAGTGCCTCATTAGAATCGATTTCATCTTGTGGTATAGGCAAACAGAATCTTTGACTTACACTGTTCTTAGGAACGATATTAGGATCTGCCAAACCGATATCTGTAAAGTCTGACCAGTGATCGTCTGCCGAAGCTGTACGATCTAAATCCATATCAAGACGTTTAAGGTCAAAGAATCGGTGTCCTTCAAGGAACAATTCTTTTCTACGCTCAAGCAAAATTTTATCAATTAAAGCCTGACCTGTTTCCGGAACTGAAGTAACAGTAGCATCAGCTCGTTGCTGAATAGTCAACAAAGCAGCTTGTGCAGGACCATCATTACCCAAACGAGCCTCAGCCTCAGCCTCAATAAGATACATTTCACTAGCGCGAATTCTTGAGAAATCACCTGTACCCAAATCTGTTCTACTCTTCCACTTGGTAGTTAAGTGACCATCAGCAGTTGTATATCGGGCATGACTAACAATACCATTTGCCGGGTCTAACATAATTGGATTTCCAGCAGGATCAAGATTTATTGGGAACATCTTCTTTCTGAAATCTGTATCCTCAAATAAGTCTATTAATTCACGAGTTACTCGAATTGAGTTATAGCCGAAAACAAATTCAGCACCTCTTTTTCCGATATACACATCGTAATAATCAATTACTCCATCAGGCTCACCATCAGGACCATTCCAATCCTCATCGTAAGTAATATCATCAGATGTATAAGTAAACGAAGGAATACTCAAATAAATATTAGTATCAGAGTCATCAAACTTTTGCGACCAAATATCTTCAGAGCTTACATCGCTGAATCCACTTAAATAAGTTGCTTCATCAATTAATGTGAAACCTTCGTATGCCTTCTTGGCATATTTCGAAGCATTGGCCCAGTCACCCATTGTTAAATAAACACGAGCCTGAATTGCTGCAACACCACTGGCATCAACAAATCCTTTATAGTCTGAACCTACAGCTCCTTGCTCAGCAGCATTCAGGTCAGCAATAATTTGAGCATACACTTCACCTACTGTAGATCTTGGTAAATTATAACCATCCAAATTATTAACAGTATTATTGATGATAATACCACGACCATTAGGATCATCTGTATAAGCAGTTTCACCAAACCAACGAACAAGATTGAAATATGAGAATGCTCTCAAAGCATATGCCTGCGCCATCAGGTCACTTTTAACAGCTTCATCTCCTTCAATATTCTGGATTTGCTCAAGGAATAAATTACAGTTTGAAATAGTTCTGTAGCTGTAACGCCAGAAGTTCCATGGACGACTTGAGTTAACAGTAAAACTGTAGTTATAAAAGTAGATATATCTACTATAGTTACGACTTGATACAACCAATGCATCATCACCCATCACATCAGGAGCAATGATACCTCTGGTGCCTTCTCCGTAATAATAATTCTGCAGACTATAGATTCCGATCAAGTGAATCTTAGCTCCTTCTAAACTCGCGAACAGAACATCTTCAGAAGGACGATCTGATGGCGTTTGCTCAAGAAAATCTTCACTACAAGATGATGTGAAAACTACCATGAGCATTAATATAATGATTCCTAGTAAATTCTTCATATTCAAAAAATTTAATTAATGCTTTAATTATAAGCCAATTTTAACACCAAATACCATAGTTGTTGGGTTAGGAGTAACATAGTTTGTTAAACCGTTCAAACCAACCTCAGGATCAAATCCTTCGAAGTCACTGTCTTTTGTCCATACCCATAAGTTATTACCTGAAGCGTAAACAGATAAGTTATTTATACGAAGTTTGTCAGTAATACTTCTTGGGAATTGATATGACAATGTAACAGTTTTAAGCTTCATGAATGTTGCGTCGTACATGTATCGTGTAGACAGTCCGTTAGAGTTAGATAAAACACCAGGTTGAAATACTGGTACATCTGTCTGATCACCGGCCTGCTTCCATGAATTCAATTGCTTATTACTTAACTGGAAACCTTTATCGTTACCATCATTTACTAAGTCAGCCTCAACAACATCAAGGATTTCACCTCCGTGTGAGAAGAACAAGTTGGCACTCAACGAAAGTCCTTTATAAGTAAACACATTGTTTAAACCTCCATATCCATCAGGCTGTGAGGTACCAACAACATAACGTGTCGCTGTATTGTAATCATCTGTCAGTTCTCTTTCTCCTGTAGGATTACCTTCTTCATCTTCGATATCCTTGTAATACAATGCACTACCAGTTGTCTCATCAACACCGGCATATTCTCTCAAGTAGAAATCATAAATACTTCCACCTTCTCTCCAGATTTTAGTACCATTGATCTGCTCTTCAGTTGGCAAATAAGTAATCTCGTTGGTATTAGCAGTATAATTAAGACCAATATTCCAAGTGAAATTAGTATTCTGAATAGCCGTATAGTTAATATTAAACTCAACACCGCTATTCTTAATCTCAGCAGAGTTCTTAATTACATTCTCAAAACCTGACACCATTGAAATAGGCACCTCATATAGCAGATCAGAAGTTACACGGTTATACCACTCAATACTACCATCTAAACGTCCATTAAGAACAGTATAATCTATACCAATAGTTGTTGACTTACTACTTTCCCATGACAAATCAGGATTACCTGGCTTAAATAATGCATTACCGGCCATACCATCATAATTCCATGAAGAGAAGTTAGTTGTATAGTCATACAATCCGATTTGATCATTACCTGAAGTACCATAACTCGCTCTTAATTTCAAGTTATCAATCCAATTAACATCAGACATGAAGTTTTCCTGAGTAATTCTCCAAGAACCACCAAGAGAGTAGAATGAACCATTACGCTTGTTTGCACCGAATCTACTTGAAGCATCATTCCTGAATGAAGCTGATAAATAATATTTATCATTAAAGTCATAATTCACACGCGCAATCCACGAATACATTGACCACTTATCCTCATAGGAGCTTGCTCCCTGATAATTAGCAGCGTTAGCCAGAGCAGGAAGAACCACATCACCATAAACAGCATAACCTGTTGCGTGAGCCATATTTCCTCTGGTTGTATTTTCAGAAGCTTCAAAACCAGCTAACACATCAAATGTGTGTGCGCCCATTGACTTATTGTATAACAACTTATTTGAAGAAGACCACAAAGAGTTCCAAGTACCATAGCTATAACCACGACCTTTAAGGTCACCGGCAGCATTACCGTGGAATGGGTTGTAGAACTGGAAATCTTCTACAGTATAAAAGTCAATTGAATTATCAGTTCTGAACTTTAATCCTTCAACAAATTGACTGAAGTCAATAATACCGTAAGCTGAAGATAAAACACGGTAGTTTTTGGTATTATAAATATCGTTATCAACAGTAAATAATGGGTTAAAATCCATACTTACCGGGTTAACAAAGTTGTAAACAGGATTACCTGAACCATCAACAATTACATTTCCATCAGCATCTTTTTCATAAACAGAAACTGCATTTGGATAAAGCAATGCGTTACGGGTAGCAGCTGCACCAGCACCAGCACCAACTGTACGAGTTTGATCAGTAAAAGAAAGTGATGTATTTGTACCAACAGTTACCCAATCAGTCAATTCACTTTCCAGGTTGATACGTGTACTGTAGCGAGAAAATTCAGAACCAGTTACAATACCTTCAGTATCAGAATAACCAAATGACAAGAAATAAGTAGTTTTTTCACTACCACCACGTGCACTTAAGTTATATTCTTGTACAGAACCGTTACGGAATACTTCATCAACCCAATCAGTATCAGTTATAATCCTAGCTCCTGAAACAGGATTTCCGTCAGCTCCAAGTGGCGCTGCAACATTATATGGGTTATTGTTAGCAAGCGCTGAGATTGTTTCGGCATTTGCTTCAGCAGCTGTTAAGCCACTCGCCATATAGGCATCAAAGTAAGTTTTGTAATGATCAGCAGAACTCATTAAGTCGTAACCACGTCCCGGAGGTAATTGTGTAACACCCCACTTGGCATCGAAAGTAATTTGAGCACGCTGCCCCTTTTTACCTTTCTTTGTTGTGATTAAGATTACACCATTAGCAGCACGAGCACCATAGATGGCAGTTGCAGATGCATCTTTTAAGACAGTCATTGACTCAATGTCATTCGGGTTGATGGTTGATAACACATCAGTTGGTGCCAAATCATCACCACCATCAGAAAGCTCTGATACGTTACCAGCATTAACAGCTACTCCGTCAATTACGTATAGGGGATCACTGGCTGCATTAAGAGAACCAATACCACGAATACGAACTGTACTACCAGAACCTGGATCACCACTTGAACTATTAATCTGAAGTCCGGTAGATTTACCCTGTAATGCGTCGGTAACAGTAGCAACCGGAAGCTGCTCCAGCTCTTCTGCTTTCATTTGTACCGCACTACCAGTAAACGTTGATTTTTTAGCTGTACCATAAGCAACAACCAAAACCTCATCTACATCCATTGCTTCACTTTGCATTACGGCATCAATAGTAGTTTGCCCTGTATAGGCAACTTCTTGTGTAGTCATACCTACAAATGAAAAAACGATGGCTGCAGCATCATTAGGAACAGATAATGTATAAGTACCGTCCGGAGTGGTAACAGTACCAATAGTTGTTCCTTTAACAAAAACAGATACACCAGGAATAGGAAATCCATCAGCTGCATCTGTAACAGTTCCGGTAACATTAGTTGTTTGTGCTAATGCTTGTAAACCTACCAGAACCATAAACGAAAGTGCAAATAGTACTTTCTTCATAGACAAAAGGTTTAAATTAATAAATAGGATAATTATTAGTTATTTTTTCCGCCTCAAATATAACACTATTTGCTTTGTTTTAAAATTTTTTAACTATTTATACCCTTGTCATCATATTTTATATCATACATAATGTTATTTTATAGAACTAACCGTCGAGTACTATGACTCACATTACACTTGCTTACAGTGACTAACTCACTTATACACCCATAAATGTTAAGAATGATAATAATACATATAGACAAACTACCAGGTACTGTATATTTAACAATGAAATGCAAAAAACTGTAATTATTGGTCCCAAACCGACTATAAAGACATTATTAAACACAAAAAAGGCAGCCGGAGGGCTGCCTTTATCTGTTCGATTCAGTTGAATCTTAATTCTGGTCTGTTTCTGCAATATTTGGATTTGCATTAATTTCAGCTTGTGGAATCTTGTAAATCCAATCATTGTTTTCAGATGGTTTATCCTGTTTAAATCCTTTCTGATACAATGTTTTCATCGGCACCACTGTTCGTCAGATCCAATGCTTCGTCATAACGCTTCATATCAACCCAACGATGACCTTCACCCCATAGCTCGATACGGCGCTGTACTTTAATCTCTTCAATTAAAGATAATCCTCTCGCTGTTACATCATATGCTACTGACTCATCTTTCCTTCTTGCATTAGCCAATTCGCTTATTACTGCAATGGCTTCATCATCTTTACCACCCTGCATAGCTAAAGCTTCAGCTTCAATCAGGTACATTTCTGATACACGCATATACAATACATCGTCCGGATCAATTGTTCCTCCATTCTCATTTAAGAACTTAACCGACATATATGGGTAGGTATAAAACGAACCGGTCATATCGTACTCATCAATAACCACTTCCCATGCATCCCAAAATTCGCCTCTGGTTGCATAATTATCGTCACCAGCTATCACAGGATCATCATCGCTTGGCTCATCACCAATCTGCTCAAACTCAACATCAACAACATTTGGCGCTGTTTCCAACCACATATCCTGACGATAATCATTATCATCAATCAAATTGTATAGTTCATGATTGATAAACTTAGGATTACCACGATTTTGTGAACCATTGAAGTTTGTTCCTATGTAATAGAACCAGGCACGGTAATATGTTGTTTGATCCGGAATTATGTCACCAGCCCAAAGAACTTCTGTATCTTCAAAATTATTGAAACCTGACTTATATTCCTTTTCACTCATTAGTGAGTAGCCCTGACGAGCTGCATTTGCATAGATAGCTGCATTTTCATAATCCCCTTTGGTAAGAGCTATACGAGCTGCGATACCATTAGCAGTATTTAAAGAAATATGCGAATTATCTTCTGGTTTTGATGCCTCTGCGAAGTATTCTATTGATTTCTTGATATCAGCCTCACATTGAGTATAAACATCTTCAACAGTACCTCTTGATAAACCTTCATATGGAGAAGCTGTTTTTGTCATAACAGGCACACCCTTATCGCTTGATGGAGTTCCGTAAGTATAACTTTTAGCATATAATGTAACCAGTCGATGATGTGCCCATGCTCTGTATGCATAACACTGACCTAATACATTTGCTAACTCAGGCGTAACAGTCATTCCCTCTGCAGCATTAATTATATTATTAACACTTCCGATGATATTGTAATGATGATACCACACATACTCCATATCACTATCATTCGGGTCTGTATGTACTAACCATCGTAAATTCCATCTGAACCAACCATTACCGGAAGTTGAATGCAAAGCATCGCTTGCCCCATATTCCATCATTGGTAATATATAGCCCTCTGCCGCCAAAGAATAATCCTCAAAAGTGGATTGTCCATACATTGCTCTATGTACACCATTTAAGGCTGCCATCATATTTTTTGGCGATGACAATGCCTCAGCTGTCGATACACTATCCGTCGGATATGTCTCAAGGAAACTCTCAGAACACCCAAAGGTTGAAACGGCCAATAACAAAATAGCGGCCTTTTTTATATGTTTAATCATGATATTTGTTTTTCAATTATTAAAACGAAACATTAACACCAAACGATACCACTCTAGAAGGAAGGTAAACGTTACTTGTTGTTCCTGAGAATGCCTCCTGCGGGTTCATTCCTTTTCGCTCAGTTAACATGAAAAGGTTTTCAGCAGCTGCAAACACTTTTAAATGTGAGATACCAAAATCTTTTATCGCCTGCTGTCTGAATGTATAGCTAAGGTTGATATTCTTAAGAGCCAGATATGAAGCATCAGTTAACCAACGATCAGTTGTTGGGTTAATGTTCGAGTTACCATTTTCTAAACGCGGAATACTGGTAACATCACCTTCATTCCTCCATCCATCTTTTTGATCAACGTGTAAAGCTCTACCATAAGTACCACCATGCATTAAAGAAGCATAGTTATAATCTAAAATCTTACCGCCAATTGAATATGTCATTAAAACATTAAGATCAAAGCCCTTATAGCTAAATGCATTACTAAACGAACCGAATACATCAGGAATAGAAGAGTCTCCAGTATAACGCTTTCCTGCTTTTGAGTAGCTGTTAGTAGTTATCGCATTTCCATCTTCATCGAATTGCTGAACCATTTTTCCATCTACTTCTTCCCAAACATTATAAAGCGGCGCACCTGTAGTCCTGTCTACACCTGCATAGTCATACAACCAGTAATCATACACTGAGTGTCCTTCGGACCAACGTTTTGAGCCATTGATAAATGGATCCGGGATTTCTGTAATTTCATTTTTAACTGTTGATGCCTGAATATCCATATCCCAGTTAAATGCCCGGTTCGATACAATTGCAGCGCTTAAACCAAGCTCGAAACCCTGGTTGTACATCGTTGCAATGTTACGAGGCTGTGAGTTTAATCCCATTGACAACGGTAACGGCATATCATACAACAAGTCCTCAGATGTCTTCTTATAGAATTCCAATGAACCGGATAAGCGGTTATCAAGAACAGTAAATTCAACAGCTGCATCAAATGAGTTATTTGATTCCCATGTCAGGATATCGTTACCAACTGTTGACCAATAAAGACCTGAAGCACCTGCATTTGGTCTAAAGCCATAAAGAGCCTGGTAAGCATAATTATCGGCCACATTTGTTCCCAATCTGTCATTACCTACCTGACCGTATGAAGCACGTACTTTTAACTGGTCAATCCAGCTAATATTCTGAATAAATGCTTCCTGGTCCATACGCCATGTTGCTCCTAAAGAATAGAAACCACCCCAACGCTCTTCTTCATGGAAAACTGAAGAACCATCACGTCGGTATGAACCCTCGAAATAATATTTATTCATGTAGTTATACTTGAAGCGTCCAAGGTAACCTTCATTCTTTTTGTCATAAGAATAACCTGACAAAGAAGTTGGAGTAACGAAGTTGTCAAACTCATACGTATTGGTAACAGTCTGATTAGACTTCATACCATAAATATTAGTATAGTGACGATCATATGATTCATGACCCAGTAACACTTCAAAATTATGAACATCGTTAATAGAAGTGCTATAGTTAATTAACTGGTTCCAGTTAATTACTGTTCTGGTATAGCGTGTTTCGTTATAACGTCCTGAAGGAGCTCCATCACCAACAACATCATTTTCATAATCTTTATCAGTGTAGTTTTGAATATCCAAACCAATATTGGTAGAAACTTTCAAGCCTTCAATGATAGTGAATTCTGCAAACGAACGATTACTAATATTGTTACGTTTTGTTTCATTGAAGTTATAATCCAATTCTGCTATAATATGACGACCATTATTAGCACCAGAAGGACGTGCATTAATACCATACTGGCTATAACCACCACCTAAATCATATTGCTTCTCACCCGTTACTTCATCTAAAATATAATCACCTGTTGAAGGATCAACAATATATACCGGATAAATAGGACCCATGTAACGAGCAAAGTTAAACGGGTTAGCATAACTGGTATTTCCATCAGTAGCCGAAGCCAATCCCTGCTTAGAAACAGATGCTGACAAATTCGTTCCAAGCTTTAACCATTTCTTTGGTGTAACAGTTGCATTCATCCGCGTATTAAAACGCTCAAAATCAGAATCAACAACATAGCCCTCTTCTTCAAGATAACCCAAAGAGAAATAATAGTTATGGTGATCTCCACCACCCGAAGCTGAAATATTATAGTTCTGACGGTGTCCGGTTTGTTCCAATGGCTCGTACCAATCTAAACTTTTAGCAATTACATTTGCATCAGGATTGATTTTGCCATCAAGTCCTACAATCTGATCATCAGCTACATCAAAAGGATTATACTTTAACTTTGAATAGATTCCCGAAGATGCGATAGCCGCGGCCTCATCTTCTGTCTTACCATTACTGTGAATCAATGAGTTTTTGTAACCCTCGTACATTAACTCATAATAATCCTTAGCACCTACTGTTTCGTAATATGGAATAGCCTGAGTAACTACACCTCCAACAGCTCTAACATCAATTTTAACTTTCCCTGCGCTTTTCTTACCCTGCTTTGTAGTAATCATCACAACACCATTGGCAGCCCTTGCTCCATATAAGGCTGTAGAAGAAGCATCTTTAAGGATAGTCATAGAAGCAATATCATCCGGAGAAATATCTGCCAGGTTACCATCAAATGGCGAACCATCCACTACATAAAGAGGAGATGCATCACCGTTCAATGTACCGTACCCACGAATACGAATATTTGGTGACTCACCAGGCTGCCCGGTAGCTCCTGCAACCTGAACGCCAGTTGTAGAACCCTCAAACGCCTGTCCAACAGAAGTTATCGTTCTTTTCTCAAGCTTTTCAGCACCAACAACGCCTGCCGAACCTGTAAAAGATTCCTTTTTTGCAGTACCGTATGCCACTACCATAACTTCGCCAACATCAATGGCATCGTTTTGCATAGTTGCATTAACTGTCGTTTGACCTGTATAAGCAATTTCCTGTGTTGTCATTCCAACGAATGAGAAGACAAGTGTGGTTGCATCTGAAGGAACTTCTAAAGTATACTTACCATCAGGCATAGTGATGGTACCAACTGTTGTTCCTTTGACAAAAACTGACACCCCGGGAATAGGACTTCCATCCGCGGCATCAGTCACAATACCGGTTACGCTTGTGGTTTGGGCATAAATAGCCTGCAAACCCACCATAACCATAAACGAAAGTGCAAATAGTACTTTCTTCATAGACTAAAGGTTTTAAATTAATAATACTAGTTGTTTGAAATTTTAGGGCTGCTAAAGTAATATTCAGTATTACATTTGATCAGTTGTGGATACATGATTTATATCATACACTTATAGCGTTTATTATCGGGGAATATTCCCTATGGCATCTTACGCTTTTATTTTTGCAACCCTTTGCAAATGTCAAATTGAAATTTCAGCCGTATTTATTGCTTCCGGAACTTACAATTAACAGTTTTTACCAACTTTTACCCAACATTTAGTTGTCATTTAATACTATTTATGTTTTCCTTACATCAACAAATCTGCTTAACAAAAAGCTGACGCATCACAGATAATTCTATAAATAAAGAACATAAATACAAAAGGCACCTCCGTTGAGATGCCATTTTTCAAACTAGTATATTAATTTAAAACCTAAAAAGGTGATAAATTCAGCGATAAAGTGTTTTATAACACAAATACAAATAAACACTTTTTATCATTATTTCACAATTAAATTATACATTAGAACCTCATTAATTTTCAGTAGTTCTTAGTGCTTGTTTTTGTGTCACTTATAGCACTAAAGGTTTATTAACACTTTAGGACATCTTAATTCTGTTAATAATTTGACAGTCTAAAAAACGTTGAATATATCTTAATCTATACTCGACAGAAATTGTTTTCCGGATTGCTCTAACCAAGCAATTGAAGGATTGACATAACAGGCAGCCCGAAAGCTGCCTGTATACTTCTGTATGATTATTACCTGTTATGGATTTTGATCTTCATCATTGATTTCACTATTGGCATCCAGCTCATTTTGTGGTATTTGATAAATGAACTTATTGTCATTGGCAGGCACTTGCTTAATAACTGTAGCGTGATGATTGTCAGATTTAGTTCTGTCCAATGCTTCACCTCGTCTCACCATATCAAGAAAGCGTTTTCCATCACCCCAGCATTCAATGCGTTTTTGGAAATAAATTTCTTCTTGTAAAGTGCGTTGGGCAGTTGTTACATTATATTCAGGATTCCTGGTCTTCATCACCTCTACAAGTGCCGACCTGGCTCCGGCATCATTCCCCGCCAGCAATAATGCCTCAGCTTTAAGAAAGTACATCTCTGCTACACGGTAGTAGATATAATCCGACTCAAATCCGCCCACATCTTTAAACTTGGTACAAACCCGGTAAGTCACTCCTTCTACCGTCTTATCAACAAACCACTTGGATCGCATGTCTTTTTCATCGGCTCCATTGATCAACTCACTTGCCACTTCTTTATATTGCGATAAGCCGCCTGCATAACCAGCCCCATCAGGATCCATATGACTTGGGAACGAGGCATAGAAGGTACAGGTTTCGGCATTAATTCGCGATCCCCATAATACCTCTTTCATATCAACACTGTTGAATCCATTATACAGCTCACTGCCCTGAAGTAACTGACCACCTTTTATTGCCAGGTCGCAATACTTCGCCACTTCATTCCATTGATCAGGATGATCTGTTACGAAACTCAAAACATTGGCCATAATAGCAGCCACAGCATATTCATTTAATTCCTCCGGCTTAGTCATGCCTTTCCCTTTCAGCAGCTCATAAGCTTTTTCCAGGTCTGCCAGTATTAAGTCATACACATCGGCAACAGGCTGACGCGCCGCTAATACCAGATCTTCGGTATAAATAGGAATTCCAGGCGCATTTTTATCGATACCATATGGATGTTGAAAACGATTGATCAGTCCGAAATAAGCATAGCCTCTTGCAGCATATGCCTGTCCCAATATGCTTTCGTGCTCATCGGCCAACTCCACTGTTTCATCTTCTGGTTTTAAAAGACCTATAGCATTATTAGCTCCACGGATCAGTTCGTAATACAAAGCCCAACAGCTTCTTGGGCGTCGGTAAGCAGCAGCCCTGTTATCCAATCGGTAGTCAAATACAAACCAACCACGGTTATAGGCGATATCATCTGTCATCATATCTGATCCCAGCTCCATGGCCTTTACGCCAAAATCATCATGACTTGTTCTGTATTTAAACATATCAGTATAAATACCAGCCACATTGGCTTTGGCAATAGAAACGACAGCTTCAGGATCGGTTACTAAAAGCTCATCAATCTGCTCCTGAGAAGCTTTATCAGTCGGTTCATGATTGAAAAAATCATCTGAACACGCAGTTAACAAGGCTAATAAGCCAAGAATATATAATTGCTTTAATTTCATTTCCTAATCTTTAAAAGTTAACATTAAGACCTACCGAAACGGTTCTTATTGGCGCATAATTGAAACTATTGTTTGATCCGCTAAAATATTGACGAGGATCCATACCTGAGCGCTCACTGAACAACAACACGTTATCTGCTGCGAAATACACACGCATTGACTTGACGTTAATATCACTTAGCAACTGCGCAGGTAAAGTATAACCAAGTGTTATATTTCTGATATTAAAGTATGACGCATCAATCAGGAAACGATCTGAACGCTGGTTGGCATCCTGATAATTTTCTTCTACACGTGGCACATCTGTATTGGTATTGTCGGGTGTCCATGCGTTTCTGATATCCTTGTGCCAGTTTGTCCCTAGATTACCCGCATGCATTAATCCGGCATAATTTCCATCATAAACCTGTCCTCCAATCTGAAAGTTGGTTACAATTGACAGGTCTATGTTGCGATAAGTAAAAGAGTTGTTCCATGAACCCTGAAAGTCAGGTAAAGAAGAGCCCGATATCACCCTGGAGTCAGAACTGCTCACTTCTTCATAACTGTCAGACTTGACCATTGTTTCATTACCTTCTTCATCGGTCGTTTTCATCCAGTACAATGCCGAACCTGTTTCAGGATCAACACCTGCCCACTGATTTAAGTAGAAATCATAGATCGAACCTCCTACTGTTAATATTTTATTGCCCCGTACAATTCCGTCCTCCACTTTATCTTCAGGCAAGGCTGTTATTTCATTTTTATAATGTGTGCCAAACACAGCCATGTTCCAGGTGAAATTATCATTTCGAATAATATCATAGGCCACATTAAAATCAATACCTTCATTTTTCATATCTGCAATATTCTCCGGAATATATGAGATACCTGATGATGTAGGCTGTGGGTTATTGAACAAGAGGTCGGAAGTTGCCCTGTTGAAATACTCAAACTCGAAACGCAAACGACTGTTTAATGCCGTCATTTCTATACCAGCATTAAAGTTTTTACTTACCTCCCATGTAAGGTCCTTATTTCCCTTATAGGCCAAAGAAAGACTTACCTCACCATTATTATTCACCACATTGTACATGTCTTTATATGGGTAGTAAACTGTATAACCACCTGTATCTAAAATTCCATCATTACCCTGAACGCCATATGAACCTTTAAGCTTCAGGTTGTCAATCCAGCCAACGTTGCTCATAAACTCCTCTTCGCTAACTCTCCATGATCCACCAACGGACCAGAAGTTACCCCAGCGATTATCTTCATGAAACTTAGACGATCCATCGGTACGGAAGCTGCCGGATAAATAATAACGATCTTTGAAGTCATAATTAACCTGCGACAGGAAACTCTCGATTGTATGTCGGTATGAGGCCGATGTTAAGCCAACGATATTCACACCATTGTTGAACTCATGGTTATCGGGTATAAAGAACTTGGTTTTCTCACCATACAATTGTGACATTTTAAAATCGTATGACTCATGACCCGCCAAAACAGATACAGAATGCTGACCAAACGACTGGTTGTATTTCAACAGCTGGTTGGTTGTTATTGTCTGATAACGATTACCATATTTCTGTGATCGCCCCTGCACATTTACAGCATCTCCATTTAATGGGCTGTAGAATACAGTACGGTTCAGGTTTCTTAAATCGTAAGCCATGTTGGCTGTGAAATTGAAATGCTTTAAAAAGTCCACAGAAACATAACTACGGTTACTAAAGCTGTCTTCAATTCGATTGTTTAGGTCGTAAGCCGACATGGCGGCAGGATTCTGACGTGCACCATACATACGTCCTGCCGTACCTTCCATTGTTTTATCACCAAAGTCATACATCACTTCTCCTGTAGGGCTATACTGCTTATTGCCTTCTGCATCATAGATAAAAACAGGATACAAGGGTGCCACATTTTGTGTGAACATAAAAGGGTTTGAAAACGAACTACCCGAAGAGGTCTTGGGGGCATTTTGCTCACCTCGTGAGTATGATAAGTTAGTACCTAACCTGATATGCTTCGTCAACTGATAATCGTAGTTGGTTCGCAATGAAAAACGTTCAAAAGAAGATCCGCGAATAATACCTTCATCATTTAAATAACCCAATGAAATGTAGTGGTTCGATTTTTCTCCACCACCACTAATATTCAGGTTATATTCCTGGCGCTTTCCTTTGTCAAACGTTTCATCTTCCCAGTTATCATTGTATAAATACGGGGCACCTGAAACCGTTCCGTCGGGCAAAACAACCTGGTTATCCGCCACACCTTTATATGGGTTATAGCCACCTAAACGGTTGATAAGATCGTTTGACGCTTCGACACCCGCCTCTTCGTAGGTAAATTCTCCTCCGGCATAAAAGCCGTTACGGTAAGCTTCCCAGGCTTTACCAAGATACTCGCCCGGATCAGTAAACACATCATAAGCAGGTACAGCCCTTGAGTTAACTCCAACCCTGGCATCGAAAGTGACGCGTGTCTCTCCTTTCTTACCTTTTTTGGTTGTGATCATGATAACACCGTTGGCCCCTCTTGACCCGTATAAAGCAGCGCTTGCCGCATCTTTAAGTACTGTCAGGGATTCAATATCCTGCGGGTTAATGGCATTAAGCTTCCCGTCATAAGGTACGCCGTCAACAACATAAAGAGGTGAACTTGAGGCATTAATCGATCCTACCCCGCGAATGCGAATGGCAGCATCAGAACCTGGCTGTCCGCTTGAGCTGACAACCTGAACACCTGAAGTAGTTCCTTCAAGTGCTTTAGATACAGATGACGTTTGCATTTTTGCAATCTGTTCGCCACCTACTACAGCTGCTGAACCGGTAAACGATTCTTTTTTAGCCGTTCCATAAGCGACAACCATTACCTCTCCCACGTCAATGGCATCATTTTGCATTACTGCATTAATAGTGGTCCGTCCTTCTATGGCGACCTCCTGTGTTGTCATTCCGACAAATGAAAAGACAAGAATTTCGGAATCAGCGGGAATCTCCAGATTGTACTGACCATCTGGCATAGTAATCGTTCCAACTGTTGTTCCTTTTACAAATACTGATACACCGGGTATAGGACTTCCATCGGTTGCATCAGTCACAATACCGGTTATACTTGTGGTTTGCGCATATATTGACTGCAAACCAAGCACAACCATTACCGAAAGTGCAAATAGTACTTTCTTCATAGACTAAAGGTTTTTAATTTAACAAGTGTTTTGAATGTAAATCTCGCTGCTAAAATAGCTTTACTATCTTTTTGATTTGCTTTACCCTCTATGATAATAGTCATGTACCTTTTCTTTACTTATCAATTTGTAAGTTTTATAAGCTTGTGATATTTTATAATCTGCATCATTATATTTCGTAACAATTACTATTTCTTTGCATCTACCCTGATTTTTTTTATCACACGGATGCATTTCTACTTTTTTTTATTTTGTTGATCCTGCACAAAGCAACACCATGCAACTTCACACGGGAAGATGCACAGTCAATAGTTTGGTTTACCCTGTAATTGTCACCTTCAAATTGCACTTGTATTTAGTTGGTTCTTTTATTTTTCACATGAATAATTTTACTTTTGAGGCCTGAGAAATGGCATTGCTCATAAAAAAGGCATGCCGCTCCTCTATATTTGATGATCATCAACGTTGAATTACTTTAACTGAAATACTTTGGCTAAAACGAAAAAAGCTCCGGTCCAGACCCCATTAATGAAGCAGTACTATAGTATTAAGGATAAATATCCTGATGCGATTCTGTTATTCAGAGTGGGTGATTTCTATGAAACGTTTTCAGAAGATGCCATTAAGGCGTCTGAAATACTTGGTATAACCCTTACAAGACGAGCTAACGGAGCTGCTTCATACGTTGAATTAGCCGGTTTTCCTCACCATGCTCTTGACACTTATTTGCCAAAACTTGTCAGAGCTGGTGAACGCGTGGCTGTATGTGACCAGCTGGAAGATCCTAAAATGACCAAGAAGATAGTGAAGCGTGGTGTAACTGAGCTGGTAACTCCCGGCGTAGCTATCAATGATAATATTTTAGAGCATAAAGAAAATAACTTTCTGGCCAGTGTGCACATTGATAAAAAAGTAGCCGGAGTGGCCTTTCTGGATATCTCAACTGGTGAGTTTTTAACTGCCGAAGGTTCATTTGAATACATTGAAAAACTGCTGACTAACTTCAAGCCCAAAGAAGTTTTATTTGAGAAAGGTAAGCGTAATGAATTTGAAAGTTATTTTGGTGACAAATATTACACCTATGCTTTTGATGACTGGGCGTTTGCAAATGATTCGGCCCACGACAGACTGTTAAAGCACTTTGAAACTAATTCATTAAAAGGATTTGGTGTTCACAACCTCACCTACGGCATTACAGCGGCAGGTGCCATCCTACACTATCTTGATTTAACGCAGCACCATAAAGTACAACACATAACAAATCTTGGGCGCATTGATGAAGATAAATATGTATGGCTTGATAAGTTCACCATTCGTAACCTCGAACTATTTGGTTCTCTCAATGATGGTGGCAAGTCCTTAACGGATGTGATCGATTGCACCATCAGTCCAATGGGGTCGCGCATGTTAAAAAGGTGGATTGCTCTTCCTTTAAAGGATGTCAAACCCATTGAGGATCGATTAAGTGTAGTTGAGCATTTTTTTAAAGAGCCTGCCCTGAAAACGAATATCGTAGAAGAACTGCATTCAATTGGCGACCTGGAGCGCCTGGTTGCCAAAGTTGCAGCAGGCAGGATTACTCCGCGTGAGCTTATCCAGTTAAAAACAGCCCTTTTTGCCATTGAACCAATCAAAGAATGCTGCCTTAACAGTAAGAATGATCACCTGCGACATATAGGCGATCAACTCAATGCCTGCGTTACGATCCGTGAAAGAATACATCGTGAGATAGAAAATGACCCCCCAAGCCTGGTTGCTAAAGGCGGCGTTATTCAAACTGGTATTAATACTGAGCTGGACGAACTGCGTAAGATTGCTTTTTCGGGTAAAGATTACCTTGCCAGCCTGCAACAACGCTTAAGCGAAGAAACCAATATCCCAAGCATTAAAATCGCTTTTAACAATGTATTTGGCTACTACATAGAAGTACGGAATACCCATAAGGATAAGGTTCCTGAAGAGTGGATCCGAAAGCAAACACTGGTCAATGCCGAACGATACATTACCGAGGAGTTAAAAGATTACGAATCGAAAATATTAGGAGCTGAAGAGAAAATACAAGCCATTGAAACCAGGCTTTACAATGAGCTGGTAATGGCCTTGTCTGAATTTATACCGGCCATTCAGCTTGATGCCGTTTTACTGGCCAAAATTGATGTTCTTATTTCTTTCAATAACCTGGCAACCATCTCTAAATATGTAAGACCAGTTGTTAATGACGAACTGGAGTTAAGTATTACTGCTGGTCGTCATCCTGTTATTGAAAAGCAACTGCCGGCCGGTGAAGAATATGTTCCGAATGATGTTTATCTGGACAATGAAAAGCAGCAAATAATCATCATAACGGGGCCAAATATGGCGGGTAAGTCTGCGTTGTTACGCCAAACAGCTCTTATTACCCTGTTGGCACAAATTGGCTGTTACGTACCAGCCGAGTCGGCTACCATTGGTGTTGTTGATAAAATATTTACAAGGGTCGGTGCATCTGACAATATCAGCCTGGGTGAATCAACCTTTATGGTTGAGATGAATGAAGCGGCCAGCATATTAAATAACCTTACACAACGAAGTCTTGTTTTATTTGATGAATTAGGACGGGGCACCAGTACTTACGACGGTATTTCCATAGCCTGGTCAATTGTTGAGTATATTCATGAGCATAAGCGCGCCGGAGCTAAAACCCTTTTTGCCACTCATTATCACGAACTCAATGAAATGGAGAAAACCCACAAACGCTGTAAAAACTATAATGTATCGGTAAAAGAGGTGGATAATAAGGTAATATTTCTGCGTAAATTAGTACCCGGAGGAAGTAATCACAGCTTTGGTATTCATGTGGCTAAAATGGCTGGCATGCCTAAAAGCGTTGTTAACAGGGCCAATGATATACTGGGCGAATTAGAAAACTCAAACCGAAAAGGTGAATTATCAAAGCCAATGGACGATATCTCCAATAACCGTGAAGGAATGCAGTTAAGTTTTTTCCAACTTGATGATCCGGTATTGAAGCAAATACGTGATGAAATACAAACTTTGGATGTAAACAATCTGACACCTGTTGAGGCACTAAATAAATTGAATGATATAAAAAGGTGGGTTGGAGGCAAATAAGCCACCCACCTAAAAAAAAGCGTAAAAAATGGCATTTTTTTTATTTGCAGTTATTGAAAAAGCGCTATATTTGCATCCGCATTTGAGAAACAACTCTGATACGCAGAGGGGCAAATGATACTGAAAGTAGGAAGCCAGACAAGTTTGGTGAATTACATTTGCGAAAATAGCTCAGTTGGTAGAGCACGACCTTGCCAAGGTCGGGGTCGCGGGTTCGAGTCCCGTTTTTCGCTCCAAGGATGCCCGAGTGGTGGAATTGGTAGACACGCAGGACTTAAAATCCTGTGGCCATTAGGCCGTGCGGGTTCAAGTCCCGCCTCGGGTACCAATCTAGATTCATCTAGAACCAAAAGCGCTTAAAACTAACGGTTTAAGCGCTTTTTTATTTTCAGAAAACTTCAAAAAAGTGGTTAAAATGGGTATTTTAAGTGACCAATACGTGACCACTACCTTTTTTACTCTAAGTGGTCACGTGACCACTTAAACAATTGGTTATCAAGATTTAATTTGACTCATATTGATTTTATTTGAACTTGGTTTTGCGTGATAATCTCAAGAAATTTATGCTTTTTGAGTGACCACCGTGACCACAAAATTTTATTATTATGAGGTTCTATTCAAATTTTGTTTTACGGAAATCCAGAATTGGAAAAGATGGATCTTATCCAATTTACCTTCGCCTACTATTTAAAGGTAGAAGAGTTGATTTGTCAACTGGAATGAGAAGCATTCCTCAAAACTGGGATGATGTGCACCAGATGTTTTATGAACAAACAGATGAAGAGCAATCTTCCAATCAGCGCTTGAGGAAAATTAAAACATCTATTGTCGATGTCTACAATCGCTTAGTTTCTTCAGGTAAAGAATTCGATGTAGTTGATATTAAAAATGAATTTCTCGGCAAAAGTGACTCAAAGGGAATTCTTGAAATTTTTGATTATTACCTTAAAACGATTGAGAATAATATTGGTCACGGATATGCCTACCGAACATTAAAACACTATCGCGTGTCCCGCAAGAAGTTGGCCGAATTTCTTAAAACCATACTGAGAAAAAAGGAAATTCCTATTACAAGTGTGGACTACAACTTTCTTAATCAATTTGACATGTTTTTAAAGTCCAAACACGGTGTTCACCAAAATACTGCCTGGAATTACCACAAACACTTAAAGAGAGTGATGAATTTAGCCGTTTCGATGGGACATTTAGATAAGAGTCCATACAACCAGTTTAAAACAAAATTAGAGCAGGCTAATCGAGATTTTTTAACCAAAGATGAGCTTCACAGACTCGAAACAAAGGAAATTGAATTAGATCGTCTGTCAATTGTGAGAGATATTTTCATTTTTGCCTGCTATACAGGATTAGCCTATTCTGATATTTCTAAATTAAGCCCAGATCATATTCAGACACGTAATGATGGTAATCAATGGATTATCATCAATCGCACTAAAACAAGGTCGCAATGTTCTATTCCTCTATTTCCAAATGCTCTAGAAATACTGGAACGATACTCAGATTTTCCCGAATCATTATTAAGAGGAAGAGTATTACCTGTGGCATCTAACCAAAAACTTAACAGTTATTTGAAAGAGCTGGCAGGGATTTGTGGTATCAATAAAAAACTTACCATGCATATGGCTCGCCATACCTTTGCAACAACAGTTACTTTATCCAATGGGGTACCAATTGAAACAGTATCAAAAATACTAGGCCACAAATCGCTAAAAATAACCCAGATTTACGCGAGGGTATTAGAAAATAAGATATCAGAGGATATGATGACGTTAAAAAGCAAACTAGGGATGTAAAAGTAGCCTTAAAAGCATCTTTAGTTGCCCATTTATTACACACATCAAAGAAATGTAGAATAATAGTTAATCTTTAAACAACTACTATTCTACGCCTTATATACAGAGCAAATTCTCGTGTAAATTTTATTGACAAAATAATTTGCAAAACAAAAAAAAGCCTCTATTTTTGCATCCGCATTTAAGAAACGACTCTGATACGCAGATAGGCAAATGCAAGATTGAAATGCGAAAATAGCTCAGTTGGTAGAGCACGACCTTGCCAAGGTCGGGGTCGCGGGTTCGAGTCCCGTTTTTCGCTCTACAAGGATGCCGAAGTGGTGGAATTGGTAGACACGCAGGACTTAAAATCCTGTGGCCATTAGGCCGTGCGGGTTCAAGTCCCGCCTTCGGTACTGAAAAGCGCTTAAAACAAATGTTTTAAGCGCTTTTTTTTGCTTTAAAAAACCCTCGAATAACAAGGCCAAAGTGAGACTAGACACTCTTATTGATTTTAGTTTCAGATAACCTGGGTTTGGTGAGACAATTCGAATACCGACATGCAGATATACATCTATTATTTGAATAGATGAAGATATAAGTAAACGAACACTTTTCTTACACAAAAGTGTAATTCACTCCTTTACTTTTATACTCTGTTGGTGTGCACAATTGAATATTCTTAAACGCTCTGTTAAAATTAGCAAGATTGCTAAAACCACACTTTTGACTTATCTCAGAAATGCTTTCTTCTGATTCATGAAAAAGTCTTATAGCTCTTCCAACTCGGATCGATGTAAGGTATTCCGTAAATGATAATCGTTTGTACTTTTTGAAGAAATGACTAAATGAAGACTCTGACATGTTCAGTAAGTTAGCTACTTCTTCAATCTTAACAATTCTCTGTAAATTATCATATACGTATTGCTCTACCTTACTGATCTTCCATGCTTTTTCATCATCACGTTTCTGTTCTCCCTCAAAACCTGATAATAGAACCATGTTTCGTGAAATCGCAAGGTCATAGAGTACAGAATATAAAGATAAAACGGAATCAAATCCTTGCTGTTTAGCAAGTAAAAGCAAGTTATCTTTCACATTTTCTGTCGTTAATTGAGAAAAAAGAATGCCTTTACTGGCCTTTTGCAAGAGTTCTTTTATTGGTAAAGCAGCGCTCCTGGAAAGAAACTGTTTATCCAGAAAATCTGCATGAAATTGAACCTTAATAATCTCCGAATTGCAAAATTCCCCTTTCCATGTATGCGGCGTTTCTGGCCCAATCAGGACTAACTCAATAGGACCAAATGGAGAAACAGAACCTGCAATATTCCTTGTCCCATTGGCATTAATAATCAGGTTAAGTTCATAATTATCATGAGAATGCAAGGGCTCATCTGCCACATAATTCTTAACATGACAAACCAAAAAGAAATCATCATTAGTTAGTGGTGAGGCTTCACGTATTACTGACTCCATATAATTCTATTTAATCAATGTTTATCTGATTCCAAACCTCCAAAATCAGTATCTGATATATTTCTTAATTCATCGATCGATTTGGTATTAGCATACTCTTCCTTTAGTATTTTTAGTTCTGCTTTCAGTTGCTTTATTCTTTCCTGATGTTGAGGTAGGTCGATCAGGTTATTTAACTCATTGGGATCTATCTCCAGATCGTATAATTCCCACACATCCACATCGTAGTAAAAATGAATTAGCTTATAGCGTTGATTTCTTATACCATAATGCGGTTGAACGTGATGCCAAAAGGGGTATTCGTAATAATGGTAATACATGGATTGTCGCCAATCATCGGGAGTTTCTCCTTTTAGGTTGGCAAAGAAACTTCTTCCCTGAACCTCATCAGGAGTTTGTAATCCAGTCATCTCTAGAATGGTTGGTGCGAAATCGATGTTAGTTACAACATCGTTACAATTAACGCCTGCCTTTATTGAATTGGGATAACGTACCAGGAAAGGCATTCGAAGTGCCTGTTCATACATAAATCGCTTATCGAACCAACCATGGTCGCCAAGGAAAAATCCCTGGTCGGATGTATAAATAACTATGGTATTATCTGTTAATCCCCTCTCATCGAGATATGCCAGTACCTTGCCGATATTATCATCAACTGATCTAATGGTTGCCAGGTAGTCCTTCATGTAGCGCTGGTATTTCCATTGGCGAGCCTCTTCTGCTGTCATTCCTTTAACCGGAATCACATTTTCATGACGTTTAATACCATAATCAATCCATTTACGCAGTTGTTTACCATTGAGTGAATCTGGCGGCGTTAATTTCATATCTTCGTGACTGAAATCATTCATGGTCATTTCAGTGTTACCGGCTGTTAACTCTCTTCCTTGATAATCATCATTAAAGGTGGATGGATATGGTAACTCAATATCTTCAAACAAATGCTGGTATATAGAGTCACGCTGCCAGGGACGGTGTGGCGCTTTGAATTGAAGCATCAGGCAGAAGGGATTATCTTCCTTTCTTTCATCCAACCAATTTAGCGCAAAGTCAGTGGTTAAGTTAGTGGCATATCCCTGCACCTGCACGGTATCACCATTGTCGTTATAAACAGGATTCCAGTAATAACCTTGCTCACCTCGTGCAACATGATATTTATAGTAATCGAAACCTGTTGGCTCAGATGCCAGGTGCCACTTACCAACAATAGCCGTTTCATAGCCATTAGCTTGAAGCTCTTTGGGAAAAGTCCATTGAGTATTATCGAATCTTCCGCCTTTATAGTTCTTCAGGTAGCCATTTACATGGCTATACTTCCCGGTTAAAATAGCCGCCCTGCTTGGACCACAGATGGCATTAGTGCAAAAAGCATTATTCATTATGAGCCCTTCATTGGCCAAACGGTCAATATTTGGAGTTGGAGCATGTTCGCTATAAATACCTCCATAAGCCGAAATAGCATGACTCGCATGATCATCGGTCATGATAAATACGATGTTGGGCTTTTCAAGCTTATTATTACATCCAGTCATCAGAATGAATGAAAAAAATATACCAAACAGAAATAAATACTTTTGCATGCTAACAGATTTAAAAAAGCACCTTGCCAAACGTCAAGGTGCTTTTAGATTATTTATTAACCAGACTATTTTACAACTATCTTCTTAATGGCTTCACCGTTTTCTCCGGATATCTGTACTAAGTAAACTCCTTTGTTTAATCCGGATACATCAACCTGTGTAATATTGGTAACTGACTTGACAAGTGTACCGCCTAAGGAATAGATAGATATTCTATCTATTTTATCTGTTCCTGTTACTCTGAAATAATCATTGGTCGGGTTGGGACTAAGGCTTACTTCCAATACAGCAACTTTTCCTAAACTTGTTGGAACCCCCTCATACTCATAAGCACCTGCATCGGGTGATGCATCTCGTGAATAAGACCTAGCATCTGTTGTTGGCAAAGTAATACCAGTGGCAGCCGTACAATAGTTAATGGAATTAGCTCCATCAGTCAATGCCAACACTTTTACTTTTCCTCCTTCATCGGTTAAGTCGGCAGCTAATCCGGCAAACGTAGCTGTTTTCCCTGTAATATTATTGTTGCTAGCATCAGATACTGTGGCAGGTATAGAATAAGAACCTCCAATAATATTATTTACAGCTGCCGTTGTCTCCGAACCACCAAAGTCTAATGCTTTAGCAGATATTACATCAGCACTAACTACAATTGAATTGTAAATACTAAATTTAGGACCAGTCGTAGCATTGGCATTGGCAAAAGACAAACCATTTTTGTAGGCTTTTGTATTACTAATATTGTAAGCCATTGTACAATGAACAACTTTTACTGTAACATTTGTTTCTCCAGAAGTACCATTTGTCCCCACATAATCTACTCCTAAAATATGACCAGCACCACCTTCAGCCTCTGCGGTATTGTTTACAACAGTTACATTTTCAAAGTTAGCCTCAATGAAGTGTTTATCACCATATTGGTTATTTCCATTAACAATAAAACCACCACCCTGACTGGCTGAAGTATTATTCATTAAAGTAGTATTGGAAACATTTACAATTGCATCAATACCATTGCCTCCCATATTATTAGGTACAATATGCATACCTCCACCAGTCAACGTCGATGAATTATTTGAAAATGTACAATTTACTACATTAACATTAGAACCGCCTGTACTCATTCCACCACCATTTTTAGTGGTGGTGTTGTTATCTACCATTACATTGCTCAATGTAACCAGCCCTTTAACCTTGTCTGCAAAGATGCCACCACCATGGTCTGCTGCATTACCATTTCTAACGGTCAAGTTCTGAACGGTCACAGTTGATGCGCCATTGTTACCATCAATATAAATTGTACGTGCCGCAGCTAAAGCTTGATCGGCAGCTGCCTGAATAATATCGGTTGAAGGGTCTGTACCGCGCAAAGTGATACTTTTTCCAATTGAAATCGTTTCAGTATGTATGCCTGTGATATTAATCACATCACCATCATTAGCCGCATTAATAGCTTCAGTAATCGTTGCATAAGATGTGGTTCCGATTTTAACGGTTTGTGCAATAGCTGAACTGATAGCCATTGCCAATACCAGTAGAGTAAACGTTTTCTTCATATCAATTTTATTTAGCTTTTGATTTAATTCTATTCTTCAAAATCAAATGTATTTATTGAAGTAGAAAATAAGGTTTACATATTGGTCAGATGGGTTTAAATACTGTTAACAACCTAAATACATGGACATTACCTCCAAGACACATTCCCTGAATTCTGAATATGCTTCATTAATTTCTTCCATAATTCTTTCTTAACAGCCGCGTTTTCAACAGGTATTTCTAATGAACTGGTATCACTGATATGAATTAATTGATACGGTTCAAAAGGGGAATTCTGTATTAACTTATATTCACCACTTGAAATGGCATAATAAGCTCGCCCGCCAAATCGATGCCCTTCACGTCGCATAAAAACCATTGCTCTGTCCCCGGATTCAGATGATTCTTCTTTTAACAAGTTGACTAGACTCTTAGAGGGGAGTTCTTGTTGGCGATTACCTCCTGCCAATTCAATGAGGCTTGGGTAAAAATCCATTAGGATGATAGGTTCTGAAACAGTATTGGATTTTATCTTATCTGGCCAGTTAACGATACATGGTATACGAATACCACCTTCGTACAAATCACCTTTACCGCCCTTTAGAGAACCATTGTTGGCACCATACTGCAATGCTCCACCATTATCGGATGTAAAAACAATTAGTGTATTATCTGCTTCACCACTCTTTTCAATGGCTTCCATTACTTTTCCCACACCAGCATCCAGATGCTCAATCAAGGCAATTAGCTTCTGGCGCTTTAGATTGGCCTGTGGCTCTCGTTTCTTAATCTTCTCCAGCCATTCGGCAGGCGGTTGAATCGGGTCGTGTGGTGCATTGTAGGTTAAAAACAAGAAATAGGGCTTGTCTGCTTTGGATTGTATATTAATATATTCCCTTGCCCAAGTGGTAAAAACATCCGTTGCATGTCCCTTAGGCTCTATCTGCTTACTACCTTCACGCATCCAGTTGATGCCAGCTCGTTTATGGGTATAATAATCATCCATCATATCTCCCACATAACCTTTGAAATGATCAAATCCCCTATCATTTGGTAAATCGGGACTTTCATAGCCTAAATGCCATTTTCCTATTAAAGCAGTGTGGTAACCAAGCATTTTTAATTGTTCTGGAAGAAAAGGAACTTCATCAGACAGGTTACCCCAGGTATTATCCGGCATATCCCTGATAACGCCTGGTACTCCAACCATATCAGGGTAATTACCGGTTAATATGGCGGCCCGACTTGGCGAACAAACTGTGCTATTAGCATAAGCTCTGGTAAACTTTATACCTTTTTCATATAGTTTATCGATGTTCGGTGTATAAAGGTCTGCAGCCCCATAACAGGATAAGTCACCGTACCCAAGGTCATCAGCAAGAATGAACACAATATTGGGTTGTTGGGCATTAGATAATAAAGTTAGAAATAGGGTTGTGCAGAATATTAAGAGTCGCTTCATCATCTGTCTATTAAAAAAAACAGGCATCTATCAAATAGATGCCTGCTAATTAGGTTTATAAATTACTTCTGGTTCTTCGGTACAAATTCAACGGCATCTGTAATTGGCAGTTGATAGGTGTATCTTTCAAGATATACAGGCACTTCTCCTAAACGTGGTGATGTACGTGTGTATTTCGGTTTCGCCATCACCCAGTAGAATCCCTTTTTAGGTACTTTATAAGTTAAATCAGTCAAACCTTCAACCAGCATTTTAGCAGCTCCCGGATTATTGTCAGGTGCATAATACAAGCTATAGCTATCGGCTTGCTCAAAGGCTTGCCATTTAATGGTTCGATGCTTGATGGACAGATCCAGATTTTGATATTCCAAAATAGGTTTATCAACTAAGGTATGAAAACAGAAATCACGTGCCATATCCTGATAAGCCGGATCTAATACCAGGTTGTTTAATTCATCCGGATCTTCGACCACATTATACAGCTGACTGATGATGCCATGTGTATAGATAAATTTATAATCATCCACACGGAACATACGTGATGGTAGATTTTTAATCTCTTTAAAGCCATTGTAGTTACCACTACGGTACTCTGAAAGAACCGGGCGATTTAATAAGCGCGTACCATTTTTCAAGTTGTCGACAAGGGAAATACCTTGTGCAGTTTCAGGCACCTTGGTTCCAGTCAATTCACATAATGTAGGCATCACATCAACAAAGCTTGCCAGGATGTCATTTACTTCACCTTTTGGAAATGCCTTCGGGTATGAAATAATAAAAGGTACATTTACAGCATCTTCGTACATACAGTGTTTGCCTCTTAAACCATGTTCAAACAGGTGCTCACCATGATCAGTCGTATAAATGATGATGGTATTATCGTACAAGCCTTCTTCTTTAAGGGCATTCACTACACGCCCCACCATATCATCCACTTGTGTTACACAAGCATAATAAGATGCCATAATATTTTTGGTTGCACCAGGGTATTTATTTGGCCAACCTGAGTGAATCCATTCGGGTAGCCATGGATATTTACCTTTGCCATGCCATTCAGTAGCCGTTTCAGGCAAAGTAAAATCGGCTGGATTGTACATATCCAGGTATTTCTGAGTGGTTGTAAAAGGCGGGTGTGGTTTTTCGAAACCTACATGTAAAAAGAAGTTTTCTCCGTCTTTGCCACGCTTTTTGATAAACTCCACTGATTTACGAGCCACCACCATATCAAAGTTGTCTTCATCCTCTTTAACTAAAGTTGGCTCATACTTTTCGTTAAGGTGACCCGGGCCTCCTTTGTACACTTTAGCGTACTTTTTAAACTGACGGTAGCGCTGGTAGGCGTCTTCGCCCACCTCATCCTGGTAATGACCTCCCGGGAAATGTGTATAATAGCGGGTATTGATTTCATCCCAACCTAAATCATTCCCATCGGGGTTATCTTCATCCACATTTTTTTGCAACTCACCATGCACATGCATTTTACCCGGCGAAGCTGTGATATAACCATTGGCTTGAAAAGCTTCACCGATGGTTGTGATACCATCGTGATAACCGGTTTCGCGCAAAAACCCTGAACCAAGGTGCTTCTCTTTGCCATTGGCCATTTTTACAGGTGCTTTGTGGTAAGGTGCCCCATTGGCAAAGGGATACATACCTGTTACCAAGGCGGCACGACTAGGAGCACACACCGGAGCCGCCACATAGCAGTTGGTTAATCTGACGCCTTCTTTGGCCAAGGCATCAATATTGGGCGTAATCACCAACTCATCACCATAACAACCTAAAGCATCTTTCTTATGCTGGTCAGAGATGATGAATACCACATTAGGGCGCTCATTCTGTTTTTTCTTCTTTTTGGCCTGCACCAAGCCTGGCATTAACACCAGACTTAATACAGCTATGCACACAAATCTTATCATCACAATCATTCTTATTCGTCAATATTGTCGTTGGCAGACGTCTCGGTGATAGGAATTGGCCAGGTGTAATCCTCAGGACCACGAATACCCTGAATCTTACCCTGATTCTTCGGGTCAAAAGCAATCTTGCATTTTTCCTCGTAAACACCCAGTCGAGTCAGGTCAAACCAGCGCTGACCTTCCATAAAAAATTCAGCTGCTCTTTCACGCAATAAGGCTTCGCGGAATTCAGCCATGGTCATGCCTGTAAAATCTAAACCAGCCATTTCCACGCGTGTTCGCAACATATTAACATCTGAATTGGCCAATGCAGGATCTTCATTAACCTCAGCTAAGGCCTCAGCACGCATCAAATACACATCAGCTAAACGGATGACATGCCAGTTTTGCTGACTTGTGTATTCTGTAGTCGCATCGCTATCAATAAACTTAGAGGTAAAAACACTATATAAGGCACCTTTTCTGTTGCCAGAATCAAGAAAATAACGAGCATAACCGTTATAGGCTGGTAGTAACTCATAACGATAGGTGTTATCTTCATAATATTGAATAATTCCTTTATCGAAGCGTACATCTGTGGCATCCACACTATTTTGCGTAAATCCAGCAACCATTTTATTGGTACCGCCCCAGCCTCCGCCACTTAATCCGGCATTACGTGGGCTAAAGAGGTTGGAAACTGCAGTACCTTGTCCGGTAGCTGATGAGCCTTGAATATCAAAAAGCATCTCAGGATTGTTACCTTTATCAGCATCAAAAATGCTTTGCCATTCTTCCACAGAAGTTGTTAAAGCATAACCTGGTTGCATTAATGCTGAGTCACACATGACACGGCATGAATCATAATAAGCTTTGTAATCAGAACCAAATTCAGCATATGGCGCACAACCTTGGCTTCCTTCTGAAGCACAACGTACTGATGATGCAATATGTAAATACACACGAGCCAGCAATGCTTGAGCTGATGCGTCAGTTGCACGACCTAAATCATTCGTCTCACCCAGGCGCACTTCGCCACGCCCCCAACAATGCTCTGAGGCGTATTTCAGGTCACCGATAATTACATTATAAATATCGGTTCTTGACGAAACAGGTAAGCCTCCTTCTTCCCCAGGTTTGACAGGCTCTGTGCGTAAAGGTACTTCCCCCCAGCAACGTACCAGGTTGAAATAATGCAGTGCACGTAGGAACTTAGCTTCACCTATAATACGAGCCTTAATGGTTTCATCCATATCCACATCGGCAACATTATAGATCACATTATTGGCATCACGAACAGCTACATAGATTTCATTCCATGTTGTTGGTAATGTGCCATTGGTTGACGTTAGAATTCCTTTGTTGTAATCACCATGTTTCCAACTTGATGTTCCCTGATCTGATGAAGCATATACATTAGATAAGAATTGCTGATTATAATAACCTGCACCAGATTTTAATTGAGCATAAGCAGCTGCTAAAGCCATTAAAGACTGATCCTTATCCTGATAAAAGTAATCGGTTCCAATTTGGGTTTTAGGCTCTTCTTCAAGCCAAGACTCACAGGAGTTTAACGAAAGGGCTCCCAGCAATGCTATTACGATATATTTTAGATTTTTCATTTCTTTCAATTTTACCGATTAAAAATCAAGTTTAACGCCAAATACATAGTTTCTTGTTCCCGGGAAAGCTCCGAAGTCGATACCACGACGCTGCGGATCCTTATTGAAAGCCTGCACTTCCGGATCATATCCAGGGTAGTCGGTCCATGTAAACAGGTTTTGTCCTGATGCATATAGTCTCAGGCTTTTCTTGTTCTTAAAACGGAAGGTATAACCAACATTGATGTTCTTTAATTTGATAAACGACCCGTCATAAATCTGACGGTCAGATACAATTGCTCTTTGTCCACCATCGGTGGCAGCTGCCGGGTTAGCTACTCCTGTTGTTTGACCAACAGCTGGGTTATACGCTACTTCATAAGTATAGTCTTCCAGTACCTCATCGTAAACTGGGGTGACAGTCAAAGGTGCTTTCCAGGAATCATTGTAAGCATCGGTAGCTACATTGGTACTCTTTTTCAATGCATTTAAAGGCCATGAGTCTACCCAAAGAATATCGCCACCTTTCTGCCCGGTAAACAAAATGCTTAAATCCCAGTTTTTATAACTTAATGTATTGTTGATGGACGCCGTAAAATCAGGATTTGGATCACCAATCTGCACATAATCATCAAAATTGATGGTTTGAACATCCAAAGGATTTCCCTCTTCATCATAATCAACAGAATGGTTGATATACTTGATCTCACCTGCTGCTGCATCATTTATACCACTGGCTGCTGCCTCATCCCAATTGGTATACACACCATCCGTTTCTGCACCCCAGAAAATACCTAATGGTTTTCCTTCCATAAACATGGATGGATACGTTTTATCATATCCAACTGCTGGACCTAATTGATATTCAAGATTTGAATTCAACTTCACCAACTGGTTACGGTTAACACTGAAAGTACCTAAAACATTCCATTGGAATGCGGTTTGACGGATAATGTCTACTCCAAGTGTTAATTCAATACCTTTATTCTCTACTTCTCCAAAATTATCTACCTTGGTTGCATAACCATTTGATGCCGGAAGATTTACCAGCTGGAGCAAATCATGAGTAAGTTTGTAGTAAGCATCAAATGTCAGATTTAACCGTGAGTTAAACATACTGAAATCAAGACCGGCATTATACTGGTCTGTTGTTTCCCATGTCAGATCAGGATTGGCAAGGTTTTGTTCAAAGTAGCCAACTGTTACCTGGTTATTGAAATTGTAGCGAATTGGTGACATTACCCCCAATGATTGGAAGGCCGCAATCGGGTTACTACCTGTTTTACCATACGACGCCCTAAACTTAAGGTTAGAGATGGATTCTGAATCCTTTAAGAATGGTTCTTCAGAAGCTCGCCATGCCAATGCCACTGATGGGAAGAAGGCACTCTTCTTGTTTTCAGCAAACTTTGAAGAACTATCCATACGCGCATTTACATCAACGTAATATTTCCCTTTGTAATTATAACCAACTCTAAACAGTCCTGATAATAAACCTACTCTCGTAAATCGTGTTACGGGAACCATAATATCGGTTGCTGATTCAAAGGTATAGTAAGTCGTTATATCACTTCCATATCCATATGCCTTGTTAAATGTGGCTCTTATATTGTTAACCTCGTAGGTTCCTACTACAATCGCATCTAATTTATGCTGACCAAATTGCTTAACATAGTGCAGGTTACCTTCTGCGTACGTTTTTATATTCTGATTGTATGACTGTGTCGCTTCACCATTATTACGACGACCACGTGTTGTAAACGTCGGGTAGTAGCTATCGCGCAAGCTTTTTTGGTAGTTAAAAGCCCCTTTTGCAGTTGCACTCAAATGAGGTGTGATCTTTCCAACAACTGATAAAGCCTGATTAAAGGTGATGGCTGTTTTCTCATCTTCCACATATTTTGCTAAAGTATATGGATTAGACAATATCTGACCCTCATTTAGTTCTGCATAAACATCATCATCCTGCCCTGGCTCTAACATATCAAATATTGGCTGAAAACGTAAAGCATTAGACACAACACTTCTATCCTGGTACATTTGACCATTACCAACCGATGATGCTCTTCCTTTACCATAAGAAGCATTAGTCTTTGTAAAAATAGATACCTTTTTATTAAAGGCTTTACGCATGCCATTCATATTAAAGGTCGCGCGCTTATAATCAGTATTAATAATCACCCCTTGATTATCAGACAAGCCTAAACTAACCGATAGGTTACTGTTTTGGTCACCTCCGCGATATGCTACATTAAACATTTTAGAATAGGCTTTACGATATACTTCATCTTGCCAATTGGTATTGATGCCTGTTGATACCGGGTAAGGAAGAGAAAAATCTTCTAATTCACTAAAATTTTCAGGTGTTAAATCCTGCGTACCATCAAAGACCATTCCTTCACGACTTGGGTTGGTAATATCAATATATAACTGGTTTGCTACACGCTGATTCATATAACCTTCAAACTGAGGTCCGTTTAGTACATCGATCTGCTGGTTTAACTCAGACATAGCAAAATCCGCTGTCACAGAAAATTGATCTTTCCCACTTTTGCCATCTGCTTGTTTAGTCGTAATCACCACCACACCATTAGCACCACGAGCTCCATAGATCGCTGTTGCTGCAGCATCTTTAAGCACTTCCATCTTCTCAATATCATTTGGATTCAGGAAACTCAATGAACTTTGCGCCTGACCGGAGTTACTGTTTCCCTGTGCATCCTGAATCGGATCAATTGGAATACCATCAACTACGTATAATGGTTGTGTACCTCCTAACATGGAGTTAGTACCACGAATGGAAATACTAACACCTCCGCCTGGTTCTGAATTTTCATTCACTACAACACCGGCTACCTGTCCTTGAAGCATGCGCTCAACTGAGTTAGTGCGTACTTTCTCCATCTGGTGTGAGGTAACTTGTGCTACAGAACCTGTCAGGTCACTTTTCTTCACGTTAAAGTAACCAACACTTACCACAACTTCATCCAACTCAGAGATTTCTGGTTCGACATGTATAGTTAGGTTCGTCTCATCACCTACTACCACTTCTTTAGTTTTCATCCCAATAAAAGAGAAAACCAAAACATCTGCCTTCTTTGCTTTAATATTAAATTCACCGGAATTCCCACTAATGGTTCCATTAGTAGTTCCTTTTATATAGACTGTTACACCCGGAAGCGGCTCATTGGTTTCCTTGTCCAACACCTTTCCTGAAATGCTTAATTCCTGCGCCATTAAACTTATGGGCACCAGGAACAATAATAAGATTAGTATTTTTTTCATCTGATTATGTTTTAGCTACTGTTTTATAAATTTTAACGCTGCCGATTTTTGCCCATTAGTAATCCTTAATACATAGGTACCTGCAGGCAATCGACTCAGGTCAATTAACTCACTATTATAATTTGTATAAGATTCAATTAATTGTCCCCTAAGTGAATATATGCTCAGGTTGGCATTTTTTAGCCCATTCACCTTTGCCATATCACTTGCCGGGTTAGGAGTAATTTGGTAGGGTAACTTATCCGTTTCAAAATTAATAACGTTTGTGGTCGTATCAAATTGTTCCATTAAAAATTCAGCTGCATGCCCCCAAGTTCCATCCGGTTCGATCAACCATTTTCCATCCATCCACTCATACAAAAAGTCGGTTTCATATTCCACTCCTTTTTGCCAGGTAAATCCATCGGGTGCCCCCTGCTGACCTGAGCAATATAAATTCCACAGGTAGAAATAAGGTAAATCCATGGCTAAAGCCAAACCACACAGTTTATCATACTTCGTTCGGATTTGTGAACGACTATGACTTGAGTACGGAGCATTTTCGTTAATCGCAAACTCTCCTATCTGAACTGATAAATCACCACACTCTCCTGTTCCTGTTGTATAATAATTAATCATCTCCAATCCTGTCCACATTGCCGATGGAAATGGATAATCGTTGTTTTCCCATCCTCCGTCGTAGGCTGACCAGGATGCCAGGTCTATACGGACATGTGGAACTACATCCGCTGCCAGGCAAGGGGTATTGTTATCCATCATGGTTAAGCGATTGCCATTACTATCTTTCATCCATAACTTATTCAACTCAATCCCATGCATGACTCTCGCCGTGGCATCCGGAAATTCATTACGTGCACGTTCTGTACCTCGTTGTCGCGCTCTGAACATGCGAGCCATACCTGCAATCGTCCATTCCACATCATCAGGTATTAAAGTTGGATCTTTCTCCCAAAGAACTCCCTGTCCACGTAACATCCAGTCGCCTTCCCAGTTTTGGTAAACAAAGGTTTTCTCCAAATGCCCATAGGTTTCCAATAGCTTTACTGTTAATTCGTACCACTGTTGTTCCTCATCTAAATAAGAGGCGTGCTGAAAATCGGGTCCATCCTTATAGTCACCTTTATTTTTTGAGGTTACCCAAAAGGTGTGTGTTTTGATATTCGAGCGACTATATAAATCCTGAATCTCCGAAACATCTAATAATTCCACCACCCTGTTGACATTGCTCCAGCTATGATTAAAAGGGTAGGCAGAGCTCATCTTTCCGTTAATAGCGGACAAAGTTGTTTTAATAGCCGTTGAACCAAACTCTTCATAGTAATCCAAGCCTTCGGTCATAAACGGTTTATCGGTAAAATGATACCACCCAGCAATATGCGAAGCACCAAAAATATCACGAAGCTGTTCTCTTTCATTATTCACGGATGGCTTGTACTGATTGACCAGATCAACAATAGCCGAAGATGTTGTTAATGTTTCGCTGTAGTGCACACGCACATCACCATTATTTACCAGGCTAAAGTTGGGGTTGTCCGAAGTCAGGTTAGTAAAATTAACCCCTTCACCCAAACGCAATAAACCGTTCTCTTGAATATTGAGTGTAAATCCAGCAGCTTCAGCCTTTTTATTCAGATTACCATTATTAATCATTTGAGTGTATATGCTCCCCCCATCCTTAATAGTAATGGAAGAACCTTCACCAGCGGTTGTATTCTTGGTAAATAAACTCAAGTCATTACAAACTATTAAACCATTTACCTGCAAATCAGCTTTAGCATTGACAGAGCTCCATTGATAGGTACTTCCGGTTAAACCTAAGGTGCCTTTTACATGAATGTATGAATAGCGATCAGTGGTTACAGTGACCCGGTTATCCGATTTAACAACCAGGTTCTCATCAGTCACCAGATTGTATAAATCAATAACAACATTCTTTTCACCACTGTCACTAAACATGTTTAATGTTTGAGGGTGAAAATAACCCTTGCCTGTTATGTAAGTTGTGGCATCCTGCAGGTTCAGATAAATGCGACTATTATACTTAAACTGAGAACCGTCACCTGTCGTTCCTGGTTGCAAACGACCAGCCGAGAATGTACCTTGACACTCAAGACTACCGTTAATCACTAAATCTTTGGCAAAATTATCGGTATCATGTCCCATGCTTAAGCGGGCTGATTGTTTGATTTTAAGATGACGACAAAGCGTTACTCTCTCTCCTGAAGTGCTTCCCTGCGCATCGATGTGAACCGAATGATAATTCTCAATTCTGATGTCATCAGAACCAGTTGGCACACGTCCTGCAGACCAAAGACTCGGATCGGACCAATTCCCACTTTTAACAGAGTAGATAGCACCGGAAAAGTCAATCTGCGCACTTATATTTACCACACAGAATAAACCTATTATTATGTATAAAATCTTCTTCATAAACTTTTCTGCCGTTTAGAGCTTACCCAGCACCTCGATCCCTTTCTTTTTGAACACCTCATATTCCGGATATACTTTGTGCTCCTTCTTATAAGATTTCAGGAATTCATTCATCTCTGCATAGAAATTCTGGTGCAGATAGTAAACCGGCTTTTTCTTCCCCTCTTCACTGATCATTGACATCCCCTTAGATACACCGGCTTTGGTATATTCGTTATTGTACATCTCCCAATGCAAGGCGAAAGGTAAATCCAAATCCAGGCTGACACGCATCATTCGCTTAGTCAAGAAGTGCTGTTTATCGTCATCCTGGTTTTTATTTGTCTGATAACCATACTCGCCAATATAAACCCTACGTTTAAAAGGGATACCTTCTTTCTCAGGTAGTTTGCTCTCAATGTAGTCCATGGCTTCGCCCACCACTTTCTTTAACTCTAAGTAGGTTGGCTTCTTCTTAATGATCTCATAACTTGAATATGATACCAGATCCGGATTGGTATGTGGCAGCACGCTATTAACAATGCACTTTTCACCTTGCATGCCTTTCAGTACCAGGTTTAACTCCACATAATGCCACAGCTCCACATCTTCGTGAGGCGTATCTCTTTTAGCATCATCCACTGCGATCTGACGGATGTTAAACCAGTCAATCATGCCTTGGATTCGCTCGTCAGAAGGAGTACTTTTCCTATCGTAACCCGAATGCAATAACCAATCGCCTTCCCAGTTACCCCATAAGAAGGTTTTACCGGAACCACTGTATTTTTTCAATACATAGGCGGTTAAATCATACATCTCGCGATATAGCATCATCTTCTCTTCTGAAGTCAAGCCATCCTGCCATTTGGCCTCAGTAAAGGTATGTACCCAGGCAAAGATGTATTTAAAATCCATGTCCATCACCGCCTGGTAATCCTTTTTCTTCTTAATAAGATCAAGCGTTGTGTTAATACCCTGAGCCGGCTTCATCCCATAAGATTTGGCATAGTTTTTACCCATTGAAATCTTCAGGATATTGGATCCCATACCACGTATATGCTTAGCCTGCTCAACAATAAATGACTCCTTTGTAAATTTATATTTCGCACCAATGGCCTGCGTTCCGCATACAAAGTTATAGTCCTCCAGTTTGGGTGCTTTATCAAAGATCTCTCCTTCCACCTTTTGGGCTTTAAGCTGGCCCACAATAGTTAATGCTATCAATAAAACGATTAAAATTCTCATAGCGCTTTATTTAAGTGACTTAAAGTTTAAGGCAGCTTCTTTAAAAGCTGTAAGGGATGGTGCCTCATTATGCTTTCTGTAGTACTTCTCTATAAAGCGCTGACTTTCTTTGTAAAACTGATTATGAGTGTACCATATTTTCTGTTTCTTACCCTCATCATTAATCATCCAGTAACCTACCTGCTCACCTGTTTCTTTTTTAATCTCGTTGTTATACATTTCCCAGAACAGAATAAAAGGAGATTCCCATTCTAAGCCGGCTTTTATTACCCACTTGGCGCGTTCATCTTGCTTTTCTTCACCATGGCTTATAAAAGGATTTCCATATTCGCCAATCCACACACGTTTGCCTTCCGGCAATCCTTCTTTTTCTGGCAAATAAGATTCGATGTAGTCCAATGCTTTTTTCAGGCTGGCGTTCAGTTCAGTTTCTGTTTTAGGAGGATTAGTCACATCGTAAGTCGAATAGGATACATAATCAGGATTGACTTCTTGCAAGACTGAATTGGTTAATACCTTATCACCTAAATCTATAGCACGCTGTATAAGATTGACCTCCATATAATGATAGATCTCAACATTCTCATACTCTGTATCGCGCTTGGCATCATCAATGGCTTTCTGGCGTATTTTAAACCATTTTTTAATGCCTTCCAATGTTGCCGGATCAGCCGGCTTTGTGCGATCATAATCCCAGCGCAGGTGCCAGTCTCCTTCCCAGTTACCCAAATAGAATACTTTACCTGAATTGTTAAATTCTTTCAACATATAAGTAGTCAGCTCATACAATTCGTCATACAAGGCGTCTGCATAGCAATCTTCATAACCTCCAATAAACTTTATTTGAGTTGTGTCATTTTTCTTACCCGGAGGTTCTGGCAAGTACTGTGAAAAACCATATACCCAGATATGATAGTACTTGAAATCCATGTTCAACACCTCTTTCACAGATGGTTCCAGTTGCGCCAGTTTGGTTAAAGAAGTAATATCTTTGTTTTCAGGCAGACCATAATTTTCGGTGCAATAGCGTGGGTGCATAGAGAACTTCAACAGATTGGAACCCATGTCTTTTATTTGACGTGCGGTTTCCACCAACATGGATTCTTCGGTGAACTTATATTTTGATCCTACCGTTTGTGTGCCGATTACATAGTTGTAATCCTTAATCTCTTTTTGAGGAATATCATCCTTCAGTTGGCCAGCCAATGCCCAGGCACTAACTAAAATTACCAGAGGTATGATAAAATAGATAATCTTCATATGCTTTATTTTACTTAACTGTTATTGACAATCTTATTTATACAAGTACATTGTCTGTTTTAGATCCTTTGATTTCGACTTGATGTACTATCACGATTGCAATATGAAAAACAATAACAAAAGAAGGGTTTGATTACTGTGCAGATAGGTTGAATCTCCAACCCACCACTACATAGCATTGATTTACTATTACTTACCAAGGACAAAAACACAACAAACTATACCTGTAACATTAGATTTGTTATCCACTCTACCACCTTTTAACACAAAATATATACTCAAAAAAAATGCGGATAAGACCAAAGTCCTCCGCATTCATATTTTAAACTTCAGTAGTTGACGATCAACTCTGACTCTCCATAAATTCTTTTGGTGTTTTACCATGGAATTTTTTGAACACCGTACTAAAATACTTCGGGTCATGAAAACCAGATTCGTATGCCACATCTGCAATTCTCATATTCTTCCCTGACTTAAATAACTCAACTGCATGGTTGAGCTTGATCTTTATCATGAGGTCAGATGGCGTCATTCCTGTCAATCCTTTTAGTTTTCTGAACAAGTTTGAACGACTTAGCCCTAAACGCTCACATAGTATATCAATTGTAAAGTCCCTGTCCGTCATGTTTTCCTTGATGAGTTGAACTGCATTAGACAGAAATTCTTCATCAGGAGAAACAGAAGTCACCTTCTTTTCTTCATCTATATGAGCAGACTGACCTAAGGCCTGACGAGTGCGCAATAAATTGTTGATGGTCGCCTTTAAAACATCTATACTAAAAGGCTTTTCCACGTAGGCGTCAGCTCCCACTTCTAATCCTTCTACCTTATCATCCACACCTATTAGCGCGGTAATCATTATCACAGGAATGTGACTGGTTTTGAAGTTACTTTTTATAACCTGACACAATTCTTTACCATTCATTTGTGGCATCATGACATCAGTTATAATTAAATCAGGATTTTTCTCAACAGCTAACACTAAGCCCTCTTTTCCATTAGGCGCCTCAATAACTCTGTAGTTTTTTATCAACTCTGATTTTATTGTTGCCCTTAAGTCGTCGTTATCTTCAACAAGTAACACTAGCTTATTTTCACCAATAATGTCAGATACATTAGCATTATCATCATCATGACTTTCATCCAGGATAATTTCATCACCTTTAAAGTGCTTGGAGCCCAATAGCAATTCAACTGAAAATGTTGAACCAATGTTTTCTTTGCTTTCAAGGTATATTTTACCATGGTGCAATTCAACAATGCGTTTAGCTAACATCAAACCAATACCTGTACCTGATATGCCACTTAAGCGTACATTCTCACCTCGCGTAAATCGCGAGAATATTTGTTTTTGCTGTTTCTCAGGTACCCCAAGCCCATTATCAACAAAATCTATTTTAAGCTTCCCGTCCAATAATTTGGTTTCAATCTTAATACTCCCTCCTTCTTCTCCATACTTTATAGCATTGGATATCAAGTTATTGAATACGCGACTGATCTTCACTTTATCTACCCATAGATTAACTTCATGTGATGATACCTTCAGGTCCATTGATTTTTTCTCAAGCAATGGTTGAAAATCATTTGATATTGATTTAAGCAATTTCTCTAGATCAACTTCCTGCACCTTTAGCTTTAACTTTTGACGTTCTGCCTTCTGAAATTCCAATAGTTGCGAAACATATTCGTTAAGATTCCCGGCGTTACGCATGATCAGGTCAACAGAATCTTTACTTTTATCAGTCTTAGGTAGCTGTTCTACCAACAATTGAATCAATGATATTGGTGTCCGGATATCGTGCGCTACATTGACAAAGAACTGTATTTTTTCATCACTAAACCGTTGCTTTTGCCTGGCTTGATTAATAGAGATCAGTAACAAAATAAGTCCCAAAACTACGACCGCATAAATAATAAAAGCCCACCACCTTAACCATAAGGGATTTAGAATCTTAATATTCAAACGATACTCCGACTCCAGGTATTTCCCATCCGGTGAAATAGCTTTTACAACTAATTGATAGTTACCCGGGTTTATTTTACTATATCTGGCTCTTCGGTTATCAGACCACAAAACAGGCTGTTCATCATACCCCAATAATTGCCATTCAAAACTACTTTTTCTGGGGCCATGCAATTCAACTACTTCAAATGAAAAGGCTAATGAATTCTGGTTATAGGTTAGCTCCAGCGCATCGATGTAGTTAAGATCTTTTATAAGAGTCAGTGAATCGGGCTTTAATCCATTAATAAGAAACTCTGACACTCTTAAGCGACCAGTATTGTTGTACTCCCTAACACTGTCTGGATGAAAAATAACGGCTCCATCAGGACCTCCAAATGCCAGTTCTCCATTCTTCAATTTGGCAGATGCTCCAAAACCAAATTCGTTAGCTACAATACCATCCTTTGTATCGTAATGCCTAAAGTGTTTTTTATTCATGTCGAGCTTCCAGAGCCCTGTGCTGGCTGCCAGCCATAGATTATTGGAATTATCATCCAACAAAGAGTATACAATACCAAGTTGCTTATTGCTTTCTGGATTTAATTGCTCAACGTCATTAGATTGTAAATCATAGACAAATAAACCTTTATCATTGCCAATCCACAAATTATGTTGGTCATCGTAAAATAATCCATATACACTAGTAAGTACATTATTCGCTATTTCAGTTGAATATGTCAATCTTCGATGACTACCATTACGTTTATTTAACTCAAAAACACCATTCATGCCACCAACGTATATGGTCTCATCTTTTCCCTTGACAAAATACTTGGCACTTCCGACCGGATAAGTTTGATGCAGTCTACCACCAACAAAACACATAACCGGGCCATCGGTCCCCCCTATCCAGACCTCATCATCGTCAACAAAAGTGGTAAATACCAATTTATGAGGTGATTTTTTAATTAGTTTCCTAGAATCTGATAAGCCTTTGAGTGGATCAAACTCAATGATTCCTTCACCATATGTTCCCAACAACAGATGCCTATGGTACCCTGAGATAGACAACACCGGAATAGCTGATAACTGATTGAATCGATTAAAGGTAGACCATTCACCGCTTGGTGACAAACGACTTAATCCATCTTCTGTACCAAACCATATATTACCAAGGTTATCGTCACATATTGAACGAACACTATTATTGTGCAAACTATTTTTCTCATTTAATATGTGAGTAATATTCTTAAACGGCTTATTGGTATTGTAAAGAATATCAATCCCGGTTTCTCCTGAGGCCAGCCAATACGTATTAAATTCATCAATGTAGATGTCATGAATACTATTCTGCCTGATGCTATTAAAATTATCAGGATCATGCTCGAATTGTAGCAAGATCTTAAGTGATTTATCCATAACAAATAAACCTAGTCTGTCAACCGCAACAATAGCTTCTCCCTGCCTATTGAAAGCAATACTCCTCACGGTATTATAGCTATCAGCTGATCTAAATAAATTCGGCTGGTAAATTTCCCCCTGTTCATCAATAATTATCAGACCATTGTTTTCAGTACCTACCCAGAGTCTTTTATCGTCATCACTATCAAAATGAATGATATCCATCTGCTCCAAATGAACTTCGCTTTTTGAAAGTTTCCCATTTTGAAATAGAAAAATATGAATGCCTTTGGATGTAGCCAGATAAACTTTACCATCATTTGCTTGAAGGTGACGGTTATAAGTTAACTCAGGAAAAAGTACTTCGCTAAAGCTGTTTTCTTCAATATCATAAACCACAAGCCCATTAAGCATTCCAATGACCATATGGCTACCATCAACCAAGCTGGCAGATATAAAATCTTGCTCATAAGGCTCCCCAAGCATAACAAAGTCATCATGGTCATAGCTATACTTGTAAATACTACCACCTGTATTAATGACAAACAGTTCACCCTGGTGATTAATGAGTTCAATAACCCTGTTTCCCCATTTGTTATTTTTCTGATCAAAGGAATAGTTGCGAACTTCATATCCCGAATGTCTGCTGAGGCCATTGGAAGTGGCAATCCACATATAGCCCAATGAATCCACCTCAAAATCATTGACATAACCATTACTCAATCCATCTTCAACTCCCAGGTGCTTTATTTCATAAGCACTGATCGACTGACTCTGGAAAAGTAATAGAAAAAGTAATACTGCATAACACTTCCCACCTACTGCTTTCATTATTCAATTCTTTATTATCTCTATGACAAAAATAAAATATTATTCGTTTGCCTGTGGGCGAAACAATTGGGTATGCCCCTTGGTTGCCCCATTTCTATTCTTATGGCGTTTCCATTGCAATTGTTCAGTACGTTCTAAGGAATTTTCTTCTTCCTCCTGCATCCATTTATTCAGCTCATCCTTTTTATTTCGTACTTGAAAAGCTGGCAGCATGTAATCATTTGTAACCTTCATTTGTATCTCCAATGCCAATCTTAGTTGTACAGCAATTTCCTGGTATTCGGGATCATTTATCAGATTATGCAAGGCCTCCGGGTCAGTCTCGTAATCATATAGTTCTTCGACGCATCTATATACCCAATGTTCATAGCGTTCTTTCACTGCCGACTTTGAAGCTGCCTGTGCCTTCATACATTTGTGTGTTGCATATGAATCAGCCGAACATTTAAAGGGGTATTTACCCGTAGCCCAGGCATTGAATACGTATCCGTATTTCTTAGTCAATACTGTGCGCGTTGGTCGTGGCACACCACCAGCATTCTCATCAAATTGAGCAAATACATATTCCTGGCTATTTAATTTATTGCCTTTCAGTGCCTCGTAGAATGACAAACCTTCTATTCCTTCAGGCTGTTCAATACCTGCCATATCCAGGACCGTAGGCATAAAATCGATGGCTGAGATCATGTTACTTCTATTTACAGTTCCAGATTTAATGTGTTTTGGCCAGCTAACGATCCAGGGTGTACGAATGCCATTAAGGTAAACAGAGGATTTAGCAAAGGGTAAAGGCATACCATGGTCTGATACAAATATCACAATGGTATTTTCAATGTATTTGCTTTCTGCCAACACCTCCAGAATGGAACCAACACAATCATCTCCCCGTTTTACTGAATTATAATAATTGACGATCTCTTGTTTCACCTTGGGGGCGTCAGGTAAAAAAGCCGGAACCTCAACCTCTTCCTTTGTATAGGTCCTGGAAGGAGCAAAAGCATCAAAACCTTGCTTTTTAGATTTAATATCATTGAAAAATGGTTTGTGCGGGTCCGCCACATTCACAACACAATAAAAAGGTTGTTTTTCTTTGTTTGCAACAGCAAGAAAGTCTTTTAATTGATTTCCATACGCATCCGCAGAACGCTTTTCTGCTCCACTGAACTTCAAGTTAACGTCCCAGTACTTTTCGAAATCGGGACTCAGGCTGGTATCTGCTGCTTTATTAATTACTCCTGTCAGATAACCATTCTCTTTCAGCACTTCTGGTAAAGTCTTAAAATCAACATCCACGTAATAAAATCCACGCATACCACTTTGATGAGGATAACGACTGGTTTGAAAGACACAACGCGATGGAGAACAGTTGGAAGCTTGAACATAAGCCTTTTCAAAGCGCATACCCTCCTCTGCCAGGCGGTCAATATTCGGTGTTATATCCGGAATACCACAACCATAAGCCCCTATGGAGTTCCAGTTCATGTCATCAACTGTGATGAATAAAATATTCGGTTTGCTTTTAGAAGACGCATCAATTTGGAAACTAAATGCGCATAAAAGAACTATGATAAAACTGATTTGCTGCATATTATATTTTTGCCACTAAAACTACTACGAACTTCTTTAAGCATTGTTTAGTAGATATCCAGAAAGGTGTAAATACTGGTCAATTCAACTTCTCTGAACATCTAATGTCAATATTATCAACCTAATTGACAGGCATACAAACCTCGATCATTTTCCACTTCCTTATTTTGCATCCATTAACTCACTTAAGAAAAAACAATCTATAATGAAGTATTTACCTATTTATTTAATGTGCATAGGCCTGACGTTCATCTTCGCACTCAATGCTTGTAATAAAAGTTCAGACCAGGCAAATATAGAAGAGGAAGTGTCGGAAGAATCACCTGATAATAAAAACAAAGATAAGGTCACTGATTATTCAGATATTAAAAACCTGCCCCAGGATACCGGGGGCGAACAGCTTGCCTACCTCAAAGGCAGCACAACAGCCAGCTATGGCTATTATGCCTATACACCTTCTGCCTATCATCAGGGAACAGAACAATACCCATTGATTATATCCCTTCATGGGGCCGGAAAAAGAGGAGATGGCACTAATATTGATGACCTGAAAAAAGTACTATGGCTCGGTCCTAGCAACCTGATAAAGAAAGGGGAATGGTCTCCTTCGTACCCGGCCATTGTGGTAGCTCCTTTAACATCAACAAATTGGGAACCTAAAACATTACATCAATTCATTGAACATCTCACAAATACTTACAGAGTTAATGAGCAACGCATCTATTTAACTGGCAATAGCATGGGTGGATTCGGAACCTGGAACTACATTCAGGAATATGGCGAAAGCGCTAATGTAGCTGCCATCATTCCCATCTGTGGAAAAGGGAATCCTGATTTAGCTCATCAGTTTACTAACATTCCAGTCTGGGCTTTTCATGGGGTTGATGACAACACAGTGGATGTGTATGGAAGCATTAACATGGTAAAAGCTATTAAGGAACTGGAAGTTGATATGACTTATACCCCAAAATTAACGCTTTACCCTGGTGTAGGTCATGATTGCTGGACAATGACTTACGATGGCTCCGGAATGGGGCAAGGCAATCCCAATTTTGATGCTTTTGATATGAGCATTTACGATTGGCTGTTCAGGTATAAAAAGGAATAAACATCTATTAATAGTTTAATTATAAATCTATGAACAAAACATTTAAATATGGTTTTGCAGGGCTAATTCTGATTATTCTGGGTGCTGCTTACAAACCCTCAAAGGATATTGAAAAGGAAAAGCACCCCAATGTATTAGTGATTATGTGCGACCAGTTGAATTATGAAGCCTTAAGTTGCTATGGAGGGCCTGTGCCAACGCCCAATATCGATCGAATTGCCAAGGAAGGCGTACGATTTACAAAAGCCTATAGCACAACTCCTTTTTGTTCACCTTCCCGGGCCTCGATTGTAACCGGGCTTTATCCGCATCAACATGGTGTGGCCCATAACCTGGGGTTCAAGCAAAAGGAAGGCATCACTCTTGAGGATGAAACAACTGGTAAATTATTGAATAAAAAGGGGTATAAAACCCATCAATTTGGAAAGTGGCACATTGAGAGCGATTCCTTAAATTATTTGCCTTACTATACCGACCAGTACGACTATGGCTACCAGTACAAAAAAGAAATGGAAGACAAGGGCATTACTGTTCGTAAAGATGACGGTAAGGATTGGATGAATTTTTACAATCAGTTTTGGCCAGTAGAAGTTAGCCCTTATATGAAAGAAAAAAGGGATTATCTTGAAGCTTTGTGGGCGGATCATAACAATAAGGACTTTCCTATTAAAATGGGACGATTAAGATTAACTCCAGAGGTTTGGATTGACGATAAGTTAGCTAATCTGACGGTTGATAGAATTCGAAGCGCTACATCCGATAACGATCCGTTTATGATTACAACCTCTTTCATCTGGCCACACGACCCTAACTTTGTTCCGGACCCATACTATGGCTTATTTAATCCTGATTCTTTACAGATGCCTGCAAGCCAATTTCCGGATAAGAAATTTGATAACTCATGGTCACGAAGAATGGTAAAAGGCTATGGAGACGAAGGGCTTAAAGAGTTTATGCGTATCTATTATGGAGCAGTAAAATACCTCGACGACAGGGTAGGTAAGATATTGGCGGAACTAGAGAAACAAGGTATTATAGATGAAACCCTGATCATCTTCACTTCAGACCATGGTGATATGATGGGAGGCCACGGCATGGTATGGAAGGTTAATGAATCGTTTTACGAAGAACAAGCGGCTATCCCTTTCATAATCCGTTATCCGAAGCTACTACAACCTGCTGTTTCAGACATTCCAGTGAGCCTGGTAGATATGAAACCAACCATTCTAGCTATAACTGAAACACCGTTTGAACAAGATGTGGCAGGCGTAGATTTAATTCCTTTCCTAACCGGAGAAAAGGATAAATCAATGGCTCCCAAATACTCATTTTGTGAGCGAATAAAACCTAATCCCAATGGTAGTCGTGAGGTGTTGGAAGATTCAAAAGGATCTTTTATGGTTCGCAATGAGCAATTCAAGTTAATCATCTTCCATGATGGAGATCGCTTCTTTTATGATTTGAAGAATGATTCGAATGAAACAGAAAACATTATTAATGACAGTGCTTATAAGGAGCAAATTCTTGAGCTGGAAAACGCCTTGCAAAACTGGTTAGATGAGACGGGTTGGAAAGGAGCCAAAATCAACTACCTGTATCGCTCCTAATATTTCAAGGCAGACCTTATCGTGAATATCAGTATTTGATAAAACCAGAGTCAGGCCGCAAAACGGTCTGACTTTGTTTTTTATGTCAATTATGGACATAGCATATATTGGTTGCAATATAGGATAGGAAACCTCAAACTTTATACATGAAAAAACCTATGAAGTTAGATTCACAGGTTTCACTTAAAAATATTTTTAACTATCATCACATTTTTAGGAAGACTCATTGAATTCTATTTGAAAAATAGCAGAGGCGACTTTTTCACCCTAATTAAATCAAGATTCGAGATATTCATTTTGCAATACGACAATTGGTTTATCAGTACTTGAAAGATTTACAACAATAAATAAAAGTCCTTTATCAATTATCTAATTCGATTAATCGACAGCTTCTTGATATACCATTATGAAAATGCAACGTAATAAACTCTATGTCTTTCGTATCTATTTCTTGTAAACTCATATCCAAAAAGATTAATCTCAAATTCACCTGCACCTCTTCATTATTCAATACTTTCAATTGAATCTATGAATAGATTACCGTCAGCAGCAATGATTTTTCCCTTAATAGTGGCTCTTTTATATTTATACATGGGTAAAGTAAACTCATGTACACCACAGGCATTCCAGTTTAAAACGTAGATGTTCCCGTCATCGGCATCAAACATCCAATTCCAGTGCTTATTGACCATGGTTGCAAATAAAAGCCCTTCCTGCTCAAAGACTTTGGATGCTTTCCCTTTAAAAATCTTTGGTTTTAATTCGTCTATTACAACCTTTGGCAATTCTATGATATCAGCTGATACTACTTTTCGGATGTCACTGTTTTCCTTGTCCTTCGCTAAAAGCACATCAAGTTTTACCTTTCTGCCTTTAATTTCCTTGTACTTGGTGGCACATTGATTAAATGCACTTTTGGCAATCAATCGTCTGGTACCATCCGTTTCAACAAAGTATAACAATGCTGACTCCGGCGTAATATCCCGGATTACATATCCGGTCAGATTGATAGTCTTTTTGTCGGCATTGGAGCGTTTCCCCTTAGCACTGACAGGATGAGACTGACTTAACAACATCATTGCAACGAAAATAAGTCCAATAGAGTTAAACTGGTTGATAATTGTTTTTTTCATTTTGTTGGATTTAGTCTTAATAATTAGCTAGATGCTAAATTACCTTGCTCACAACAAGTTGATATCGTTTACTAACCATAAAGGTTTAAATTCTAACAGCTAATTATCATACAGATGATTAACCTACTCTGCCTAATCAAAAAACCTCTACCAACTGTGTTGATAGAGGCCTTTTAACAAACTTACAAAACCGCTTTTACGGTTACTCAGGTACAATTAAAATCCAGTTCTAGTGTTTTTTCCCTTTTTTAGTCGGTGCAACCTGGCGCAACCACCAGTCGCGATCGGGGTTATAATTATATTGCGTTTTTAAGCGTTCTATTTCTTGTCGCAACTGCGCTTCCACCTCGGCATATTCCGGTAATCCAATCAGGTTCTTCATCTCACCCGGATCTTTCTCAAGGTCGTACAACTCATCAATATCATGCTCTAAAAAACAATCTACCAGCTTGTACTTATCTGTGCGTACGGCAAGCATATCAGGTCCGGCATAGGGATATTCATCATCTACATAATACTGGAACAGCATGGACTGACGCCACTCATCATCCTTTTGATACTTCAGCAGGTTCACCATTGACTCGCCCTGCATGTATTCGGGTTGTTCAACACCAGCTAATTCAAGAATAGTAGGTGCCATATCTACATTCAAACATATTTCATTGATGTGTGATTTTGGCTGAATCAATTTTGGATAACGTATAAGCATAGGAATTCGCATTGATGCTTCGTAGGCAATGCGCTTATCCCAGTAGCCGTGTTCACCCATAAAATAGCCGTTATCGCTACTGTAAATAATTACCGTATTTTCCAACTCTCCCATTTCTTCAAGTGTTGCCAACACCTTACCCAACGATTCATCCACCGCCTTTAGGGTTTTCAACAAGCGCATAAACTTATCTCCTTTAACCGGCCAATTCTTAACGGGTAATGAATCCACAGGTACATATTCTTTCCATTTCGCATCAGCTGCTTTAATACGTTGCCATTCCGGTTTGCTTGCAAAAGTTTCGTTAAGCATTCCATGAGGTGGCTCAGGCAACTGCTCCCCGGTATAAAGGTCATTGTGACGCGGAGCCGGTGAGTGATTTTCATGTACTGCCTTATGCCATAAATTCAAACTGAAAGGTTTGCTCTTATCGCGCTTCTCTTTTAACCAGCTAATTGCTTTGTCAGTTAAAATATCTGTCATATACCCTTCTTCCTGGTATTCACGACCATTATCATTCACTTTAGGGTCGAAATAATCACCCTGCCCGTTAAAGCTAAACCAATAATCAAAACCGGGGCGAATGTGCTCAGGCCCTTTTTTGTGTGCCATATGTATTTTACCCACATGCGCTGTTTGGTAACCTGCCTCCTGCAACAACTGTGTGTAAGGCCTGAATTGATTCCAGTCTGGATCCACATGCTTGTTATTCTGATTAACACCATGAATATGTGCATATGTACCCGTTAAAAAACTGGCACGTGAAGGTGAACAGATAGATTGGGTACAAAAATAGTTTTCAAATAACACCCCCTCTTTGGCTAAACGGTCCATATTGGGTGTTTGCAGGAAGGGGTAACGCCCATTTACACCTAATGCATCGTATGGCTGGTCATCGACCAATACAAACAGGAAGTTGGGTTGCTTTACAGTTTTAACAGACTTCAACGTACAACTTACCAGCATAAACACTGTAAATGAAGCAATAAATATATTTCTAATCATTTTGTTACAGATTTAAAAGAAAATAAAGTACATGGTGAAACAGGCCATAACCAATAGCATAGACAACACTCTAAAATTCTTGTACCACACCACATTTGTAAGCTCTTCTGTTTCCTGTTTCCAGATATCAAGTGTCCAGGTATTTTGCTTGACCTTATCCTTGTCAGGCATATGGCTCATCAAACTAACAACAACATTAACAATCACACTCAACACCAAAATAATAGGTGCTAACAATAGAAAGTGAAGTTGTATATCCATACCTAACACATATTTACTAACCATTATGATGGCTGCTAATAATAATCCCGACATCAAGCCTGCAAAAGCACCTTTTTCATTGGAACGTTTCCAGAATAATCCAATAAAGAAGGTTCCAACAATAGGTGGTGCCAGGTAAGATGTCACTTCCTGGTAATAGGCGACCAATGAATCAAACTGCTGTATGATAGGTGCCCAGAAAACAGCAAATACTAATACAAGGAATGAGGTTATACGTCCCACCCAAACCAACTTTTTGCCATCGGCAGATGGATGAAATCGCTTATAAAAGTCCATTGTGAATAAGGTTGACACGGAACTTAGGGTAGCACTTAAGGTGGATGTCAATGCTGATATCATGGCAGCCAGGATAATACCTATCAAGCCAACAGGTAATAATTTCACTATCATGCGTGGATACACCTGGTCTGTGTTAATGCCAAAACTTGATTTCAATGTGCTACCATCAATCATATCATATGGCAGGTTTTCTACTCCAAACAAGTTAATACCCCGTGCAATTAAGCCAGGCAGAATAAAAATAAACAGCGTAAAAAGGTACAGGAATCCCACAAATAAGACACCTTTTCGACCATGGTCAATGGTTTTGGCAGAAAGAACACGCTGTACCATTACCTGGTTGTTGGCCCAGAAGTAAAAACCTAAAATTGGAATCCCTATCCACATGCCCAACCAGGGTACCGTAGGGTCGCTCATGGGTCGGGTTAGTTTTAACCACACACCTTCGTTGAAGCGGGCATATAACTCCTCCCATCCGCCGATTGAATCAAGGGCGAAGAAGTATAAGATGGCAGAACCAATAATTAGCACAGCAGCCTGTATCATATCGGCGTTAATGGCCGATGATAATCCTCCAATAATGGTGTAACTACCAGCCACTGCTGCCATGATGATAATGATGGTAAACAGCTCTAAATCCGGGAAAATCAACTTGATAATCAAGGCTCCTGTGTATAAGGTAGCTGCTGCATCCAAAAATACATTGCCGAAGATGGTGATAAATGAGAAGTAGTAACGTGACTTCTTATCAAAACGCCTCTCAAGAAACTCAGGCATGGTAAAAATGCCCGATTTGATATAAAAGGGTAAAAAGAACAAGGCGAAAAACACCATGACCAATACCGATATCCAGTTGTAGTTAAACACCGCAATACCACTAATAAAACCCTCACCAGAGTGTCCCATAAGGGTGGAACTTGAAACACTGGCTGCAAATAATGAAAGACCTATCACCGGCCAGGTCATACTTCGGCCCGCTAAAAAATAGGAATCTGAATCCTGGCTCTTGCCATTCTTCAGAGCCCACCAGATGATGCTGACCAAAAAGATAACCAGTATGGTTATATCAATTGCACTAATATTCATAGTTATGTTAGATTAAGATTAGACAGCCGGTTCAGATAGTTGGTTTACTTTGGTATTATCCTTAATAAATTGCACCAACTCATGAATATTAGCTGTAGCAGCACAACACCATTGGTCTGAAGCACCATAGTACACATACAAAGTATCATCTACAATAACATTACCTGTTGGGAATACTACACCCCATTTGTATAATCCGTTCTTCTCAATATCTGTTTCGGGTTCCAGAATAAAATCCTGAGTACGGTAAAGTATTTTAGTTGGGTCATTAAGATCTAACAAACAGGCTCCCAAACGGTAGGTGAAATTCTTATCTACCCCGTGATAAAGCATCAACCAGCCCTCATCTGTCTTAAGAGGAGGTGTATTGCCTCCAACCTTGGGTTCCCACCATTCCTCTCCTTTAAGAAGAAGTTTGCTTTCAACATTCCATGACATCATATCATCTGAGGATTTTATCCAGATGGCCGGTGCATCAGTTCCATATTCTTCACCAACATAATTCTTAGGACGATGAAGCATGTAAAACTTACCATTTATCTTCTCCGGGAATAAGATCACATCACGGTCATCAAGGCTTGGCTCTGTTAGTCGCCCAACTTTTTTAAAGTTAACCAGGTCTTTTGAAATAGCTAAAGCAGTATTTCCTACATTCTCTTTTAAACACTTAGGAGCAAACTCACTTAACTTAGGAGCTTCTATCTGGTCATATTCGTTCTTCCAATACTGTCCTGGAGGATAAGGACGAAAAGCATAGGTCATATAATACTCATCGCCAAACTTAACGACTCTTGGGTCTTCAACAGAACCTGCATCATAACCATTCGGATCAGGTGTCAAAACAGGTTTATCCTGAACACGCTTAAAATTAAAGCCATCCGTACTTGTTGCTAGTCCAATATGTATGTGGTGCTCCTTATCATTTCCGGCAGCTCTATACAATAAATAAAATGTACCTTCTTCATACCAGGCAGCAGGATTTGTTGCTACTAAACTTTCCCACTCATTCTCTGGATTTGGTGATAAAATTGGATTCCCTTCAAATTTCTTCAGCTTCATCGTTATCTTCTTTAAATGTTATTTTCTCGTATTCATCTGGCGACACTAAGCCAAACTAATGAGTCAAATATATCTGCCTTTAAAGAAGATGTGGTTTTATAACTGGTCAAGGAGTTTTAATTGTTGTTCACTGACTTTATATCACTAATATAGAGCACCATAAATACACTAATAACTTCATGACTTTCAACCATTTTTAATGATATTCAACTAAATTTCATCCTGAACAAAACATTATAAAGCATGATAATTTACTTAGAGAAGTATGTGTTAATGTCCGGTTCTTATAGTACCATGTGAAAAGTATTAGAACTCAAGAAAAATATGTAATACAACCGTTACCGAATATGCATTTTTCATATATCATTAGGTGTATATTAATTTAATAGGTATCAAGTAAACTGCGTTTTGTGAGATATTTATTAAATATATTGGTTATCATAGACTACCTAAACTATTTGTCAAAGTTGCACAACTTTAGCAAACTGAGGTGTAATTACACCAACACAGCAAATATCTATCCTGACAACAACAAAAATCTTTAAACAGAGCTTTAACTAAATTCATCCAATGCAATATTGTCATCATCTACACCCAAATCATACAACATTTGCCGAACAGCATCGCTCATCTTTGGAGGACCACAGACATAATATTCAACTTCTTCTGGTTCTTCATGGTTTTGTAAGTACTGTTCATAAACTACATCTGATATGAACCCTGTGAATCCTGACCATTTATCTTCAGCTTTGGGGTCCGACAAGGCTACCGTAAAACGAAAGTTATCAAAGTCATTTTCTAAACTCCTTAATGCCTCTTCATAATAGATCTCTTTCTTTGAGCGGGCACCATACCAAAAGGATATTTTTGCATTACTATTTTTTGTGCGAAGCAAGTCAAAAACCTGTGAGCGCAAGGGAGCCATACCGGCTCCACCACCAATGAAAATTAATTCTTTAGCAATCCCTTTTACATAGAAATCTCCGTAAGGGCCTGAAACCATGAGCTTATCGCCTGGTTTGAGTGAAAAAATATAGGACGAGCAAATACCTGGATTCACCCGTTTAAAGTATTTAGTTTTACTAATAGGTGGTGTAGCAATACGAACATTTAATACAATAATATCCTTTTCGGCGGGAGGATTAGCCATGGAATAAACACGATAGGTTTCTTCATTATTGCTCATCTTGAGATCCCACATCTGCATTTGATCCCATTCATAGCAGAAAGGTTCGTCAATAATCATTTCAGCATAATTGATGTAAACCTCCGGAACATAAACTTGAACATACGCCCCTGCACGGAAATTCAAGCTTTCATCTTTGGGTAACTTGATAATACACTCCTTAATAAAGGAGGCAACATTACGATTGGAAACAACCTCGCATTTCCACCTCTTAATACCTAAAACATCCTTCGGCAAGTCTGTCTTTATATCTTCCTGTACTTTTACCTGGCAGGCCAAACGCCAGTAGTTTTGACACTCTTTACGATTGAAGAAAACCGCTTCAATTGGCAAAATTCTTCTACCGCCTTTGGTGACCCGGCATTTACACATACCACATGTGCCTTTACCACCACAGGCAGAGGGTAAGAAAATTTCTAAATTACTTAAGCTTTCCAGCAGTGATGAACCAGCCTGAATATCCCACTCCTTTTCATCATTTATTGTCAGTTTTACTTTTCCTTGTGTCGTTAATTTAGCTTTAGCTAATAATAACATTCCGACAAATGGCATTATAATGATAAAAAACATTGCGATACTAACTAATACTATAGACAGAATTGAATGTCCCGATATCATTTCTCAAGATCTTTGTTTCCCTTCTTTCTAGGTACATAAAATATTAGGCAATGTCAACAGAGCAGCAGAAGTTATAATGAGTATAAATACAATCCATTAGAATTATTTGCTGTTTGTAAAAAAGTAATACTTAATGCCCTTTCTCTTTATTTGTTGTAAATCCAATCATTCTGGTATCGTCTTATTATGCATTTTGCCCCTACTCATTGAAAAATAAATACCTCCGCCACAAATAAAAGCAAAAGTTAAAAAAGCATAATGAATCCCTTTAATAAATAACTTATCAGCTACACCTTCAATTGATTCATTTTTAAAGAAGATCGCAAATAAAGCACTTGCAATTGTCACACTTGCCATTTGGCCTAAAACTCTCATAGTTGCCACCATACCACTTGCCAAGCCCGATTTTGTTTTGTCTATCGAGCTCATGATAGTGTTCATGTTGGGAGAGGAAAAGAGGGCAAAACCAAGGCCAATAAAACCTAAGGTTCCAATAATTGTAAAAGTTGAAGTGTCTGCCGTTAGAAAGGCAAGTCTTGCCAAGCCTAGTGAACAGATTGCCATTCCGCAAGATGCTAAAATGCGAGGTTCGAGCCGGTCGGAAAGGTATCCTGCCAAGGGAGATAGAAAAGCCATTACAATTGGTTGAGCTATTAATATACTACCAGCTTCTTTAGGGCTGTAATGTTGAATCTTTTGTAAATATAAGCTTAGTAGGAATACGATGGCAAAGGTAGCGCTGTAATTGATTAATGCAGCTATATTGGAGTATGCAAAAAGCTTATTTGTTTTGAATAGATGTATAGGAAATATAGGATAGGATACTTTAGCCTGATAAATCAGAAAACTAATAATTAAGAGTGTGCCAACAATTATAAGTACTTGCCCTTGAAGAATTGTAATTTTGGACGAACCATATACAAAACATGATAGGGCTAACATATAAATAAGAACTCCCCATTGATCCATCCTGGATTGTGGAGATTTATTTTCGTCCTTACCCAAAAACAAAAAGGCGACTAACATTACGGATAGTCCAAGAATTCCTGAAATCCAGAAAACACCCTGCCATCCAATGTAATAAGTAACAAATCCTCCAACAACAGGACCAACAGAAAGGCCAATGTATACTGCTGCGACATTTAACCCTAATACTCTTCCTCGTTGGTTGATTGGAAACTCTGAAATGAGGATGGCCGGGCCTGTTGTCATTAGCATAGCAGCTCCTACACCTTGTAGAAATCTAGCTATAATTAGGATTATTGAACTATTAGTAATGGCACATAAAAAAGTGAATAATACAAAGACGATGGTACCTTGCTTAAAAATTTTCTTTGCTCCTTTGATATCTGCCCATTTTCCCATTGGTAATAAAAATATGGCAGATGATAAAAGATAGGAAATAATGATCCAGCTTAACGTTATGGCATCGATATCGAAATGATGTTCAATATCCGGCAGGGCTATGTTAACCGACGAGATAATAAATGGTCCGAGAAAGGATGTAAGAGTTGCAACAAGCAGAACTGACTTTTGAGTCTTGGTCATTTTTTTCATAATCCTCCAGAATTTATTACTGACATCATTTAGATTAAAAGTATCAATAAATTCTTATAATTTCTACAAATAATAGAAAGGCACTCATACTTATGATTGGTGGGTTTGGGGAGACTTTGATTAACTTATTAGTAGACAAAGACTAATTATAATATAGCCTTTATTGAAAATGATAATCCTTGTTGTACACATACATTTCTTTAAGGTATTTAATAGTAATCCTCATCTTAGTATTTTATAAGTTCAGCAACAAATCAGTAAAAAATACATCCGGACATTTGCCCGGATGTTATTACTAACTATTTTAAGCGATCATATTTGCAACAACTATGTAATTCCTGGTAAACAGCATCATCAGCTTTGTATTTATCGGTATCGTGACCAGCTTCAGCTATAGCTTTTTGAATGATATCTTCTGTGGCTGGGGAAGAAAAGTTGATATGAATCTTTTTTGTTTCTTTATCCCAATTGGCTTCTATTACACCCTCAACGGTTAATGCAGCCGTTTCGATGCGATCTTTACACATGCCACAGTTTCCGCCAACAGTAAACATCACTTGTAGTTTGTTGTTACTCTGTTTGTGTTCCATTCTAGGATACTGACAACAACTATGAAGCGCATCGTAAACAGCATCATCTGCCTTATACTTTTCCGTATCATGACCAACCTTTGCAATGGCTTTTTGTATTTTATCCGTTTTGGCTTTGTCTGATTGATAATTGACATGTAACTCTTGCTTATCGGCACTCCAATCGGCACTGCTTACTCCTGCAACCGATAGAGCTGCATTTTCAATGCGTTCTTTACACATATCGCAATTACCAGCTACTTGTATCGTGGCGTGAGCAACAACAAAGGAAGATTTCTTTTGGATATTATCCAATCGCTCATACAAGCAACAACCAGGTAATTCATTATAGACATTATCATCGGCCTTATGCATCTCCGTATCATGACCCGAATTGGCAATGGCTTTGTGCACATCATGCAGTTTCGCTTTATCAGTGTCAAACTGGATAGTTATCGTATGCGAATCCGCATCCCATTTAGCCAAGCTAACACCATAAATCGTCTTGGCGGTTTTCTCAATTCTGTCTTTACACATTTCGCAATTGCCAGCAACGGTAAATGTTTCCTTCTTAAGATTCTTCGAATCGGGTGCATTCATCATGCTTGGCAATCCAACTAACTGGGCAGCTGCATCAATTTTAAAGACGCCATTGGTGGCTATTTCCTCGCCTGGCTCCAATCCTTCCTTCACCACATAGAAAGCACCTGCTTCTGGTCCCAATACAATTTCACGGTATAAGAAGGTAGGAGATTCACGTTCTTCAACTTTGGTATATACCACCGCTCTTTTACCTGTCCACATTACCGCTGACTTTGGAATAATAACAGCTTTTTGCTCATTCGCTATTTTAGATTCCAGTACACCGCTTGCAAACATCTCTGGTTTTAAGCGTAGTTCCTTGTTGCCGATTTCAGCACGTACCTTTGCCACTCTTGTTTTGGCATCAATAAAGGGGTCAACATATGTAACCTTTGTTTTAAACTCTTCACCAGGTAAAGCCCGCAAGCTGAAATTCAATTTGTCACCTATTTTTATCCAAGGCAAATCTGTTTCATAAGCATCAAATAATGCCCATAGTTTGGTTAAATCGGCTACCTTAAATAGGGCAGTTCCTTCTTTCACATAGTCACCTAATGCTACATGGCGCATAGTTACTGTTCCGGTTATTGGCGACAGAACGTTAAAATTAACTTCTGGCTCTCCGGAGGCTTCAATTTTGTCAACTTGTCTTTCGGTTAAACCCCACGATTTAAGTTTAGCTCTTGATGCCTTATATAAGGAAGGGTTGTCTGCTTTAAATTCTGAAGCTTCAATTAACTCACGTTGGGCACTCACTAAATTAGGCGAGTAAATAGTGGCTAATTTTTGCCCTTTACGAACTTCTTGTCCTGTGAAATTAACAAAGAGCTCTTCAATGCGACCTCCAAAGCGAGCAGTTAGTTCAGCTATACGTCTTTCATCTACATGCAGTTTCCCTTGCATATAGATGGACTTATTAGGCTCTCCAAGAGCAACAACAGATGTTTGAATCTCTGCAAGTTTGGCGGCCGATTCGCTCATGACGATTTCATTGGGGTCGGCATTTTCGCCTCCGCCCATCGATGATAAGGGGATTAAATCCATGGCACAAATGGGGCATAAGCCAAACTTGTCCTGTTTAATTTGTGGATGCATGGAACAAGTCCAGGTAGTGGCTTCTTCTTCGTGGTTGTGACCTGCATGTTCATCTCCGGCTCCATTTGTATTGCCGGATGGTGAAATTATCCATCCAATTGCAAGTCCGACTATTAATACGCCAAGGACTAATTTGTAATTGCTTTTTATATTTTGAAATATTGTTTTCATCTCATTATATTTTAAATATTCAAATGTATTCGATGGAACTCGCCAATAGTTGTTTACCTGTATGAGTAACTATTCTCGTGGCTCGTTTCATTTCTCTGTCATTAAAACGTTATTACTTGATAAATACTTTCCCTATTTACCCATTAGGTAATAGATAAAAGCTATGGCTGCCTGCTTATCTGTTCGGGCCATTTCCAATTCCAAATTGTATTTTAGCAAGCGCCTTTCCATCCGCAGAATTTCCTCAAAATTTTTATTGGCATAAGCATATTCAGTTTCCAATAATCTTAAGGATTTTCGGGCGATGCTCAGCTGCTTATCAAATAACTCAATTCGACGATGGGCATCACGATAATCTTTCCATGAATTCTCAAATACAGTTTCCAGCACATTTACTTTATCCGCACGCTCATAATCCTTGGCAGTTTCCAAGTAAATAACTTCCTGAACCATGCTCTTGTATTTATTTCGATACAGGGGAATTGTTAGTCCTACCTTTGGGAATGCGATGGCATCCTTACCCGATAAATTATTATCTCCTTTTCCAATCGAGATGTAGTCAATACCAAGGCTGAATGTTGGAGCACCTTGTTTTTTAGCTGCTTGTTTCCTAAAAGCAAGCGCACTCTTTTGCATATCGATGCTCAGAAGTTGGTGATTCTTTATTTGAATAGAATCTAATACTGCCTCTTTTGTATAAAGAATATCTGTGGACCACAATTCATCAGGAAAAATAATAAGCCTCTTTTCGTCTGAGTTCAAAAGGTTATTGAATGAAACTTCCAACACCTCTTGCTTGTCCTTTAAGAGAGCCAGTTGATTTTCCAAATCATAAATCTCCATTTCTATCCGGTACTGGTCAACCGCCGACACGAGCCCTGCTTCAACCTTAACAATGGCGAGCTTTTTAAAAGTATTTAGTATCTCTATGTTTTCCAAAGTGATAACAGTAGCCTTGTTGTTAAAATACAGATTATACCAATTGGCTTTTACCTCATTAAACAGTTTCGACTTGTTTTCTTCAAATACTTCATATAAGGCTTTGGCTTCTTCTATACTGGCATTTTTCTTTGACTTTAATGTGCCAAACCAGGGAAACATTTGTGTGGCTGACAGCCTGAACTCCTGAGGACCGTTTCTGGTCTCAACAGGTTGTATAAAATAGGCGAAGGCCAATTGCGGATCGGGTAATGTGCCGACTTGAGGCGCTTTTTCAAGAGCAGCCAGGTATTTGTTAAATGAGGCTTTTAAAGCCGGATTATTCTCTGCGGCCTCTACCAAATAGTGATTGAGTTCATCCTGTGCCTGAATTACACCTGACAAACCTAATAGCACAAATAATATATAAATCTTAATGCGTTTCATGTCTTATGCTTTTTCAGGGTTATTCTTCTTTACTTTCGCTTCCTGCCACATGCTATATAGCACTGGAACCACAAACATGGTTAAGACCTCAATGGTCATTCCACCAAATAAAGGAATGGCCATTGGAACCATTATATCAGACCCTTTACCTGTGGATGTTAATACGGGTAAAAGTGCGATAATTGTTGTCGCAGTCGTCATGATGGCAGGACGTACTCTTTTTGAGCCAGCTTCCAATACCAAAGCTCTCACTTCTTTAACGGTTTTTGGTTGTCGTTTGTCCTGTAGTTGTTTGATGTAAGTACTGATTAATACACCATCATCAGTAGCGACACCAAACAATGCAATAAACCCAACCCAAACCGCAACACTCAGGTTGATGGTGCTTACCTGAAATAGATTGCGTAAACTCATGCCGGCTAATGAACCATCCATAAACCAAGGCTGACCGTACAACCAAAGCATGATGAATCCACCGGATAATGCCACAATAATGCCTGAGAAAATCAAACTTGTTGAAATAACAGACCTGAACTGGAAGTACAGTATCAGGAAGATGATAATTAAAGAAATTGGAATAACAATCATCAGGCGCTTAGTAGCGCGTATCTGATTTTCATAGTTCCCGGTAAATTTATAACTCACCCCGGCAGGAAGAGCAAATTCACCGTTATTCTTTTTTTCCTTTAAGTATTCTTGCGCATTTTCAACCACATCCACCTCGGCATAACCTTCCTTTTTGTCGAAAATCACATAGCCCACCAAGAAGGTATCCTCACTTTTAATCATCTGAGGGCCTCTGACATAATGTAGAGTCACCAATTCACCAAGAGGTATTTGAGCTCCTGAAGGCGTAGGGATTAAAATACGTTGCAAGTCCTCAGGATTGTCCCTGAACTCACGGGCATAACGCAATCGTACCGGGAAACGTTCACGCCCCTCAACTGTAGTAGTCAATGGCATACCACCTATGGCACTTCCAATAACGGCTTGCAGGTTCTGGACGGTTAAGCCATATCGGGCAATGGCATCTCTTTCTATTTCCATCTCCAGATAGGGCTTACCTACCACCCGGTCAGCAAAAACTGACATACCTTGTACACCTTCAACTTGCTTTAATTGCTTTTCCAGCTCAAAGCCAACTTTTTCAATGCTTTCCAGGTCAGGGCCATACACCTTAATACCCATTGGTGCACGCATACCTGTTTGCAACATCACTAAACGTGTGGAAATAGGTTGTAACTTCGGAGCGGATGTCAGACCAGGTATGCTACTTTTATCAAGAATAGCCTGCCAGATATCATCAGGTAATTTAATTTCATCGCGCCACTGTCTGAAATACTCCCCGTTCTTATCCTCCGTCAAATTCTCTTTGTCAATCAAACGGAATGTTTCTTCCTTCGGATGGTAGGTAGAACCATCTTTCAACAAGAAGGCACCTTCTTTATTGGTTTTAAAGCGCATGCGATGCCCTTTTTCATTCAGTATGTATTCTGGTTTATAGTTGATAACATTCTCATACATAGAAGTAGGCGCCGGGTCCAGGGCCGAATTTACACGTCCCCATTTACCAACCACTGTTTCAACTTCAGGGATGGAGTTAACCTGTTTATCAAGTATACGAATGACTTCCAGGTTTTCTTCGATGCCCGAGTGAGGCATTGTTGTTGGCATTAACAAAAATGAACCTTCATCCAGCGATGGCATAAACTCTTTTCCGATGCCCGGTAGTTTTTCATCCAGATAAGCATATGAATCAGTATCTTTAATAAACTGAGGCATAAAACCAAACAACTTATTAAAACCTTGCCAGCTGGTCATTCCGAAGAATACTATAAAAATGGGTACAATCAGAAATGCCCATTTATTATCCAAACACCAGTTCAATATGCCTTTGTAAAATACCACCACCATTGATAAACTGCCCAAAACAGTAGTTACGATGGCTATCACAAACAAGAAATTAGCAAACAGACTGTTTTGAGCCCCAAGAGGCATCCAGGCCTTTGTCAGGAAGAAAACCACCACCACAATGGTAATAGCAATATTAATTAGGTTTATCCATTTCTTCTGATGCTCCTTCCAGCGGTAAGACAATAAGCCATTGATACCATAAGCCGTAATAGCCAGGGCAATATAATTATCTGAAACAATAGACAAAACAACTCCTGCAGCAATCAGAATGAAATTACCCAAACGCTGATAGCGCTTTTTATCTATCTTAATGGAAAAAATTAAGTGCGATAAGGTTGGGATTATAATAAGCCCGATGAGTAAAGCGGAAACCATCGTGAAGGTTTTTGTAAAAGCCAATGGCTTAAACAACTTTCCTTCGGCAGCTTCCATGGCAAACACAGGCAGGAAACTAATAATGGTGGTTGATAAAGCTGTGATAACAGCACCAGCTACTTCGGTAGTGGCAGTATACACAACATTTAGCAACTCTTTTCCTTTTGCCCCCTTGTTTTCTGGCATTTCAATGTGCCGGATAATGTTTTCAACAAAAACGACTCCCACATCCACCATCACTCCAATGGCAATGGCAATACCGGATAGCGCCACAATATTAGCATCAACTCCAAACTGTCGCATGGTAATAAAGGTGATAAGTACACCAATAGGTAGGAGGCTTGAGATAAGAAATGAAGCACGTAGATTAAAAACCAGTACAATTACCACCAGAATACTAATCAGCAATTCAAGGGAGATGGCTTCTTCCAATGTTCCCAGCGTTTCCTTTATTAATCCGGTACGGTCGTAAAACGGTACTATCGTTACTTTTGAAACAGTACCATCCGCCAATGTTTTGGAAGGCAAGCCAGGCTCAATCTCTGCAATCTTGGCCTTCATATTTTCGATGGTCTGAAGTGGGTTGGCACCATAACGAGCAACAACAACACCTCCTACAGCTTCGGCACCTCCTTTATCCAATCCACCTCGTCGTGTAGCAGGGCCAAAGTTAATCTTGGCAACATCCTTTAGTCGGATAGGTACATTGTCACGTACTGTAACAACGCTCTTTTCCAAGTCTTCAAGATTTTTGATATAACCCAATGCGCGCACCAAATACTCGGCACGGTTAAATTCAATCGTCCGTGCGCCAATATCGAGGTTACTGCTTTTTACAGCAGACATAATTTGTGCAATCGTCACGTTATGCGCTTTCATTGCGTAGGGGTCTATATCAACCTGGTACTCTTTTACAAAACCACCAATAGAAGCCACTTCTGCCACACCTTTAGCCGATGTTAAGGAATAACGAACATAGAAATCCTGTATGGTTCGTAGTTCATGCGGGTCCCAGCCTCCAGAAGGATTCCCTTCTGCATCACGTCCTTCGAGTGTATACCAATAGATTTGTCCGAGGGCTGTAGCATCAGGTCCAAGCGAAGGAGATACATCTGAGGGTAGCGTACCGCCCGGCAAAGAATTTAATTTTTCCAGGATACGTGTTCTACTCCAGTAAAACTCCACATCCTCATCAAAAATGATGTAAATACTGGACAAACCAAAAATGGAGTTACTACGAATCGTTTTCACACCAGGTATACCCAATAAGGAGGTGGTTAAAGGATAAGATATTTGGTCTTCAATATCCTGAGGTGAACGGCCAGGCCATTCAGTATATACGATTTGTTGATTCTCGCCGATATCTGGTATGGCATCAACGGGCACCGGGTCACTTGGCAAAATACCTGTATCCCAGCCAAAAGGAGAATTAATGATTCCCCAGCTAATGAAAACAAGCAATACTAAAAAAGTAATCAGCTTATTTTCAAGAAAAAAGCGAATAATTGAATTAAGCATATCAATTCATTTATGATTAAAATTCGAAATAAGTTATTGATTTGACACAACTAACGCAATTAAGTCGCATTGAGTCAACTAATAATCATATCGTAGAAATCACAAACGATACACTTGTATGTCAGAAAGAAAGGTAAGCACTTCTTTGGGAGGTGGAGGATTATAGTCTGCTAATTCAATATGCGACTCCTCAAAAGTGCAGAGTAAAAAGCTTTGTACAATTGGGAACAACAGTTCTATTGTTGCTACCTGGTACTCAATATTGTTTACTGCAGATACAAAATCTGCATCCAGTTCATAATGTTCTGATTCATTGTGACAGCATTCAGAAGAACATGCTCCTTCGCAACATCCTATTGCTTCACTAAAAAGATTCAAATTAACCAAGCTGCCACCACAGTAATGTTTAGATACAGTCATACCAGTTGTTGAAATTAACAACACTGTTACCATTAATATATGACTTATTTTCTTGAGCATAGTGTTAGAATAGCTTATAACAAAGAAACACAAACAGAATTAAAAAAGTTTTATTGAGCGATATCGTTAACAAATTATTAACCGTAAAACATCCTTTCCCACCTAATATCTCAATCAAAACAGTATCCTTAAAGCCATTGTTGTCCATAGTATAATAGGAATAATATGCTGTTTCACCCGTACGATTCACAATGACCATACGACCTGCAATATCACATGATTTCAAATGCAGTATCAATATCAGTAATAGGAAAAATATTTTATAACTATTTATGTTTAATCTATTAGTGGGTTTTGGTAAGACACATATTACTATGATTCATTTTAGTATGTGAAAATTGCGCTATTACAATAAAAAAAAGACATGATTAGCTGATAGACTTCCCTATAATAAAAAAAATGTCAGCTCCGAATATCGCCTTTGAATATGGAATTCCATTCTATTTACAAAGGAGGACTTCTGTTGTATATTGGCTTTTTCCCGCCTCAATCGCCAATATCAACTTGTAAAATAAATTAATATGGAACGTATTATTCTTATTTTGAGTATCTCCCTTATAATTGCTATCCCGGCAGAGTCACAGTCGCTCAAGAAGTTTGGAAAAAAACTGACTGAAAAAACCAGCAAAGAAGCTGAGGCAAAAATTGAAGAAGCGCTTGAACAATCTGAAGACCAGGCTAAAACGAAAGATGACGAGACAAAAGAAACAAAATCTTCTGATGTTGTAAATGAAGAAGTTACTTCTATACTATGGACCAAATATGATTTTGTACCAGGTGACACTGTAATTTTCGAAGATCAGTTGGCCAACGAACAGAATGGAGAGTTTCCTTCTAAATGGGATTTGAAAACGGGAAATGTTGAAATAGCAGAATTAAAAGGTGAAAACGTCATTAATTTCCCTTCTACTAAAAACTCAGAGATTGTTCCTCTTATGAAGGAAAAAGGAGATTACTTGCCTGAAAAATTCACCATTGAGTTCGATGCTTATTTCTCTGAATTCTGCACAAAGTTCGAAATTAAACTATACGATGTCGTTAATCAACAAAAGAATCCTGACTTGCCACGTATCATCATAAGCCCGAAAGATATTTTTGTTTTTAATAAAGGGAAAACAACATTTGATGAAAATAAAAACTACCCTTATTGGCAGCATATAGCCATCTCTTTTAATATACGCTCCCTTAAAATTTACTTTGGTGAAGAACGTATCACCAACATTCCTAATTTGGGAGGGAACCCATCAGGTTTTTCAATAATGGCTTCTCAATGTCATGAAAGAAGTCCGGCTCTTCTCAAAAACATTCGTATTGCCAAAGGCCATATGAACCTGTACGAAAGGGTGATTAGCGACGGGAAATTCATTACTAATGGTATTCGCTTCGATGTGGGCAAAGCAACTTTACGACCTGAATCCATGGGCGTAATTAATCAGATTTACAAGTTGATGAATGAGCATGCTGACCTTAGCTTCAGTGTAGAAGGACATACCGATAGTGACGGTAATGATGCTTCGAATCAAAAACTTTCGGAAGAAAGGGCCGCTGCAGTTAAAAATACCCTTGTAGGAAAAGGCATTGCAGCTGAGCGCTTAAGCACATCAGGATTTGGCGAAAGTAAACCCATTGACACCAATAGCACTCCGGAAGGCAAAGCCAACAACAGAAGAGTTGAGTTTATAAAAATATAATACCATATAACGCAGGATAAGTAATTGTTAAACTGATTCTATGGGTTATGTGTTAACCGCTATTCTTTAACTCCTTAAATGCTAACGATTGGTTTACACTTCATTGTCTGTAGTTTTTGTAGTATGAAAAAGTCTATAGTTTAATTGGGATTAGTAGGAAATAACAACCTGATAGAACCTTCCTGCATGATGAACTTTCTTTTATGCTTTGTAGTATGGTTACAAAAGATTTAAATATGTACTTCCTGCTTATTATTAAACGAGTAACATTCATTGCGTTGATGCTTTGTTTAATGGCACCTACTAAAACCTATTACAAAGAAGATGCTGATGACTATCTGAATCAAAAAAAGCAACCCAATTGGTTAAGTGTTAAGAGTTGGAATGCTGAATATGAAGAAACATACCAATTCAGTAAGAAATTGGAATCAACTCCGAGTATTACATATACTATAGAAGTCAAAACGATTATAAGTGGTAAATATGTTTTGAATGAAGCAGTAGAGACTGATGGACATTCTTTTGGGGAATGGTATGGTTATGGTTCCGGATTTTTGCGTGAGGTAAAGACTGTTAAAATGATTAGTAACGACTCCAACGGAAGAATCGTAATTACAGAGAAAACAGAAACAAAAGGCAGTGGACATATTGGTAATCCGGCACTTAATGAATACGGAGAGTTTTGGGGAGGCTATTTGTCGATTGACTTAAGTTCTAACTCCTATGGGGTAGGCTTTAATGGCCATCCCAGTAATAGCAAATCAACGCTGACACGCACTGTAGAAGGTCTTCCAACAGATTATTCTGCTCTGTCGCAATTACCTGTTGGTCTTCGTGAAATATTTATGCCACTTGGTGAAAAGACTGAAGAATGGGCAAATTACAGTGGACCATTGGAAGAAGCAGAAAGTGTCATGACAATTAATATGTTTGCTTCTAATCTTTTTCCCGATTTTAATGAGCCCAAAGAATACTCACTACCTAAGCATGGCACAACACTGAAAGGCTCTTTTACCGGTCAAAACATTACAAAGAGTTGGAAGCTCTTCCCTTCCGGCATAAAAATACCAGAAATATATGTTGAGATTATGGATAAAGATTGGCTCCCTGAAGATGACAACATGGTAGAAGTAAAATTATCATGGGACAATATAAATCCTTCCGAGATTGAATTTACCCTGTTTGATATATCTGCCGAACCTGGCACCTGCTTAAACAGCATGGATGGTAATACTAATCCAGACATGGATATAGTAGAAGAGAATCAATATGCTCCATTAAATATTGAAAGACACGATAAGCAAATAATTGCTGTTAGTAAAAAAGACCTCTATAACAAAAAAGAAGAAATAATCGTCATTAGTTCTCTTGATTTTGGAGCCCATGCCATGCTAAAAGCAAGAATTAAAGCATCAGGCGAGTGGTATGATGCCAGGTTGAAGAATCAGCCGGGTAAAACCTTGCTCTTACCTTATGATGAAAATGGGAATCATATAGCTGATAAATGGGAAAAAGATATGGGAATATTTGACAGAAACTTATCGGCTACATGGGATTATGATCCATTCCCCGATCAACAAAGAAATAATGGAGATGGGTATAGCAATTATGAAGAATATCGTGGCTTTTATGAACAAGGTCATTTGTTTAGAGAAGGAAAGAATGAGCAGGTTAATGGAAAGCATGTACGTACCGATCCAATGTATAAAGATGTCTTTGTTTATGATCAGGATGGATTATTCAAAGAGCATTATGCACCCTATAATCCAGCGGATTTAAACTGGCATTACATTGACCATACTTTAATGAAGTATACTGGTAATGTAGAAGATGACTTGAATAGATGGGTGAATTACAGAACCACTAACACTTACTCAAATCAGAAACAATATGCCATGTGGGTTCGTTATTGGCCCGTAGGTGGTAACAATCCGACTAGTGCAGGCGAAAGTCCCATGAAAAAAAGCTGCGGGCATGATTATCCAGGTAACGCCCCACTGAAATGTATCTATATGGTAAAAATAACCCAGCAAGGAATCTTAAATGCCTTAAGTGAGATATCTGATCAGGCCAGAAAACAAAGACTCTTTTCTGAGCTGCTGACAACTACAGTTATTCATGAAGTGGGCCACGGTTTAGGCTTAAAACATCATTATAATAACATAGGAACAGGTGAACCCGATTCTGATTTCCGGGAATTAGGCGTTAAGGATTGTGCCATAAGGTATGAATCTGCAACCGAAATTATGCACAATGATAAATTGAGTTTATTGAAGACTCGCTATTGCCGATTGGGTGATAAATGGATTAGAATCAATAAGGAACAAAATGAAGGCACTGAACAACAAGAAATTCAGTTCGAAACTTTTCCAGCGCACAATTGCTATTGGAATATAAATGTAAAAGGCAAATAAATAATAAAAGTGTTTGTATAAACACACTGAAATTCGAGCAATTGATTGGGCACCTTTGAATTAATGCAGTAATAACATCAAAAATAAATTTAACTATACTGTTATGAGGAAGAAAATTAGAATGTACACTATTAGACGGGCCACAAGTTTATTCACCGTGTTGTTGTCCATGTTTTGCCTGAATGCTTTCGCGCAACTTCCTGCAGCACTGGAAAAAGAATACGACCAGTTTAACGCACAAATCTATAAAGCTTTTCAGATTATGAATTCCGAACCGGAAGCTATCGCGATTAAGAAAGTTTCCGAAATAAAAGCTGAACTGATTAAAACATCCGAAAAACTTTTTCCGAAACTCAATGCATTGCCTGAGCTAACAGAAAAGCAGGAAAATGATTTTATGCAAAAGACAATGAGCAAGCCCTTGTATCAGGATATGATGAAGCTGATGGCCGATCCTGTTTTTATTAAGAAGATTTCAAATAGCCCTAAATTAATGGCAGAATTTTCAGAATTGGAATCTCTTCTTGATATGGGTGATAACGAAGAAGAGGAAGAGGAATAATAAGCTGATTTCAATAGATTCTTCAAATCGATGCAAACTCTGGTTGATACCATTACAAATATAGCTTTTACCTATAGCTTCCAATTCTGCAATGAGACACATTAACAAACTGTGAAGTAACAGACTTTTTTAATCGTTTGACGAAGTTACGAACTTTGCGTTTTGGGAGACTTCATCAAAGACTTTAGTTTTCAGACTATTTTATAATAACAATATTGCAAGCAATTGACCTGACACCCAGCGATGATTAACGTGGTGAGACCAATCTATGATCAATGTAACTTACAATAAAACCTCAGGGCTGATACTAAACGAACCATCTCCATTAAAGTTTGTCAAAGTAATTGTAACGGTCCATTCACCTCTTGACCCTAATCTGGATAACCCTGATTTAGAGTCATCACCCCGCCCTGCTTCCAGCGTTTGGTTCATTACTACTTTTCCTTCAGAATCTTCAATTAAAAGGTTAAAACTGCCGCCTTCTGATGCAGTCATATCCATATTCCAATCTACTGTTTTAAAGGGATTGAATAATGTATAGCTCTTTTGTGTACCTCCCCCATTACCAACAACATCACCGTCTAAATCAGAACCCACAGCTGTTATTATGACATTAGCGAATTTATCATCATCATCATCACAAGAAGTAAAGAGCAAAAGTGATACAAGTAATAAAGTTCCAATATTTAACAACCTAAATTTCAACTTATTCATACCTTTTATTTTTAATTACGGCCATAGACAAAACAAAAGGTATACCAAAAAATAATCAGAAGCATAACTAAGCATCAGCAATAGGTAAGAATGTTGATTTGCAAGGCGTTAGTCATGATTTACGTTTTGAATTCAACTCAGGAGAAACCTTTGAGACTGAAAGGGGATTATTACTTTTGCAACGGATGTAAGTGCTCTTGCACAAATCACATACGACCCAACATTATGGTTTGCTGATGTTGAAAATGGGCAGTCAGCAGCAGCTAAAAAGACAGATGTTGTAATTGTGATTATTGCGACTCGATCTAGTAAATAGGTACGATGGGTTTTGTGAGACTATTTTCGATTTATATAAAGGTTTGGTAAGACTATTATCTCCCTAACACTTATACCTACAAATTATATTCGTAATTATACAAATCCTTTCTTCTCCAATTAACTAAACACCCTAAAAGCCTGTGGTCAAGGAAGATCTAAAAACTAAAGAATCATACATTATCAACAAATGTTTATATCCTAAGTAATACTTAGCCATGCCAAAAATAAATAGCTATTAAGGCATTTCATTACCCATAATTACTAATGTTACGCAATTTATCTGACGATACTATTTCAATATGATTACCATTGATTTTAATGATACCATCTTGTTTAAAATCCTTTAAAATACGAAGTAAACTCTCCTTTGAAACACTTGATAAATCGGCAAGTTCTTGCCTGCTTAAATGAATTTTGAAAAAATGAGATTCATATATTGAATTGGAAAGATACAGTAATGCATTAGCAACTCGCCCGCTCATTTTTTTATGAGACAAGTCTATCACCTGGTTGAATAAATTTGTAATTAAATTATTATTCAGATTTAAGACGTAAGTTGCAAATGCTTTGTTGTTATAAAATACCTCGTGAAAGGCATCTAAATCCATTAAGCAAGCACTAATGTTGCTTAGAGCACTAACAGTAAACTGAGAAATATTATTGGTGCTGGTAAAAACTCCTGGATTGATGATAAAATCCCCTTTCTTGAGGATTTTTATTATTATATTTTTATTGTCAAGTCCTTGTATATGCAACTTAGCATAGCCTTCTTTAATACAAATAACATTGTTACATTGTGTACCTTCTTTAACAATTGTTTCTCCATTCGTATAATTTACCTGACAATGTCCTTCTTTAAATATCTGTATTTCTGATTTGTTTAACGACTCAAAACCGGTAATATCCGCATAACAGTCATTACAAGTATTTGGGGGAGTAAGAATATAAGACATATAGGTAACTTAAATTGATGTGTTAAGATAGAATAATCCGTCATCTTAAGAAAACCCTCAATTGTTTTTAACAACAACATAACGAGTCTTTGGTAATTTTTAATTATGTAAGAAGTTGGGCTGCAGTTCTTTTACTATTAAAAGAAAAATAGGATTAAGTATATACTTCGCTTAATAGTTAATCAATTTACTTTTCTTCCATGATTTTAATTTAAAATTGCTTATTGACAAAAGTTTGATACTTAAAGATCAACAATTGATACCTGGATTAAACGTTCAGCAGATATCTATGAAATGCTGCAATTTTCTATTGATCTGGCAGCACAGAAGAAGCAGTTTTACTCATCCTAATCAAAGGAATACATAGTTTGGATTAAGAACCTGAGGTGTTACAAAATAGTAATATCCAAGTGCATCTAATGGGGGTATCACTGATTATTCGGTACTAAATACCTATTTGTAAACCACACTTTAGGGGGGGGGGGGAGATGGATGGTAATTTGTTTGCTTATTGCGGTTATTAAGATGGCTATAACAGTCATTTAGGGTCTGTTTCTTTAGGAATCAGTGCTTTATGTTTGTATCGTGATTTTTAGTGTAGCGATTACTTAATTAGCGTAAACCATAAATTATGAAGCAATTAGCCAGATGCCTAACAAAACACCTGCTTGCAGCTGTCTTTTTATTCTTTCTTGTACATAAAGTGCGCAGCCAGCAGGAAAATCCCCTAACACTTGAAGCTTCTTATGTATTCGATGCCCTTAACAGCCCCAATGCTGCTTTGGCAACCGGTAATGCCTACATGGGTATGATTGATTTAATTGCCGGGTTCAATACCGCCGATGCGGGCTGGTGGCAGGGTGGCGAAATGGCCATGCAGGTAGGAACCACTCATGGCGCTACATCGTCGGCCGATATGGTGGGCGATTTACAGGTATTTTCTAACATCGATAATGGCAATTATACTTACCTACTGGAACTTTGGTACAAACAAAGCTTTAATAAATTTTCATTGACTTTTGGGGTGCACGATATGAACTCTGAGTTTTTAGTGAGTGAATATGCTATTGATTACATCAACAGTTCTTTTGGTTTTATGCCAACTGTTTCTATGAATGTGGGTGTTTCCTCTTTTCCCAAAACATGTATGGCTGTTGTTATGGCCTATGATGTGGATGATAACACTAGCTTGAGAGCCGGTGTTTATCAAGGCGATCCGCTCGATTTGGATGTGGAGCCCTATAATACGCAGTTTGACCTTAGTAAAGCGGGAGGCTACCTTACCATTGCAGAAGTGAGCCGCAATATGAGCCTGTTGAATGGTTTAGAGGGCAGTTACCGGGCAGGCGGCTATTACCACAGTGGCGTATTTGACGATTTATCGGGAGGGGAGGCTTCCATAAAAGGTAATTATGGTGCCTATGCCATTGCCGAGCAGTTCTTGTATAGCAGCCATGCAGGGCGTCAGTTGGCATCCTTTTTTCATATTGGTTATGCACCCGAAGACCGCAACGCTGTTCCGTTTTTTTTGGCAGCAGGACTCAATATACATGCGCCGTTTGCAAAGCGGCAGGATGATATGCTGGGCCTGGCATTAGCCTCTATGACGATTAATAAAAACCTGCTGGGAGAAACAGGTATATTCAATTTGGAGAATGAGCAAATAATCGAGTGCTTTTACAAGGCTCAAATCTCAGAGAAAGTAGCCTTGCAGCCCGAACTTCAATACATTATTAACCCTGGTGCAGTTAGTGGCAATAATAACACCCTACTGGGGCTAATCAGAACCTCTATTATATTTTAACACCCAAACAAGATGAATATGAATTTTAAAAATTTAAAATTAGTACAGCAGCTATTATTAAGCTTTGGGCTTGTGTTAGCTGTATTTATTATTTCAAATGTTATTCAAATTAACCGTTTAAATACGCTTGGAGAATTACAGCACCAAGGAGCAGGTCGAGCCGATGATGCCATAACCATAACAGAAGCTTCGGCATTACCATTCCAATACTATCAGGTAATTGGTGATGCGATAATTAACCTTGATTTAAATGCATCAAAAAATGAATGGCACAAAATAGTTTCCGAAGCAGATGATGATTATAACGTTATTAAAGGAATCTTAGACACCGATATTGAAAGGCGTCAATATGAGCAATCGAAGCAAGCAAAAAATCAATTTGAAGAGATTGTTGATAAACAATTGTTTCCGTTGTTGGATGCTAAATTATTGAATAGTGATGAAGCAAAGCTCCAGCAGATGGAAGCACAACTTAAACAAATAGATGAGGAAATTGATCGTTTGATAACTCAAATGGGAGAACCTCTGTTGCAGTTACGACAAGAGTTGATTGATGAAAATGAGGAAGCCGATGAAGTGTACGATGCCAGTCAGAATAACCTATTTGTATTGTCTATAGCATTTTTAGTCGGAGCAATCGTATTAGCCATTATTATTAGCCTGGCTATTACCCGTTTTATTACAAGTACCCTAGGGGGTGAGCCAAAAGAGCTGGAAGAAATAGCCAATCGCATGGGTAACGGTGATTTAACCATTGATACCAGCAATGCAGGTAACAGGCAGGGTGTAATTAAAATTATGCTAGAGATGGTGGAGCGTCTAAAAGGTGTAATGGTCAGCATATCAACAGGTGCCGATAATATTAACAGTGCCAGTCAGCAGCTGAGTGGTGGGGCACAGCAAATATCATCGGGTGTCAGCGAGCAGGCGGCATCGGCCGAAGAGGTGAGTTCGTCGATGGAAGAAATGGCGGCTAATATTCAGCAAAACACAAGCAATGCCTTAAAAACAAGAGATTTGTCAGCTAAAGCATCTAGCGATGTGGAAGAGGTAGCCGCGGCGTCAGAAGAAAGTATGCAAGCTGTGAACGACATTAACGATAAGATAAATGTGGTTGTTCAAATAGCCGAAAAAACAGATTTGTTGGCAATTAATGCGGCGGTAGAGGCTGCTCGGGCAGGTGATCAGGGACGAGGGTTTGCAGTGGTAGCTGCCGAAGTACGTAAATTGGCTGAGCGCAGCCAGGCTGCCGCCAGTTCAATCGTTGAATTGGCTGAACGTGGTGCACAGTTAAGCGAAAAAAGTACAGCTATGTTAAAAGCATTGGTGCCTAATATTGTTGAAACATCACAATTGGTTGACGAAATTGCAACGGGTAGCCAGGAGCAGGAAACGGGTGTTAACCAGGTGAATAGTGCAGTTCAGCAATTGAGTCATGTAACGCAGCAAAACGCTTCTAACTCAGAGGAAATGGCCAGTAGTTCCGAGGAATTATCATCCCAGGCTAATGAATTGGAAGAGATAACCAGTTTCTTTAATTTAGGGCAGAGGAGTATTAAGCGGAGCAAGAATATGCCAAAACGCTCGATCTTTCAACAGTCTGAAATGAATCAATCTGCTCAGCAAGGTCTTGTGTTTGATATGGGAAAATTTGACAGCTCTTTGAAAGAATATCAGGATATGTAAGGTATCCACCCCTTTAATATATACAGTAATAGGCTCATAATCACATGGTGGTTATGAGCCTTATTTTTATGCTTATTTGCTATTTGAATCACTATTATGGAACTCTTATTTGAATGAGCTACAAATTTAGTATTATATCTGTATAGAAAAGCAGAAACCGTAATGACACAACTTACGAAAAGCCAAAAAATATTACAGTCCAAATTTATCTTTACTTACGCTGCTAATAGCAACATCTGTCAGGTCATATCCTTTGGGATAGCTTTCCAGGCCATCTGAAACAATAATGTTAATTAATTCCTTCACCTTCTCTTTCCACTTTTCAGCGCATCCACTATCAGGAAATAATACAATTTTCCTAAAACCTAAGCCGGTAACTTTATCCTTTGATAAATTTGACAATCCCCCGGTAGCAAACCAAATGTAATCAGGTTGTATAATCGCCATTATCAAAGCAGTTTTCTCACTCTCAACTATACCAATAGGTTTATCTTCTGATAGCTTAACTAAATGCTCACCAAATAAGCATTATTTCACATGGAAGTTACTTGCATTGCTATGAACCCATGCAATACGGTTATAGGGTGATTTAACACGCTTTCCTGTATTAGCATCATATTGCATTATTTTACCTGTACGACACCGGTTATACTTATCAAATTGATAAAATACGGTTGACTTATACCATTTGTTAGAACTTCCAATTTTATACATTTCCATAACATTATTGACAGTATTCTTATCAAAATATTTAATTAGAAATGTATAAAGATGGGTATTTTGGTAGTCAGTGTTATAAATTCCAAAGGAAGGAATGACGGCTGAAGTTCGGGTTTTCTATCCACTACAAGGGTTTGTTTGATGACCGGCAATCCCTGATCTTCAAAATATTGTTTTGGCGTATAATGGTAACCACATTTATCCTCCCTGTTACACCTTCCCACATTATCATGCAGGTAATTCCCTGTTTCAACATCAATGTATTTTGAAAATGTTCTTGACTGTTCATGACCACAATTAGGGCAATTATAACGACTATTACTACCATTATATTTTTCTATACCACTAAAAACAAGCTTTTACTGGAGCAGGAACATAATCAAAAAGTAAATGTCTTAATTCAACTAAGGACAGAATTCTTCATCAATATTTCGCACGACCTCCGAACACCTCTAACATTGATAAAAGGACCACTTGAAAGCATACTTCAAAAAAAAAATCTTAGTAGTGAAATAAAGGAACCTTTATTGTTAATAAAACGCAATGTCAAACGATTAAATTATCTTATTGAACAGCTTTTAGATGTTAGAAAAGCAGAAAGTGGAAAGTTAGTGGCTCGGCTGCAAAATCTGAATATTGTCACATTTACAAAAGAAGAAATTGCACATTTTACCTATGCTATCAGAAACAAAGGTTTGAAATATAATGTTACCAGTTCTTCTTCGGAAATACTGCTCAATTTTGACCCTTCCATGATAGCAAAGGTTTTCTTTAACCTTATTTCCAACTCATTGAAATACACTAAACATGGCGAGATAAACGTTACTATTGAAAAAGTGCAACAGCAGGAATACAAAATACTAAATAGTTCATCCAATGAGTCGTTTGTGAAAATTGAGGTAAGCGATACAGGCAAGGGCATATCGTCCAATAAATTAAATAAAGTATTCGAACGTTTCTATCAGGACAATACGATGAATGAAAAAGGGTATGGTATTGGTCTTTCACATACACGGGAACTCGTAGAGGCACATCGTGGTTACATTGAAGCTGAGAGCGAAGAGAACAATGGTACTACAATACGCTTCTTCTTGCCTGACAATAGCTATTCATCAGCAGAAGAGACCAACACGAAATCAAATGAAGATGATCTCTTCAGAGGTACGTTTTGTGAGATTATTCTAACATGCCACTTCACTAATATGGGCTGAATTTTCATTAGAAACGGTTTTATAGAGGGTCAAAACATAAAAAAGGAGTAAATAATACAAACCTACTCCTTTAGATATTATGTTCTTTCAACAGCTTATTTAAAGTACTCCCATGTTGGTAAGCCAGTCAATTTTATTCAAACATCTAATGATTAACAATAAACACCCCAGCTTTACTAAAGTCATCAATTTTAGGTGCCAAAATATGGGTATATATTTTATTCGGCTCACTACTTTGACTATCTGAATAACGCAGAATATCAGTTTGTTCATTAGGCAATACACCTGTTGGAGTATAAACGACTTGCCCGGATACTTTATCTGAATCAACATCCATATAATCACTGTCATCTTCATACTCCAAATTACTCACTAATTTAAAATCAGCTGTTTCACCCCCCATGTATATATCTACAGCACCAACATCATCTAAGGCATGAAAAAAACGTAGGCGAACTTTACCAGAAGCAGCAGGTGTTAAATCTTTTTCAAGAACTTCTAAATCGGGTTCTGCCAATGAACCAAAAGCTATAGCAATGTATTCCTCATTATTATCAAATGATTCAAGATCTGCTACAACTAGTGTTTTGTCAATAGCATTTAGAACTTCTAATTTTATATTATTGTTCCCCTTTTCCCACATAACTGTTGAACCACTCCCAAAAGCATAAGCCTGATTTGTCTGATATTCTTCACCATTAGCATGCCAATCGATTGAGAAATTTACTGGCAGGTAATTAAAGGTCGTTAGTTTTGCTTGTTCCATTTCTGGCTCTGGAGCTGGCTCGGAGTTATCAGTACTACAAGACATCATAAAAACCCCAATCAATAATAAAAACACCCATCTATTCATGATTTTTACATTTAAAGAATTAATATAATTATTTCAATGCCAATTGCTCTCAATCCCTCTTAATCAAACAAATGAATTCTTTAAATGTTCCAAAATAACGATCCTGAATACTCCAATTGACTAGAAGTAAAACACCTCTCTTGCTTTTTACTAATTACTGAGAGGTGCTTACTAAACTAATCCCGGTTTAATTATTTTTCAGCTACTAAGGCCTTTAAGGTTGCCAATAGATTAGGATTTGAAGGACGTGCCGCTTGCACATCAACAATATTACCATCTGCATCGATTAATACAAATTGTGGAATACCACTAATGTTGTATTGCTTAGCCAAGGCTGAGTTAAACGCGTCCTTAACAATAAACTGTTTCCATTCTGGTTGATCATCTTCAATCATCTCTACCCATGCTTTATGACTGGAGTCAACTGATATACTAATTATTTCTAGTCGTTCTTCATTTTTAAACTCTTCAACTAGTTTAGCTAGATAAGGTATTTCAGCTTTACATGGCCCACACCATGTTGCCCACACATCAAAATACACAAACTTACCTTTAAAGTCGCTCAACATTACCTTTTCACCATCCTTTGTGTACATTTCAAAATCAGGAGCCGGCTGACCGGGCATAAGTTTGACCGCATTAGTATACAAGCCTTCTACTCGCTCTTTCATAGCCATATCGGTACACGATTGCATGTAATACGAAAAGGTTGGTTCCAACAAATTATTTATCCCCCATGATAGATATGCACTGATAGCATTTGACAATAACCTGTTTTTAAGCGTACTGCTTTTGATATTATCATTAATCAATTCCATGTGGACTAAATATGTGGAATCACCCAAATTTCTTTTAGCTTTCTCCAGCGCCAGTTTCCAACTAATCTTCTGGTCAAATATTTGATAATACATCTCTACAGATTCGTCAGCCTCATGTTCGCTTAAACTTGACACAAAAGCATTATATTCTATATCAGAATCAAGAGCATTACCTGTTTGACGACTCATATACCAGGGGTATACAGCTTTTATATATTTAAAATAATAATCAAGGTAATTCTCCTCACTTACAACAAACAGTTTATCTTCTTTACTTAGTTTATCTAATTTTGTTGTCCAGATCTTATGTAGTTCATCGATTTCCTGAGAAAGCTCTAAAAATGGTTTTTTAGCATGTTGATCGCCATATAACTGACGTGCTAAGCCATAATTTAATTCTTTTTCGCGCTGAAATTTATATTTATTAACTATGGCTTTATCACCACTAAAGCTTACACTAAGCTTTTCAGTGCCATTTTCCAGTGATATTCTAACTTGATCACCTTTTTTAAGGTAAGGTCGAATGGTTGTTTTGTCATACCTAAAACTTAGCTTTTCCAATTGATTCTCATTTAATTCGATCATAACTTGATCTTTTTCATCAAACCGAAGCGTATCAATCAGGTATCTTTCTTCAACAAATGTTGTCATAAATAATGGTATTTCTGCTCCATTTTTTACTTCAAAATTTATTGTTGTTTTGCTGTTTTTGCATTGTGTAAATAGCAACAATGCAAAAATGGATATTATTAATGTAACTCTCATCGTTAAATTATTTTATTGTAACAGTTCGTCAATTTTATGATATAATCCTTCTCCTTCTTCACCTTCACCTACCCATCGGCCAATTATTTTACCATTCGGATCAATTAATAGTTTTGTTGGGAATCCACTCACATTGTATTTTAGAACCCAATCATTATTATTTTTATCATTATTGATAATATTATGCCAATCCATTTTTTCTTTTTCAATGGCGGCCTTCCACTTTTCAATATCCCTATCCTGCGCAATACCTAATACTGCAAGTTTATCTTTATATTTAAGATAGTATTCTCTTAGATGCGGCATACCATCCATGCATGGACCACACCAAGTACCCCAAAAATCAATCACCACATATTTCCCCCGCAACTGTTCCAAATTAAACTCACTTCCATCAGGTGTTTGCTTACTGATGATATTAGTGGCTATTTCACCGGTTTTAGTAGCTTTAAAACCTACTAATCGTTCAGCAATTTCTTTGAAATAAATGGTTTCCTTGTATTTTGAAGTAAAGGCAGTAAATAATTCATCAATGCGTGACATCGGCAATTGGTTGCGAAGTGCCATATCTGATAACATCCATACTGATGCCAGTTCATCTGGGTTATCCGCAATAAACTGCGCCTTCATATCAATTGATTTTCCGGAAATTTTATTCCCTTTTTTCTGTACAAGTGTTTTCGCTTCACCATTTAAACTATCTGCTTCAACGGAGTAATTAACAGCTTCGTTCATCACTGGGTAAATAGCTCTATTTAATTGAGCAAGTCCATTATTCATGGCATCCCCTTCTGGGTAAGCATTGATAAAATCAGTAATCTCACCACTCACTTTAATGTCAGCTCCCGGATATACGAAACAAGCCAATAAAGAAGACTTTGCGGGGAAATAACCTCGCTTTGTTTTTTTTACAACGCGGTCAACTCCTGTAGAAATAGTGATGTGCGTAATTTCATTTATTTCTGATGTAAATTCAAAAGATTCATTTTCAACAACAATCTCTTCACGTCGATAACCATTAGGTTCGTTGACATCGTTTATAATAGCCCACATTTTCTCTGAGTCTAGTCCTTTAATGCTACCATGTATCTTAAAGGTATTTGATTGGGCTGTAATGGTAGGTGTAATTATTGCAAACACCCCCAAGAAGGCAATTATTAATTTAGTCATGATATTATTTTAAAATTATGGTTCTCAATAATAATGTCTGTCGTATAGGAAGATGGAGAACCGAATGTAAAATATGCAGTGTACACTGCGCTGCAGAAGAAAAAAATTCGATGCCGGGTAAACCGGCATCGAAAACAATTATTAATATGGACCTTCTCCTCGAAGGTCTTCCGGCCAATCTTTTCCATCAGCACGGGTTACCCTTACTGTCGCCCATTCGTCGTAACCAGCTGTATAATAATACGTCCAAGTAATATCACATGTAGGACCATTGATATTAGTTATCTCCCACTCAGTTCCATCAGGTTCATCCAAAATAATTAAGTTAGAACAGTCCTGATCAAATAATTTAGCTGCATATTTATTTCCATTCCACGAAGTACCAAACTGGCAATCGTCTATGGTATATTCACCACTTAATGATACACGTGTTATTTGAACTGTACCTGTTTTGCCAACAAACCCTGTTGCACCAGCTCCCTTATCCAGGACTTCATAATTTAAAACACCAGATAAGTCGTTAGGACAGGCAAAGCCCTCATCCACACCAAATAGGTACTGACACTGAGAACCTGAACAGTTTGTACGCGTATCTGTAACATTACCATTGATATCGGTTATTACCCATTTAAGTTCAATAAGGTCGGTTGATATCAATTTATTAGGTCTGTCTTTAATTATTAATTCATTAGCAAATAGTTCATAAACTTCATCAATAGTAATACTCATCTGAAATAAATTGAAATCTTCAACATCATCAAATGTTTTGAATAGTTTGCCATTTTCTCCACCATGCATTACTTGCTCATCTCCAGTTGTTTCCTGGAAATAAGCATAAACCTCAAGTTTTTCAATAGTATTAGCATCATCATCTGAAGCCGCTAATACCGAAACAGAAAAATCTAGTTCTGTTACGATAAAAGCTTCCGCATTACTGGCATAAAAGAAGTTTTTATACTCTCCAGGCATCACGATAGTCATTGCTTCCGTTTTCCACTCAAAGTCATCCTTTGAAAAGGATTCTTCATCACAGGAAGCCATTCCCGAAAGAAGAAGAATGAGAGCCACCAATAAGTTTATATATCTTGTATATTTCATTTTATTAATTTTTTGTTGGTAAAGTAAAGGAGCTCCCTCAGCCTTAAAGTTTACATTTTAAGCACAATGCATCAGCTAAGGAAGACTCTTTTATCATATTAAATCACATACAATTAATATTCGTTTTGCTTAGTTTGTCCACTGCTTAGGTTAATAACAGCCTCATTTAACGGACGAGCATATAGTCGTGAGTCAGGCTCTATTATGTAGTCAATAGGTTCTGCCTCCATATTGACTTGGTTCCCATCAAGTGGATAAAATTTACGACGGATGGTGATATTATCCACTTCAGGATCTACATTAATGCGTCGAATATCATACCAGCGAATAGTAAATGGCATTTCACGACGGCGCTCATCGATAACTGTCTGAATTGCTTCTTTTTTGTTGGCCGGCAATGCCATTGGAACATAATCAGCAGCTGCAAAACGATTAATACGTACCGCTTCAATATCATTCATTGCACCAGCGATATCTCCATTACGAGCCTTTGTCTCAGCACTAATTAGATACATTTCAGATGTTGATGCTCCAGCAATGCATTCGCCAAAGTTACCTCCCTGAATATAACCAACATGTGGATTATCAACAAATCCGAATCGCTTTAGATAATCTTCAACCATAAACATTTCGTAGCGTTTGTCCATTGGATCGTAAAGATCCATTAACTCCTGACTTGGTAAAGATTTCCAATGTGGATTAGACAAGGAACGATTCATGTACTGTCCTTTCCAGAAGTTTAACCACTCGGGGCGAAAAGTATTATACGTATTGGTCATTGGATAGGCTATCCCACTAGCATCTTCTACTGTGTAGAACTCCGCATCGTAATCAATCATATCAGAATGCACGCCTAAAGCACCTGCAGCATACTGCGCTGCTTTATCAAATTGCCCAATATAAAGATAATAGCGGGCAGCAAATGCTTCTACAGCAGCTTTGCTTGCACGCCAATTGCGTTCAAAGTCAACATCAAGTTTTAAAGCTTCCTGCAAATCGGCTTCAATAAAACTATAGGTATCGGCAACTGAGCTCCGTGCCAGACTCTCTTCAAAATCAGTACCCGTGCGTAATGGTAAGCCTGGCTCACCCGCATTAGCTTCGCTTGGGTGTAAGCAGTAATTTAAGGCCAAAGCAAAATACTCCGTTGCTCTAATAAAATGTGCTTCTGCTTTTAGTTGCTGCTTCTGCTCATCAGAACCACTAATGCTATTTTCATCAATAACCTGTATACCATAATTACATAACCAAATTGTCCGATACCTTTGATTCCAACATTGATCATTTGCATTTTCAATCTTTGTATTAAAAAGGTATTGCTCAATTATATTGAATGAGAATGTATTAGGTAATTCATCATACACTTCCAATGGTATCTCAAAATTATCAGTACAAAAGAAGTCAGGATCTGAGTAATATGAATATGACATACCATTAAATAATATATCTAACTCCTCAGTTGTTTCAAGTGTTTTAGCACTCGATTTTTTAGGTTCCTCATCAAGGAAACTATCGCAGGCAACAAATGCCACACCGATCAATAATAAAAATAATATCTTTTTCATATTTAAGTCCTTTTAAAATCCTAGATTAAAGCCGATGGTATATGAAGCACCTGGATTAAAACGGCTTCCCTTGATAAACTCAGGATCGATTCCTTTATCATTAGCAGTCCAGATGGTTCCCAAATCACGTGCATGTGCAAATACTGTTAACTTATCTAAACCAATTGAACTGGCAATACGTTCAGGTAACTTATACCCCAGATACAATTCACGTAACCTTATATGACTGGCATCTTCCACTAATGTATTTAGGTTTGGTGCATACCAGCCCCAGCGATAACTGTAAAACTCATAGCCATTGGGTAAAGCAGGGATGCCCATTTCATCAGCCTTTCCTTCCATCAATCCATTTAAATCTTCATGGTAAAATGATTTAGTTCGAGATATCATTCCGTAACTAAATGTTGGGCGACGGAAAACATGACCAAATTTACCTGTAATTAAAGCTCTAAACGTGAAATTCTTATAATCGAATGTATTACTAAAGCCAATAACAGTAGGGGCGATAAAGGTTCCCATATTCCTTAATACATCTTCACCCTTTTCACCATTTGAACCAATATTTTCGTTCATGGTATAGGTTATGCCATTCTCCCCCTCAATTGTTGGTATATTATCCTCATTCATACCACCGTATACCCATGAATAAGCTGGGGCTACAGGTTGCCCTTCAACAAATCGATTATAGCTAATACTTCTTGGGTAAATATGAGCAATTTGTAAAGAAAGTACCTCACTTGTATTGTAAGAATAGTTTAATCCTGAGTTCCACCTTAGTTCTCCAAATTTAAGGTTGGCGTTTAAGCTTAGTTCCACTCCTTTGTTTGACACTTCAGCTACATTAAATGTCTGTCCTGTTGAACCATAGGTTGGAGCAATTGAAACATACGCCAATAAGTCTTCGCTGTGTTTATCATATACTTCAAAGGAGCCTGATAATAAGCGATTAAATAAAGAGAAGTCAACAGCCACATTTAGTTGATTAATTCGTTCCCAGCGTAAGGTCGGATTTCCATAATCACTAACATAACCTGAACGCTCACCTGTACGATTACTTGGGGATGACGATAAACTAATAACAGGCACTGTTGATGCTGTTGTAATGGTGTTACCCGAAATACCATAGGTTGTTCGTAAAGTTAGCTGGTCCAAAATTTCTACATCACTTAAGAATGATTCCTTCTTGGCATTCCAACTACCTCCAATCGACCAAAATGGTGAATACCTGAACTTTGGATCTTCTACAATCATATTAGACGCATCGGTTCGGTAACTTCCAGTTAGTGTATACTTCTGACGGAAAGTATAAGCACCATTTGCAAAAAACGAGAACAAACGTGTATTATCGTACCCGAGAGAGTGACCTGTTGACAGACCACCTCCATAATAACTCGGAATCATTGTATTCCAGTTAAAAGCACTTGATCCATAGCCGTAAACAGGATTCGCATGTGTATTACTTTCAGGATCATAACCATATAAGGTGTTGCCTGTTGACTCATTTATTTTCCAGATGTGTTCAGTGGCCACTACTACGTTTACCTCATGATCCTCGCCAAATTTTCTGTCAAAATTTATTTGATTCCTTAAATCATACGAAAGCGTTTCACTAAACTGTTGATTAAACATTCCACCCATAGGCATGTATGTTTCTGTAACAGTATTAGTTGTCTCATCATACTTGACATTATCATTGGCCATATTACGTACAACATATGTATCTTCTCCATCGTACCTTTCACTCTGTGTTGAGAATCGTTCAAACTGAAAACTTGGTGAAAAGTGTAGACCATCAAGAATTTTAAAGTCCAATGCAGTTTGAATTCGTGAGTTGTTAGATTTAGAAATATAATCACGGTTTAACATTTCTTCTACCGGGTTGTATCCCCAATTTTCATATGGTAATCCGTCAGCTGTTCTTGCTATTGGATTCATATAGGCGTAGTTTAGACCATAATCTACCTGTGCATAAGTACCATCGTCATTGATCAACCTTTCGTACGGTGATATGTTCCTGATTGTACCAAGGTCACTTCCACTATTATCATTTTTTGTTATCTCAGATGTAATACCAAAGCGAAAGCCTAACCAGTCTTTTAACTGGTAAGTGTTTCTGAAATTAATCAATACCTTTTGGTCCCCTGATTCCTGAAAGTGGCCTTTTACATTATTATATAATACAGACAAATAATATGAGGCTTTGTCTGTACTACCGCTAATGGAAACATTGTGCTGATGCGTTACCGGCTTGCGTAGCAAATACTTTTTAACATCATCTTCATAGCTGGTTGCTTTAAGACGTGCAATGGTCGCATTTAGATCAGCCGTACTGATGGCTCCGCGTTTATGATCAAAATAAGCTTGTACACCCTTTGAGTATACGTCGCGTGCATCATTTAAATTATCAGGTACACCCCAATAGATACCATAATCATTGTCTACAAGATACTTTTCATAGTTTAGCTGATTATCAACTGAGGCACGTGCTACATTGTAGTCCATATCGAGCTCTTCTCCCATTTTAAGGTAGGAGCCTAATTCTACATTAAATTTACCAGAGTTTTTACCTTTACGCGTGGTGATCACAATTACACCGTTACCAGCACGAGCACCCCAGATAGATGCAGCAGCAGCATCTTTCAGAACTGTTACGTTATCAATGTCATTGGGGTTAATAGTTGAGAAGTCTCCTTCAACCGGGAAACCATCGACAACAATTAATGGAGCCTTTTCACTATTAATGGTTCCTACACCCCGGATTGTAATCTCTGTTTCTCCAGTCGCAGGGTTGTAATTTTCTTGTAATCCAGTTACATTACCTTCCAATGAGCGAGCTATCTCCTCGTTAGGGCTCGATTCAATATCTGCACGTGTCATCACACTATAAGAACCTGTTGCACGTTCTTTGGATATCTTGGTTAAACCGGTAGCATATACAATTACTTCATCAACCGAACTGACTGCCGGCACCATCTTTATTACATACGATTCTGAATCAGAAAAAGGGCGCTCTTGATCTTCATAACCTATATAGGAAAAGGCAATTGTTCCTGTTTCATCCTCTACTTCCAAAGTAAAAGCACCTTTTTCATCCGTTATCGTACCATTGGCTGTACCTTTAATTGCAACGTTGACTCCAATAAGCGGCTCATTGGTTTCCACATCAACAATGAGGCCTTGTAGTATGTTTTTTACAGCTTGTTGTTGAACTTGCTTAATCGCTAGTACTTCTTCAGGCTTTAAAGGTCGAACAACTATGTAGTTATCAATTAATTCATAGGTAAGGCCTGTTCCTTCGGTTACTTCAAGTAATAAATGCTCAAGTTCAATTATTTGATTGGTTATTTCAACCTTTTCGCTTAAGTCGATTTCATCATTACTTAAAAGAGTAACAATTCCTGTTTGCTCTTTAATTTCTTTAAATACTTGACGATAGGTCGTTGATTTTTTGCTTAATGTCACTTTTTGAGCAAGACCTGCAGCGGAAACTTGCAAAAGCAAGACAAACATAAAAACAAAACTAATTCTCATGATTAGTAACAGTTTTCGTGGCATAGCAAACATAGTCAGAAGTGCATACCACTTTCGATTTTTTTTCATATTTTTGTAGTTTACATTGTACATAGGGTAATGATTTAGAACTGATTACCCCTATTGTTATTTATTAGACCAGAATGTGCTGGTAACACATTCTGGTTTATTTTAATTCCTTCACTAAAACGGTTCTTCCTTCAACAATTATTTTAACGTTGGTTGTTTTTTCCAATAGCGCCATAAAATGCTCAAAATCAATATTTTTATTTATTGAGCCTGCAAATCTTTTTTGAGCTACTCTCTGATTGGCAAAAAAGAAATCTACATCATACCACCTTGCTATTTTCTTTGCAAATTCATCCATTGGCATGTTATCAAATATGAGCTCTCCTTTTGTCCACGCAGTGTATATTTCTGTATCCACCTCTCGTATAGCTACATTTGATGAGGCTTTATTGAATACCGCTTGTTGACCTGGCTCCAATAATGATAGTTTATTATTAACAGCAAGTCCCACTTTTCCTTCTACCAAAGTAACCTCTTGGCGTTTATCTTCTTCGTAACTCATAACATTAAATGCCGTTCCGAAAACTTTCACAGCAGAAAGGGGAGTATTGACTAAAAATGGTTTGGCATCATTGTGTGCGACATCAAAATAACCTTCACCTTTAAGAAAAACTTCTCGTCTATCTCCAACAAAGTTAACTGGATATCGTAGTTCGGATCCTGCATTAAGCCAAATATTAGTGCCATCACTTAGTTTAAGGCTGTACTCACCCCCAATTGGCACTTTAATGGTATTATAAATTAATACATTGGATTTTACATCAATATACTCCAATACATTCGCAGAATCTTTACCAATGACTAACTCGTTTTCTCTGAAAACAATGCTTGTGCTATTATCCTCTAGAGACAAAGAACTACCGTCACTAAGAAAAAGGGTTGCTTTTTTAACCCCAGGTAAAATCTCTTCCCTTTCTGTCATTTGTGTTTGAGAGTTTTCTGAAAAGTATAAGATTCCTAAACCCAACATTAGAGGGATAGTAATTGCTGCTGCGTATTTGAAAACGGAATAGAATCTTTTTTTAACAGCGATTGAATAATAAACTTGCTTCCAGGAATTTTCTATCTCCACTTCGGTTAATTGCGTTCTTTCAGCTTCAATTTTATTACAGAACTGCTCAAAGAATGCTTTGTTTTTGGAGCTTGCATACCTCCACGTATTAAATAACGCTTGTTCTTCAGGACTAGCTATTTCTTTATGAACTCTCCAAAGTATTTTTGATTCTATTTTGTGTTTTTCAGGCATATTTCATCTCGTTATGCCTTTTTGACCTTTAAGTATTTAGATGGGGTGACAAAAAAATGAGTTTTTTTCAATTATTGATTAAATAATCGATTCCTTAAAGCTGCCCTAGCTCTTTTTAATTGTGTTTTTACAGTATTGACAGATACATCTAAATCTTCTGCTATTTCTGGAATAGTCAAATCATAAATATACTTAGCTCTAAACACCTTTTTCATTTCCTTCGGTAGAGAATCTAATGCAATTTTAACTTGCTTTATTACATCAGGATCATATTCGATACTGTCATCATTTAATTCCAGATAGTTGTTGATTAGAAAAACCTTGTGCTTATCTCTTACATTTAGATGATTAATATGGTGCAGGCATTTATTCTTAACCGCGGTGTATAGATAGGTTTTGAAATACTTGACCTTAACTGTTTCACGATTTTCCCATAGATAAATAAATACCTCTTGAACAACATCCTTAGCTACTTCAATATCGAAAACATACCCCTCTGCATACTGGACTAAGTCATTGAAATACTCCTTGAATAACGATTTATAAACCTTTAAATCACCTTCTTGAATTTTTGTTAATATTTCGATATTGGTATAGTTCACGTACACCTGATGTTAATGTAGCTTAATAAAAAAATAAAACCAAAAGTAAAGATTATACAAAGACTACAAAAACTATGTGACAGCGTTGATATTATAATTGGTTCTTTTACTGTTAGATTTTGTAGACAAAAAATGTGAATAATTGAAAATACTAGTTTTGGGTTCGTTACCTTCACACAAAACGTCAAACTGTGAAACACATTAATAAAACCACTTTATGAGACTCTCAATGATAGCGTAGATTATTTATCGATGGAGAAAACATTTCATCAAAAGGTAGTTTTATAATATTATTAAATCACAAACATGGGTTAAAAAAGATGAGTATGGGAATAGTGCATTTATATACTTGCTCCAAGTTTGTAACTCCAATATTTGTATTTATTCTGATACAACACTCATGATAAGCTTTTAGTGAATTCAATTCATCAACACTAAACTGATTGATTAATTCAACTTTCTTGTCGATTAACTTTTCACCCCAAAACCTTTTAAACGGACAGTTGGTGTTTGGAACTCCAATTGCACAAAATGACATTGGAACAATAAGAGATGCATATTTTTTTACTCTTCCTGCGTTATATTTACTCATGGCTAGTGTTTTTGATTGAGTCTTTGAATAATTACAAAAAGAACGTGGGAGCATTATTCGAAATCGAGGTACCGCTAAATACCCACACTCACAAACAAATACATCCCACGCCATAGCATGAGCGTATCTGCCATTAATTCTGTGAGTGTTATTTTGAAAATTAGCGGTTTTCGATTTTCACAAATAATAGCTAACGCAATTTTATCTAATAAGTCTTGATACCCCTTTGGATACTAATATTTATCTCAAAGATAGTCCAAATTTACATTTACACTAGATTGAAATCTGTAATTATGCAATAATTAATTGATAGTTTCGTGTGCCTTAAAGTAAATTCAGACTTTTACCTCGTAGAGCAACTCATCGTTTTTTAGGTACACAAAAACACATCTTGCATCCACTTCGTAAGAGATATTTCTAACATTGTTTTCTCTATCCGATTTTTACATACAATGGGTCTTTTTTACATGCGTAAGCCACCCTTTTTTTAGGGGCATGGTTTGACAAAAGGAAGCGGAATAAAAAGCCCGAACGATGGAAAGAATAATCAGTTCAAACAGATTTTGAGCAGACAGAGCAAAGGGCTTGTATTTTGCACCAAGCAATGATAACAAGCTTTTTGCTGTCGGGACAGTGCGATGGGAAAGAAAATGTGTTGGAATGATTCTGGCGCGTTTATGCCGAACACTTTTGCATCAAGCCATGGCCGTTCACACCTTTGCTGAAGCATGTATAAAAAAGCATAGCTTTCAAAAATTTCTTTGATTTTCATGTTAGTGGTTTTAAAGTGTATTTCTTCCTCATTAAATTACCAACACCCTTATTACCAATCAATAAGTAAAACAATGCAAATCAATCCTAATTATACGATTTTCTGATTTGGGACGTCATTTTTTACAAAGTAGACGAAAAGAAATAAATATTATTTTTCAGAAAATGAAAGGGAAAACATCAAACTTCTACCGTATCTTTTCTCCCTCCTCCTTCAAAAAATAATAGCCCTTTCTTCTCCTGCAAGGGTAGATAAACGACAACCAAACATGTCGCCCTTGCCTTGAGCGAAAGTTCTATTTCTCATTCTTACGGAGGAGCGATACACTATACGGCAGAAAGATTTAGAGAGGCGAACCAAACATGGTATACGCCATGTATTTTCTCTTTTGGGAGGGAGCTCTGACTATTGGCAGAAGAATGAAAATAATTAGGCATCTTAAATCGCATTTCTTTAATGTCACTCGAACTAATAAATACAATTACCAAATACCCATAATATTATTTACCTTTGTTTGTAGTCAATTATATCAAAAGTGACCAACGGGTGACCACTAACTTTTGACAGTTATAACTAATTGAAAATATAAGCGTTGTGGAGACGACATAAGTCCCGCCTCGGGTACCACGTCAAAGCCTGATAGTTTAACTATCAGGCTTTTTTTGTGATTAATTTTCCCATTAATCTACCCTATTGGAATGAAGCGATTAATTGGACTAACTCTTATATTTCTTCTTAATTACATAATTATTCAATCGTATTATTGTCAATATTTCTTCGATATATATCGAAGGAACATCGAACGAACATCGAACAAACATCGAACAAACATCGAAGGAAGATTGTCCAATCCTGTCCAATCCTAGAATTACGGATCAGAACCAAATTCTGGGTCCAGGCATAAATTTTACAAAGTCTGTAAAGAAAAAACTTCACATCTGACACACCTCTAAATTGGCTTCTGTTTTTATTATTTTAGGTTTAGGGTGATTAACTGAAATTTCAGTTTCTCCGTTAATGAAAAATCTAATAATATTATAGCTGCGTGTCAGGCTGAAAGCCTGATACATCAAAACTTGGGGCAACGCCCCAAGCACATATATACAATGACAATCCAGGCTGTAGGTCTGGAACATTTATAATACGCTTATCCATAAACTATGGGATAATCATTATCATAATCAACCCAAAAGAACATCATAAGCATTTATCCTATCAAGAGGAGCTTGAGATGTTTTTTAAGGAGTATAACTTGGAATATAAGCCTGAATATTATTGGCGATAGTTTCAGACTTACAGCCTGACAGTTAATCGATTAATCTTGCAAGGGGCGTTGCCCCTTGTTGTGATGTTTTAGGCTTTCAGCCTAAGAAATATCTTAGATACAAGCTGGTGTATTATGCTTATAGAAAAAAGCTGATAACTTCCTTAATAAGCTCTTTAGTTTAATTCTAATTTACCACAAAATTAAACATTTTCAGATTAGACCCAACTTTTGCATATGATCCAGAATTACTATACAGATTATTAATAGTGTACTGGAATAACTTTACACCATACAAATTTCGTCCTTAATTAATTAAACGTTTATGCTTGATACGTATCGGAGTTAACGGATTACTCAAGTAAAACTTCCTCTAAAACTTTCATTAGTAATAAACTGTTAATAAAAAATGAAACCTACCTAAAAACAGAAAAAGTTATATCTGTCAATTAGTCTCTCCTACTTCCCTATTATTAAAGGCTATTGGCAGATAGCTTAACCATAAAAATCTGAAAACGTGATGAAAAACCGTATTCTGTTTGTCATACTTCTAATAGGCCTGGCGCCTATCCTGCTTGTTGCACAGAACACTGATTCGAATTTCCAGGAAGTGAGCAAAAGTAAAGACTGGCAATTTGTTATTTCGCCTTATGCATGGTTAGCAGGAAATGCCACTGATGTTGGTGGTGAATCCTTGCGTCAATCGTTTAATGACCTTTCTTCATTGACCAACTTTGGTTTTCAAATGACATCATCGGTACGATACAAGCGTTACATCATCAGCCTTGACTGGACCTACGCGCACCTGGCAACCGGTATGGGAGGTGACCTGCTGACAGTTGATGCCAACGTACACCAATGGATCGTAGATCCCAAGATCGGTTATTTCATTTATAACAAAGTGGATTACAAAGAGGAGGCAGTGATCGCAGGCTGGAGTCTAGAAGCCAATATCGGTGCCAAATACTGGTCTAATAACATTGAGGTTGATTATGCACTCCATTCTGATATCCTGCCCATTGAAGGCTCCATTAACGAAAAACAAGACTGGTGGGACATAATGTTGGGGGCGAAAGCCCGCTTCATCCTGAGTAAATCGGTACTCTTGTCTGTTGCCGGTGATATAGGCGGCTTTGGTTTGGGTAACTCCTCAGATCTCTCATATGACTTTACCTACGCCAACTCGTTTAAGGTTTCAAGGCTTATACTGGTTACAGCCGGTTACAGATCATTTAAATACAAACGCACCGATGGTAGTGGAGAAAACAAACTGAAAACCAAGGTAAATGCTTACGGACCTTTTCTTGGGGTATCGTTTGTGCTTTAAGTTCATCTCGGTTTATAATACTGATACAGGTTGCCTGTTATGATACACCCTGATATTGAACGACTGCAACCTCTATTCAAAATCAGAACCAGTACGAAGATACCTAAGGTTTATTCTCGTAACATCAGGAAAAAGTTAATCAAAAAAGGCAGCTCATTTGAGCTGCCTCTTTTTTATAAGAAGATCTTACTTTGTCTTTTTAATAGGGAACTTACTCATCAATGCCCCAATGTTTCGTGGTATGTTTTTCTCACGCTTTTGCGGATTTTCGGTGATTGTTGATTTGACAACCCCTTGCCAGACCTGATCTTTCTCCCCCGCGTCAAACACATCCATTATTAGGGTTCCTTCGAGGTAATCGGTTTCCGAATAGGTTGTTTCTGCGTAGCCATAGCCCCAGCCACCTCTGTAACGACGGTATCCACGATAGCCTGTTGAATAGTAATCGGTATAGGCAGTGGTACTTGTCTTTTGGTCAACAACAATAAATAAACTAATGTCCATATCGCCACCTTCCTCTACGAATTTAAGTCCCCTGGCTTTAAATTCATTGGCAAAGGCATCTTTAATGCGTTGCTTATCAAACTCTGATAAAATCTGATCACTATTTTTTTCCCAACCCAAAAAACTATAGGTTTTATACTGGCTAAAATCAACATTTTTATCCATGTCCGTCACAACTTTAACAGAAGAACAGGATGACAGAAGGAAAACGGATGCAACAAATGAAATTACAAGACATATTCTTTTAAAGTAGTCCATTTTAAAGTTTTTTAGGTTAATCGTTAAAAGTTATTTCCTTAAAAATACGAAATCCTTTATAAACAAATGAATATAAACGCTAAATAGTGTCTGTAAAAACCAATTAAGCAAATAGGTAAGAATTTAATCTGATTCACCTCATCGGTGTCTTACAGTTGTGAGGCAACATCCATACCACACTTTCACTTTGACACCATGCATGATCAATGTATGATACTTTTCATCTTTTAGGTGCTTTTTAATTTTAATTTGTTACTTTGCATAACAATAAAACAATAGATCATCACAACAACGCAATTATGGCAAAACTATTTATTCCTAAAAACTATGATCCTCTTTTGGATCTAAAGCAAACAGAACATGCGATAAAAACCGTGAAAGACCATTTTCAGACGGCTCTTTCTGCCGAGCTACGTTTGCGCCGGGTTACCGCACCATTATTTGTTATGAAAGGCACAGGTATTAACGACGACCTTAATGGTACCGAAAGACCGGTTTCATTTCCTATCAAAGAGTTTAAGGACCAGGAGGCTGAGGTAGTTCATTCTCTGGCAAAATGGAAGCGTATGATGTTGGCCGACTATGACATTGATAAAGGATTTGGTTTATATACCGACATGAATGCCATTCGTCCCGACGAAGAATTAAGTAACATTCACTCTTTGTATGTTGACCAGTGGGACTGGGAACGCCATATTGGAGAGGAAAACTACAACCTGGATTATTTAAAGTACATCGTTTCTAAAATATACGAGGTAATGAAGCGCACCGAATTTGTCGTTTATGAGCGTTACCCTCAAATTAAACCCATATTACCTGAAACAATGACATTTATTCATGCCCAGGACCTGCTCACACAATATCCTGACCTAACACCTAAAGAACGTGAAGACGCCATAGCAAAAAAACACAAAGCAGTATTTGTAATTGGTATTGGCAGTAAGCTTTCCAATGGTGAAAAGCATGATGGCAGGGCTCCTGACTATGACGACTGGAGTACTGAAACTGCTAAAGGTTATCAGGGTTTAAATGGTGATATACTGGTTTGGAATCCGGTCCTGGAGCGCTCATTTGAAATATCATCAATGGGTATCCGTGTTAGTCCTGCCGCACTGGAAAAACAACTGGAAATTGAAGATTGCTCTGAACGTAAAGAGCTACTGTTTCATAAACGTTTAATAGATGGCGAACTTCCTTTATCAATAGGTGGAGGAATAGGTCAGTCGCGCTTGTGCATGTTTTTCTTAAGGAAAGCCCATATTGGCGAAATCCAGTCAAGCATATGGCCCGATGAGATGCGTCAGGAATGTAAGACCAATAATATTGTATTAGTATAAAGCCTCAACATTTAAGTTTCTCGCTAAGGACGCTAAGAATTGCTCAAAGGTCGCAAAGCATATGGGGCCATCATTCCCACTCTTGTGTACTTTACATATCGCTTCTTTTGCGGACTTTGCGAGAAATTCACTTCATTTAGGGCACCTTTTCTTCTCCTCCCCTAATCTTAGTTTTTATATATTTCAATCCCTTCGTTGACAATTAGTTGATAGAACTTTACCTTGCATTATCTCCTTCCTGTTTCAATTCGCCAGTAATCATTAAACAACGTTGTCATGAAAACAAAATTATCCTACAGCAAACTGTCAGGTATCATTCTGCTGGTAATCTTTTTTGGAGCATCATGTACGCAGCCTCATGTGCAGCAGGATGTAAAAGCTGACATTCAGATGGCAAACCAGGCCATTATGGATGCGATCAAGAGCCAGGATGTAGATAAAATAACGGCGCATTACACAGCTGACGTGGTTATTCTACCATCTAACAACGAGGCACTAACGGGCATTGAGTCTGCCAGACAGATGTGGGTAGATGGTTTTAACTATGGAATGGGCCATCTGGATTTTATCACTGAAGAAGCTATCGCCTATGGTGATATAGCGCAGGAGCATGGTATTTATAAGTATTACACGCCGGATAACGAGATGGTTGATCACGGTAAATATGTTGTTATCTGGAAAAAAGAAGGTGAGCAATGGAAAATTGCCAAAGACATCTGGAACAGCTCCTTACCAATGCCACCAAAAGCCTCAGTGAAAGACACCATTGCCCTGGTTGTTACAAAGGTAAAACCTGATAAAATAGACGCTTTATCTGAAATGGCTACAGATGTATTCCTACCGGCTTTTAACAAACATTTCCCGGACTCTAAAGCTACTTCCCGTCTTTTTAAGGTAGTGAACAACAAAAAGGGTGATGCTGAGTTGATATACTTAATTGACCCACTGGTAAAAGGGCACGTTCACGATGTTCAAACGGTTTTGTCAAGCCACTATAGTGAAGAGGAAGTATCTCAGCAATTAAAAGATTTTAAATCTTACGTTATCAAACAGGAAGTTATATATGCAGTGCCGATGAAGTGGTGAATAAGAGGGTGTAAAAAAGCCACTCTCATTTGAAAGTGGCTTTTAACATTCATCATAACTATTACATCAACTCAATATCTTTTTTCAGTTGCTCCACACGGGCATCGTTTTGTCCGCCTTTTTCAACATTCTTTGTCATAAATGCATTGACATTACTTAAGGCTTTTTCCTTATTACCCACACACTTGTACAGACAAGCCAAACAGTAATAAGCAGCTAAATTTTCAGCATCTTCTTTTAATAATCCTTCAACCATATCAATAGCTTTGGGATACAAACCTGATTCAGCAAACTGGGGGTCCATACTTACCTGGTAAGCTGTTTGGATCAGTATACTCTCACCCATACGGGCATCTTGCTTTCCAGCTTCTTCAGCCTGCCTCACACTTGCATCAAACCAATTATCATACTGCTTGTGCGACAGGTAGAAGGTATTGATGATCCGTCCTTCCATCATGGACGACTGCGGAGAATCAAACTCTTCTTTCACCTTTTCAATCTCCTTCATTAACTCATCCAGAGAGTTTGTACTTTCCGCTTTTTTCATCAGATGTGCATTGACACACTGCCCCATTACACCATCGTAATTTTCCTGACCAATACCTTCAGCAGCAATAAACTTCTCCTTATTGGCAATGATGTATTGATAGGTATCGCTGCCATATTCCAATGCACTGGAGTATCCGATAACCGTAAAGGCATTTACGTTGGCCAACTGGTCCTTTGGTGTATTGGCGATGAATTCCTGACCGACAGGTAACATCTTTTCCCTTTCGTAGGCGCCATACAAAGCCTGAATGTATTCTGACAAAAACACTACATCGCGTTCACCATCGGCGTAACGCTTGTGCATAGTACCAATCTGCTTTGATGGGTCCTTGGCCACGCCAGCGTGTTCTATCAATCCTGCCACATCGGTACCTCCTACGACTTTATGCAATACGTTCCCTTCTGAGTCCATAAACAAAAGGGTAGGAAAAGCTTTTACCCCATACTTTTCAGCCAGTTCAGGACCTTCGCCCTTTTCCATATCAACCTTAAGATTGACAAATTGCTTATTAAAAAGGTCTCCCACTTCCTTTTGTGGAAAAATATCCCTGGCTAATTGTTTACATGGACCACACCAGGTGGTATAGCAATCCATAAACACCAGTTTGTTTTCTGCTTTAGCCCTGGCTAATGCTTCAACAAAGGTACCATGCTCAAATTCTATTCCCTGAGCCATAAGGTTGACTGAGATAATCACTGCCGTTAGGGCTAATAGTAGTTTTTTCATTGTTGTATATTTTAGTTTCAAGATACATGACAAAGTATCAAGACAGATTATTTACATGATGATATTCTTTTCCAATCAGTTCACTATATCTGTGGATAATTAGTACTTATCCACCAATTCTATCTCCGATTTACCCGGCTTTCATTCTCCAAACAGCTCCTCAAACAGCTTATCCATTGCCTCATCATTATCGCCATCGGCGGCAAAACGACCAATGATTTGGCCTTCCGGGTTAAGCAATATTTTTGTTGGCAAAGTATGCACTGCATAGTCATTACCAATACTTTCTCCTTTGCGCCTGTCACCATTTAGTACGTGACGCCATATACCAATGTCATCTTCTTTGACGGCCTTGCGCCATGCAGCTTCATTACCATCATCACTGGCAATGCCGATAAACTCTATGCCTTTATCGTGGTATTTCCTATAAAGGCTTATCAGGTGAGGGTTCCCTGCCCGGCATGGTTTACACCATGATGCCCAGAAATCAAGCAAAACATATTGCCCTTTGAAGTCTTCCAGACTTAATTGCTCACCATTGATGTCTTCTTTTACGAATGATGCCGCTATGCTGCCGGCTGCACCTTTCATACTTTTTTCTATTTCAGCTTTGATAATTTGTCCGATTACGCTCTCTTTAATTTCCTCTGAAAATGCTTCAAACCTTTGCTTCACCTCATCCAACTTCATGTAGCTCTTTTGCCTGCTAAGTATACTTGCCGTGATATATGAAGATGGGTTATCATCCATGTATTTGATTGAAACTTCATTCATTCGTGCAGTAAATGGTTTAATGGCATCGTAAGCCGCTTGTGCCTTTTCTTTTAATACTTTCAGTTCCTCCTCAGGAATTTTATTCCTTGAACCTTTCATATAAGCCATGTTGGCTTTGGTATAAGCTTCACCATATGGCTCCAATTCGTCCTCAATTGGTTTAAGCATTGCATTGTAACGGCTTTGTTCATCCTGAATAACAGAACCAGATATCTCCACAGGTAATTCTGCACCTCCCCAATCATCTTTTTTAGCTTTAGCAAGATCTGCTTTAATGCTTATTTCACTATTCTCAAGCCACATGGAGAAATAGTAGTTACCCGGAGTTATCATTGCCCTTACTTCAAGCGGAGAATCAAGCCTGCCAGTTAATTCAAAATAACCGTTCACCAGCTTTATCGAATCAATATTAATGGCTTTTTGATTGGCATGATCATAATAGCCAATTGTAATGGCGCCGTCTTTTAAACCTGCTATTTCTCCTTTTATAGTATAGCCGTCTGCTTTACCCGCCTGGCAGCCTAACATCAGTGCGAGACCTATTATGATGGATAGTATCTTCATTTTGTATTTTTTATTTTTAGAACTGAGACAGAGGCTTATTCTCTCGTCAAAAAGTTATCAGAGATCATTAACCATGCTACTATGCAATCGGTGATCAATTAAAATCCAAAGATCTCTTCCAGTTTCTTATCCAATTCATCACCATGCAATAATTTGGCAATAATGACTCCATTGGGATCAATGAAGACAGTGGAAGGCAAAAAGTCCATCCCATATTCAGAGATAACGCGCGCTGGTCCATGCCCTTCAAAATCGTCAGCAACATGTATCCATGGTGTTTGATCTTCCCTGATGGCATTTTTCCACATATCATGATTTGTATCGTTGGTCACTCCTACCACCTCAAAGCCTTTATCGTGATACCTGGCATATAACTCTTTCAAATGAGGAAAAGAAGCGCGACAAGGCTTGCACCAACTGGCCCAGAAATCGATCAATACATATTGTCCCTTCAGGCTTGACAAGCTAAATTCCTCTCCATTCTGATTGAGCAAGGTAAAATCTGGTGCCACTTTACCAGGCTGAATCGCCATTTTGGCATCAATATCTTCCTTAACACTAATAATATTTGGTGTTTGCTTCGATGATTCAGGTAAAGCATCGTAAAGTGACAGCATCTCCTCAAGTGTAGCTTCTCCCTTTATAAATGGAAATATCTGAGTTACGAAATACTTGTCAATATTTTCTTCCATAAGGGACTTTTGCGCTTTCCATACTTCCTTTTTCAGGTCCTCGCTTATATGGCCATACTCTTCTTTAAGCTCCTCATAAGCCTCATAATTCTTCTCTTCATAGGCGGCCATCATTTTAGCGTATACGGCTTTACACTCTGTAAACTCTTCACGCTCCATCACGGTTGTATTCATGGCATGAAAGCGTTGTACAAGGTCGTGATTTGGAGAACCGGATAATTCAATTTCAGGAATATACCCCCTCTGAGCATTGGCAATATCTGCTCTTAATGTAAGCTCACCATTTTCAAGAATACAGCCAAAACTCAGCTCAGTATCCAGCAACTGAAAGGCATAAGAAGATGTTTCAATAGCAGGCAAAGCATATTCAAACTGACCATTGATTACAGGCACCGTATCCATGCCCTGGAAACTCATTGTCTGACGGGAAAAGGTTCCGATAACTAATTGGTCATTATCAACACCCTCAATGGTTCCGTTAAGTGTAAACTGGTTGGGCTGACTGCACGCAAAGAGAGCTGCAATCGACAGAAAGCATAGTAATTTCTTCATTTTAAAAAGTTTTTAGAGTTGTAGTGTGATACCTGACAGGTATCAATAACCTGTCAGGTACAAAAGTCTATAAACCACGTGGGTTTTGTTCCAGTGGGTTGATGGCAATTACATTCAATGGAATTGCCCACATGTAATTATCCGATGAAGCTGAAATGGTAAATGTTTCACCATTAACCGTCCGTGAATGTGACAAACCCAGGCGCTTCATATCAAACCAGCGCCAAGCTGTTAATCGCAGTTCTTTTCTGCGCTCTATCATTATTTCTGCTAAGGTTGTTGCATCATCAACATGTACATATGGAGAATAGCTGGCTGCATAATAGCGCTTTTCGCGCAGCATGTTAAGGTACGACACAGCCTCGTTACTGTTTGGTGTTGCCTGCTTCATCAATGCCTCACAATAGTTTAGCAAGACCTCTGGTGTTTTAATACCAGACCAGGGCTGCTGACCATCATTGGTAGCTATGTAATAACCATCTGGCACAGGTGCACCATAAGGATCTTCATCTGACATAAAATACCAGTAACGCATATCTGTTGCCGGATCAAATAAAGCTACCAGCTCGCTTGATAAATACAGCTCTGTGCGGTACCACCCCTGCTCATTCACATATATATTTTCAGGGTTGCTAAGTTTGTTATTATCGAAATTAATAATCCCCATGGCTGAATTGCCTGTTGCCGGGTCTCCATCACCATTGTCAACGGCATACATAATTTCATTGTAATCTTTTAAGGTACTATAAAAGTCAAGCGACTTCTTAGAATGCTCAGCTGACAATTCATAGTTCTCCTGATAAAGATAAAGTCGTCCCAATAAGCCATGAACAGCAGCCTTGCCGGCGAAAGTTCTATGCTTAGGATTATCAGGCAAGGCATCCAATGCTACATCCAGATCACTTAAAATCAGATCATAAACTTCCTGCACTGTACTGCGGGGTGTCAACACGTTGATATCCATGGCAAGTGGTACAGGTACACCTAAATCTGAGGACGCAGTGCCCGCATTGTAGTGTTTGGCATAGCCGTTGACCAAATAAAAGAATGCATTGGCCCTGATAAAATGAGCTCTACCACGAGTATCTTCAATATCGTACATCGTGCCTTCCTCGTATGAATCAAGATTATCTATTACAAAGTTTGCTCGTGAAATGGTTTTGTAATAGTCAACCCAATCCGCATCCTGTTCATTTTCCTGGTACATATAATCCTGCCAGGTATAAGCATTCATGGTTGATACCGATGAGCGGGGTATCAAAAATTCAGGTATCACAACATCATCTGATTGATTTCCAAAGTTACCCCCACCAGAGTTAATATCATTGGTTACATTTAGCATCTGCGCCAAATCATCTGTATTCTCAGGTATTGTTTTTCCATACGGCAACAGTGTCACGTAATCATCGCCACAACCGGCTAAAAAGGCCGTCATTAAAAACGCATATATAATATTTTTCATTGTCTTCATTTTTATTGTTTTAATCAGGCTTTATTAAAATTGCATCGATAATCCGAACGTATAGTTTTTGAAACGCGGAAAGTCGAAATCACGCACATAATAAAGGTCGCCTCCTGTTTCCCATGAAACTTTTGTGTCATAGATGCGATCATTATCAGCAGCAGTCCAGTGCCACAGGTTTTCAATACCAACCTTAAGCTTCAGGCTTTTAATGGCCGGCACATTGATCAGTGATGTAAAGTCATAGGTAAGGTTGATGCTTTTTAACTGGATCACATCAGCATTATCAATATTGTAATCACTGTCCCATACAGCACCATATCTGTCCGGTGCACTATAGGCCGTATAGTCCAGTTTCGGTATGCTTGTATGCGCCTCATCTCCGGCTTCTCGCCAACGCTTGTCATAAACATTGATCATGTTTTTTGATCCTGCTGTTCGTACCGGGCTTGGGTAGTTATACTGCTTGGCAAAATGACCAAAGTCGTATAAAATAAAGATGTCAGCCGATAAGTTTTTGTAGGTAAAATGATTGTTCAATGATCCGAAAACCGGCGGTGTCATACGACCAATAAACTTACCATCATCAATATCAAAGGTTCCCATTTCCTGCCATGATACAATGTTTCCCTCTTGATCATACACCTGTGGCTCACCTGTAGCGTCAAGACCAGCATTGCGATAACCATAGATAAAATCAATCGCCTGCCCTTCGACCGGGTTACCCATTACCACATCTGTACGGTTATTAGCCGGTTTGCTCACTTTTAGTAATTCATTGTAATTATAGGAGAAATTAAAGTTCACATCATAACTAAAGGCCGGCTGACGAATAATACTGGCACCAATATTCAGGTCGAAACCACGGTTAAGTATCTCTCCGTTATTCATCTTCACCTGTTCCCATGGGAAAGATGAACCACCGAAACCTGTTGTCGGATCAAGGTTTACATAAGCCAGTACATCTTCACTTCGCTTGTTGTAAAATTCAATGCTACCAAACATGCGCCTGTTAAACAATGAGTAGTCCATACCTATGTTTGTTGTATAGGTCTTTTCCCAACCAAGCAGAGGATTTTCAGGGTTGGCTACTGATAGTGCCTGCTCACCGGTAAAATAGTCTGTACTGGCATTGGCAATCAGGAATGGCGAGGTATTTTTATCAATATTACCAGCCAATCCATAAGAACCTTTTAGACTCAGTTCATCAATCCATGCAGCATCAAAGAAGTCCTCACGACTAAGGTGCCACTTAGCCCCGACAGACCATGCCGGCTGATCCTGGTATTCACTGGACTGGCCAAACAGGTTAGTTTTGTCTAAACGCCAGCTGGCTGAAAGATCGTATTTCTCTTTATAACTCACATTACCCAGAAAGAATACCGACTGGAAACGATCCTCACTTTGATACCTTGCTGGCACCTGCCACATTGAAGCCCAGCCATAAAAAGCATTGAGATACCCCTGGGTCAGATCCTGCCAGTTAACCACGTTTTCAGTCAGGCGTTGTGAATTATAATTAAAACGGGCGTTACCCATATTGTTCTCAGTCTTGAACGCATTACGTTCCCAACCTGCGTTAAAGCCCACATTAAAATCCTTCAACTGCTTATTGATACTCATTTGTAAGCGGGTTGTCAGGTTCTCTGTTTTCGTATCATCGTACCAAAGGATATTTCCGTAAGGAATGACCTGGTTCATATCGGCTGCAGTATAGCGATTGACATAACTACGAACGCGATAAGACTCCTTATCGGCCAAATCTTCAGTTCGCCCGTTACCAATACTATAGCCTATTGATGCTGTAAATTTCAACCACTCGGCCGGTGTAATGTCCAAAGAAGCATTTGTAGCAATATTACTGCTCTTGCTTTCCTTATCTTTCAGTTCCTGTTCTTGTACCTGGTTATAGAAGAACGGTAACAAACCACGGCTTTCGTGATACTCAACAGTAGCCGCATCATAACTGCCATTTGCCTCATGAGCGTAGTTACCATCTTCATCGAAGAAACGAACGTAAGGTCGGGTCATTGACGCAAACTGGCCATTGCTCTTATTGCTTCTGAAGTTACCCAGCACACTCATGTTCAACTGCAACAAGTCGTTATACTTAAAGCGGTCGTTCAGGTTAAAAGATATATTATCTCCTTTGGTCCCCTGCCACATGGCCTTGTTTTCATCAAATGAAATGGATGCGTAAAACTGGTTTTTGGCTGTACCATAGTTAAATGATAAGGTATGTTTCTGCACCATTTCACGTTGGAAAAACAATTCCTCTATATCACGGCGATTATCATATGATGCCAGTTCATCGCGCATTGCCAGTGCTTCTTGCTCACTGATAGAGCCAGCCTGCATTGCGGCATATATTTCACCCAGTTCCGATTTATAATTATACCAAGGGAATGCGGTGATACCAGCTTTTTCATATGACTCCCATTCCAAATCAACATATTGCCCGGTATTCATGATATTTAAATCATCAAGCTTAGGTTGTTCAGTCATCTGGAAAGTACCGTTATAGTTAACGCGCAATTTACCGTCTGACTTACCGCGTTTAGTAGTGATAACAATAACACCGTTGGCACCGCGTACACCATAAATAGAAGCAGAAGCAGCATCTTTCAAAACGGTTAACTGCTCAACATCATCGGGATTAATTTCCAACAGGTTGCCTTCCCATGGATGCCCGTTCAGAACAATTAATGGATTTGACTCAGCTGATAAGGTAGATGCTCCTCGTATTACAATGGTTCCGTCTTTATTCACTTTAACACCAGCAGCCACACCTTCAAGGCGATCAACAAGGTCAACCGAAGCTACATTGGTAATATCATCAGCATTAACAATTTGAAATGAACCGGTCGCCCTCTCCTTGGAAATGGTCTGATACCCGGTTACCACCACTTCATTTAAGCCCATGGTTTCCTCTTCCAGTACCACATCGATCTGGGTGCGACCTTCAACTGCGATTTCAACTGTTTTATATCCTAAACTCGACACCTCAAGTACCAGGCCTTCTTCATCCGGTGCCTCCAGCACATATGTACCATCAACCGCCGACACGCAACCAACTGTGGTTCCTTTGAAACACACAGCAGCAAAGGGCAATGGTTCGCCGTTCTGGTCCTTGACCGTTCCTCGTATGGTAACTTTCTTTTCCTCCTGCTGAGTTAGCTCCATTTGTACCAGTGGTTTTTCCGAGGGCTTGATCACTATATAATCATCCACCAGACGAAATTCCATATTGGCATCTTCCAATACCTGCTGATACAATTCTTTCAGATCGAATGTTCCTTCTTCCACTTCGATCATACCATTGATATCCATCTCATCGTTACTTAAGATGGTTATCAGGCCGGTTTGGCGTTCCACTTCCTTAAACAGCTCCTTGTAGGTTGTCTGAGTTTCTTTCACACTTACTTTCTGAGCCCAGCCCGAAGCAGATACCTGTAAAAAAATCCCGAATAATAGAATAAAGCTAATCCGCATAGCTAACAGCATTTTACGAGGTACTTGTATAAAGGTACGACAAGCCCCCCTTTTTTGTAAACTTTTCATAGATTTGTAGATCTAATGTTAATAATTGCCGGAATTGACTTTGGCGAGACCTTTCCGGGGATTGAATTTAGAGATGGGGAGTGTTAGCGCACTCTCCATTTTATTTTAACGTTTTAACCTGAATTTTGAAATTTAAATCAAACTCAGGTTATTAGTACAGTGCTTTCACCAGTACCGTCTTATCTTTTACATCAATTTTAACCTGTGTTGTTTCTTCAATCAGGTTGATAAAAAACTCAAAGTTAGTTTCACGACGAACAGCTCCTGTAAAGCGCTTACCTTTCACATCTTCATTGGCAAAAAAGAAATCAACATCATACCAGCGCCCAAGTTTATCAGCCATCTGTTGTAAAGTCATTTCCTCAAAACGGAAAACCCCATCTTTCCAGGCTGTGTAAAGGTCTACATTTACCTCATTGACAAACATAGCTTTGGTGGCTTTATTTACCTGAGCCTGTTGTCCGGGTTCGATCAGGGTTTCGGTGCCATCAACCAGCACAGCAACACTACCTTCTACCAGCGTGGTTTCTGTCCTGTTGTCGCTTTCGTAGGCCATCACATTAAACTGTGTTCCGTATACCTTAACATCTGAGGTAGCGGTTTTAACCAGAAATGGCACGTCTTTATTGCTTGTAACATCAAAGTAGGCCTCTCCTGTCAGGTATACTTCCCTTTGTTCGTCATTAAAACTAACGGGGTAGGTTAATGATGATTCAGAGTTAAGCCACACTTTTGTGCCATCGGCCAGCACCAGTTGATACTCGCCACCCCTTGGAATTGTAATGGTGTTATACTTTTGCTCAATGGAGGGCTTTGCACTATAACTCAATATATCCATAGAGTCAACACCAATCACCTGTCCGTCTTTATCACGGATGAGCGTTTCACTTTCAGCATCCAGTTCAAGGTACTCTCCATTGGCCAGTTTCAGCATAGCTTTTGATGAACCAGGTTGAATCTGGTGAGCTGTTTCAATGGTCTGCACTTCTTTTTCTGATAACTGAAACACGGCCAGTGCAACAGCCAGTGGCACAATAATAGCCGCAGCATATTGTAACCATCGCTTATAACCTTGTTTTTCTTTCGTCAGCATCGCTTTATTAATTTTCTTCCACGATTGCTCAAGATCATCAGGTGTAATATCGATCTTTCCATTATCGTAATTTGCCCGCAACTTCTGATAATACACCTGGTTACTCCTGCTATCGCTCAGCCAGAGCTCAAATTGCTTTTGCTCTTCCGGATTGGCTAAACCCTGTAGGTTTTTCCAGATAATTAAATACTCTATGTCTATTTTAATGCGCATTGTTTTGTGTTCATTTAGTAAGTAGACTCATTGGCTTTGAATATGGTCGACAAGAATTGTGTTTTTTTTGAAAAAAATATCCAAACCCGGCATAAACCAGATTCATTAGAGGCTGTTTGAATATACCTGTCAGGGTGCAGACCAGATCCTTTGAGGCACTTAAAGTATGAACACCAACAAGGTGCGGTCAAATAACAGGCTTCGCAGTTTAAGCTTTGCGCGTCCCAGCTGTGTTTTTACTGTACTGACCGATATATCCAGATCTTCTGCTATTTCACTCATGGTGAGTCCATGTACATATTTGAGACGAAAGATGCGCTTCATTTCCCTGGGCAATTGCTCCAAAGCTTCATTCACCTCTTTTACTAATTGCGGGTCAAGTATATCATCATCCGATTGCTCCATCAGGTAGGAATCAATCAGGTACACCTGGTGTTTATCTTTAATACCAATATTTCGTAGATAAACGAGGCATTTGTTTTTAACGGCCGTATGCAAGTACCACTTTAAGGATTTAATATCTTGTGTATCGCGTTTTTCCCATAAAGTAACAAACACGTCCTGCACAATGTCTTTACAGGCATCTTTATCATATACAAAACGAAAGGCAAACTGCATAAGGGTAGGATAATAATTATCAAACAGTGAACGGTATACCTGTTCATTGCTATTGCGTAATTCTTCGATAATTATTTTATCACTTAATTCCATCGGTAGTTCCTGACTTTGGCTTATTGGGGTGATACAAAGAAAGGAATTTTTTAAGTGATTGCAAGAATGCCGTTTAATGGGTGTCGTAAATCATAAACTTATAGTTGCCCCATACAGGAATGATATACACAAGCTCATCCTTCCGACGAGAGGCAGAGCACATCTACGATGGTAACGGTAAAGGCACTACCCCGCCGGCGTGCTTGAACGTCAGCTGAGTAATGCGCAGGTTCAAGCCTGTCAATGTCTATAAGAACCATCTGGTAATACGCTTGGTAATTGATAAGTTGCATTCGTCAGTAATTCATACACTGCCTTATCTGTATCCTTCACTTTTTGAGGCGTATTAAGTTTCCACTCATGTCCAATCTCTTCCAGTCGCGTGGCTTGAGCTCCTAAAATGGATGACATGGCCCAGTAGAAATATTCTGTTACCTGACAGTCGTATTCGCATGTTGCATCGTCATAGCTATACCAGGCATTCTCAGGATACGTATTCGGAATACTTGTAAAACGGCCTCCACGCGCAATATCCATCGCATTTGAAATATCAGTTCCTGCACCTTCTCCAAATACCTCCGGGTAGGCATATGCATATCCGGCATGTGTGATAATATGCCATATTTCTTCTATGCTGGCATCAAAGCGCCCTTTCAAACCACCTGAAACATAAGATGGATTTGTCTCGTCATTACCCAGATCCTGCCCGAGTCTGCCCGAGGGGAAACTAGCATTCAGATCACTTTCCTTCCCCCACATCACAACAAAAGCTTTGTTCTCCTGCATTTTATCAAGCACCAACTGGTTATCAACGACACCATCTTCATCATTATCGAGGTATTGGGCCATTACATTGGCTGCATGTAATAAGTTAGCGTCACTAACACCCGCGACGGCATATATATCAATGCCAAAAACCTGTACTTTGCGATTAAAACCTTTTAATATACCATCGGCATTGGCCACAATGGTAAAATTTGGATCATCGCCGGGTTCAACAAGAACAGATGGTTTATCATCATCCCTGGAGCAGGATGCACTCACCATAATTACCATTAATACTACCAACAGCATTTTCTCCGTTACTTTCTTCATAACTAATAATTTTTCGTTATACGTTAAGTTGTCTTCACTAAACGCAAATGAATAACTATCATTACGAATTTCCATGTCCAATAAGTCTGCCTGCTTCTATCCGGACTTACTCATACTGGCTTTGTACTGACTGGGAGTTTGTCCTTCAAGACTTTTAAAGACGGTGTAAAATGTTGATTTGGAGTTAAAACCCGCCTCCTCCGCCAGCCCCAACATGGATAATTGTCCGGCGCGTTCTGAATTTAACAGCCTTTTAAACTCATCAACCCTGAACCGATTAATGTAAGAGTAAAAGTTACATTGTTCCTGTTGATTAATTAGTCGCGACACCTCTTTTTCTCCAATCTCACTTATATCTGATAACATGCGAAGATTGAGTTTTGGATTGGTATACAAGCGCTGCTCCTGTACCAACATATTCAGTTTAGTCCACCGTTCACTATCCTCATCTTGCTTAGCATATGCTTTACTCCCCTCTGCCTCTTCATCGATAATAGGCTGTATAAACAGTTTTTGCTTAAAGATCTCAGGCTGCGAAAAACCGTTATGCCCTATCCATAAGATGGTGAAAAAAGTTAACAGACTTGAAAGCCCGGCCCATTGGTATTCAAAGCTCTCATTTTGCAACACCGCAAAATCTTCAATGATCCACAAAACATGAAACCCGAGGAAAATAATGATGATCACGCGGATCCATTTAAGTGTTAAACGCTCAAGGTTGGAATAATACGATTTCAATCCCCTTTGGTGCCGCCTGATATAATAAAGCAGATACGCCAGGATAGAGCTATTAAATACGTATTCAATGACAACAACGCTAATGTCAAACATATTGAACACACACCCGGGAATCAACAATAAAAGTATATAAAAGCTATTGGAACGATTGATGGTTCGCCTGACGTATAAAAGTAACAATGGCATAGTAAACAGTGAAGATTGGAATATCCGCTGATCCTCATGGACAAACTGCTCACCTAACACAGAAAAAACCTCGCCGCCAAGACTAAACAGGAAAAGGCTCAGAAAAACATTGGCCCTTCTGTTATCTGATTTAACTGTCAGAAACAAAACTCCCAACACCAGGGCCGTAGTAAATGAAAAGATATCAGCCAATGAGAAAAGACTCAATTCCAGTTGTATTAAATAATCGTTCATGCAGATGTGAGATTTAGCTTAAGATTTGAGCTGCCATTTAAATACAAAACTAAGAAACTGATCATATATTATTATCCCACTCAACAAATCGGATCGGCATAATCTTTCAATTCACACATCAACGCCCGCTTGACTTTTGCCAATGTAAGGTCGTCCTGTTCTGAATAGATAAGTGAGTATTCGCCTGTTCAACTCAATATTATAAGGATGTTTTAAATAATAATTTTCACAAAGCATACAAACATTAATCAATAACAACATATACTTTATGAGCTTTGTGTAAATCATAGTGACCTTTGCGTGAAACTTAAATTTTGAACAGCTATTTTTCACCTCCTATGCTACTCTTAACCAAACACTTTAAAACAAAGTGTTATTTTTTTTCTCATTTCCAGGTAGGGTATCATCCACTAACAGCGGTAAGTGAATAAACAAACAGTTTATCAACCTAAAAGCATACATCATGAAAAGTTATTTAAAAACACTTATTGCTGCATTAGTATTTGTATCATTTGGATTTATAGCAACTGCCCAAACTGCCGGTGAAGGTCCTATATTAACCGAGGAACAAAAAGAAATGGTAGCTCAGCACAAGGCAGAGAAAGAGGCCAATCATGAAGCCTTTAAGGCAACTTTAAGTGAAGAGCAGCTGGCTATATTGGAAAACAAGGAAATGAGCAGGCAGGAGAAAATGAAGGCTTTTGCCGAATCACTGACTGAAGAACAAAAAGCCATGCGCAAAGCTAACAAGGAAAGCATTACAGCCAACCGCGAAGCATTGCGTGCAACATTGACCGACGAACAAAAAGAAGCTATTAAAGCACATCGTGAGACAAAACGCGAAGAATTCAGAGCATCGTTAAGCGATGAGCAAAAGGAACTGATCGCAGCGGCTAAATCAGAGAAACAAGCTAATCGTGATGCCTTTAAAGCATCATTAAGCGAAGAACAACTGGCAATACTTGAAAACAAAGAACTGAGCAAGCAAGAAAAGCAGGAAGCACTGCGTGCAACTCTTACAGACGAGCAGCGCGAGCTAAGAAAAGCAAACATGCAGTCGATGAAAGAAAACCGTGAAGCCATTAAAGAAACCTTAACAGACGAACAAAAACAAGCTCTGAAGAAGCAGGCAAAGCAACGTGCCCGCAAAAAAAGAAATGCCAATAATGGATAATTCCCCAATAGTTTGAATGTAAAAGTACAGGTTCCCCGCCTGTACTTTTTTTACAACTAAATTCTTCTGTCATCCCTGAAAATAGCACCTTCAGTTCCCTAAAACCACATCGTTTAGTTGATCATCCAATTATCATTACAAATGAAAAGCCTCACTATACTATCTCTAATGCTACTCTGTTCGCTCACCGCGTGGTCACAGGATACATACCTCGACTCTGTGTTAAACGAGGCCATGTATTACGATGAAAGCGAACTACTGTATATGGAACTCAACAGTGATAAAACCTATCATTTCATATATACCAACAGCACTTATAACAGCCAATCGTTTTATGCAGGTCGTGAGGTGGCAGATCCACAGTATTATCTCTCGGGACAGGTTTCTTACTTTAACACCAGGGGATTCTTTATGGGTTTTGGCACCAGCTCGGGCACATGGTTCAGTACCAACAATGATGCAAACTACAACAACAGTCTGATGATCGGCTTTGGTCGTTCACTGAAAAAACACCGTTGGCTACGGTACAACATCAATTACAGTCGCTACTTTGGAATAAATGACGGCTTTGATTTCTCAGGCAGTTACAGTAATAACCTCCATATTGGAATAAGCGCCAGGAATAAATGGATAGGTACCAGGACCGGCCTTAACTATTTGTTTGGAAAAAATACAAAAGCCACATTTAGCTGGGATATATATTCGGCAATTACCCTTGTCAACATGAGTGCCTTTAACCATATTAAGCTTGAGCCTGAACTTTCATTCTTTTACGATTCGGAAGAAGTGGAAGAAACACCATCGGGCATTAACGGAACTGTAGTTTACAATACCGAATTTGGCTGGATGAACACTGAGATCAGCCTTCCCTTAATTATGACCATTAATAATTTTGATATTGAACTGGGTTATACCATTAACCTGCCGCGTTCGCTTGATCCTGCGTATTCATATGACAACACAAGCTTTTTTACTGTGTCATTAGGATATATTTTTGAGTTGTAAATATAGTCTTTACTCCGTCCTTAACTCCTCCACTTCGGTTAAGAGGCGAACAAATGAGTCTTCAAATTTACCCAGCTTCATAATCTGGTTTCTTCTCCGCTTGGCAGCCTGGTAGCCTATGTAGGCTCCATATATATAGCGTGTATAGCCGTCTTGACACTTGATGGTTTGAATATCGTCAACATCAAGTCCTCGCAGGTAAAGCGAAGCAAACAAAGGCCGACGTTTCAGCGCTAACACCTGAATGGTGTAAAAAGGCTCACGTTCAATGGTTTTTATTTCTTCTTCAATGGCAGCAACGGCCGCTTCATTTTGTTCTGCAAGGGAGCGATGAACAATAAGCTGCTTAAGGGGAGGTGTCATTTTTATTTCTTCAAATGTCAGAACGTTCTCACGTTTGTGGTATACCATTTCAGGCTTTACAGCCAGCACGGCCTCGTCTACCTTTTCCTCATTCACCATCTCTTCAATGGCATATTCATGCCCTGTCTCCAGGAACAGGGTGTACCTGCCGCTTTTCTCATCCGGACGATAATCACCAACCAATCGTTTATCAGTCATACGGGTTACCATAATCCTAACCGAACCTTTGTTCAGGTCAGATGGATTGACCTGCCCCTCAATAACAGCCAGTTCACCTTCAAAAGCCGAATCAAATTCAACCTTATAGATATCTGATCCCCCGTAATTATCATTAAAGCGCGCTGAAGCGTAATAGGCATGGCTTTTATCTAATGTTGGTAAAAAGAAAAAGTCGTCATCAGGCGTATTGATCGGGTAACCCAGGTTGACAGGAAGGGTCCAAGTACTATCGGCTTTCATTTGAGTGTAAAACACATCCATACGCCCCATTGAATTGTGTCCTTCGGAGGCAAAATACAAGGTCAGTCCATCGGGATGGATCATCGATGTTTCTTCATCAAAGGATGTATTAACAGATGGTCCCAGGTTACGGGCTTCTCCCCATTGGCCATAAGCATCTTTTTTACACATATAAATATCTATACCTCCATATCCCCCTTCACGATCGCTGGTGAAGAATAGTGTACTCCGGTCACTGGATATAGAAGCATGGGTTTCATTGGCCGATGTATTGATGGGGTAAGGCAATTTCACAGGGTTGGACCATGTATCATTCTCAAGATAACTGACATATATGCTTTTGCCCTCTGCATCACTACGGTAAATAAACAGACTTTTACCATCGGCAGACAAAGATAAACCTGACTCATGTTCCTGGTTTCTGAAAAAAACATCAAGCAAGCTGGCCGATTCCCAATCACCACCATCATGTGCTGAATAATATACCTTTTCAGGATACTGACCATCTGTCAATACGGGCAACTTGCCCTCCTTTCGACGCGACGTAAATAATAACATATCTCCATACACGTTTATCAGGGGGCTATGGTCATCAAAACGACTGTTAACTTCCTCTCCCAGGTTTGTAATGGTAAGTTGTATGGGGTTAGCCAGAAACACTTTGGCATTTTCACAATTATGAATCTCCTGCTCTATCTCAGCCCTGAACTCCTCGTCATCGTAGTCAACGCGAGACATCAGCTCCTCATATACCATCAACGCCGAATCGGGTTGAAGCGATACCTGGTAGGCTTTTCCCAAAGCCATAAAAAAGTCCTGTCCCAGGGTTTCTGACTGCCCATCGGCACTTAAGCGCAACATGCCTTTCTGCAATACGCTAATGGCCGAGTCGGCACCGGTATTAGTATTTAAATAACAAAGTCCAAGTTGCAAATAGGCCTCCACAAACGAAGGCGAATTATGAACGATCTCTTTAAAGGCAATAATTGCCTTATCGTAATCATCCGATTCAGCATAATTTAATGCTTTAAAAAATGCTTTATTCTCCTGCCTGCTTGTTCTTTTTTGCTGCGATTCACCTATAAAAACAACAAAAAAGACAAGCACTAAAAGAAATGTTCTCCTATAAAAACTTATCATATAGATATCCCAATTATCTATTCCTCACACAAAATAAGTCAAATTTTACTAAATCACTCTATATCAAACGAAATAATGTTAATTTTTGTTTAAAGCATTTTTCCCACATAAACATCGAACAAACTTAATCGCTCACTATATGAGACTTAGGCACATCATACTTCAAGAATATATTTTCGACCGAAGCGAAGGAAGATAAAACAGGCATCGTCTAAAATAAAGTGTTAAACAAATAAAGATGAACAAATGAGTAATAAGTTAGTTATAGTATCGTTATTAATACTGAGTTTGACTGCATGTAATTTAAATGGTCAGCAACGACGCATGCCATCAGCAAAAGAGATGTCGGAACGCCAGACTGAAATGATGGTTAAGAATTTAGATCTAACGGATCAGCAACAAAAAACAGTTAGTGAAATCAATTTTAAGTACGCTGAAAAATTTCAAAATTTAAGAGAAGAAGCGAAGGGAGATAGAGAAAAAATGCGTACATTGAGAAATGATTTAGTAAACAATAAAGACGAAGAGCTTAAAGACGTATTAAGCTCAGTGCAGTTTGAAAAATATAAAAAGCTCGAAGAAGAGCGAGCAAAAGAAATGAGAAATGGGCGAAGAGGAGGAAGAGGCGAGCGATAAGCCCATGTTTTTTCATAATTGGTAAAAGTTTTGGTTTGAGAGACCTGCAATTCAAAGGAATTGCAGGTTTTTTTATGTGATTGTTGATCAGCTCTAAAAATCACAATAGCAATAACGAAATAATCCACTGAAAAAGCGTAATTTCGCCTGTTCATTGAATATTGAATTGAAGATTAAAGATTGAGGAAAGAATAACATGGATTCTACACGACAAAAAAAGATATCGCGCCTGCTTCAAAAGGAAATAAGTGAAATATTCCAGCGCGAAATGCGACAGGTAAGCCTTGGAACAATGGTGTCGGTTACCGTTGTTCGCATCTCACCCGATCTGGGTCAGGCTAAAGCTTACCTGAGTATTTTTCCTACCGGCAACATCGAAGAAGTAATGAAAGAAATCAATGAGCAAACTTCTCAAATACGATTTGCCCTTGGTAAAAGAGTAGGTAAACAAATGCGTATCATCCCTGAATTAAAGTTTTATGTGGATGACAGCCTTGACTACCTTGATAATATTGATCGCCTGTTAAAAGATTAAGCATGCAATACGATCCTATAAAACGCTCTTTGGGTAAAGTTTTTAACCAGACACCGGCACTGCGCATTTTCTTTTATCGTTTGCTCGATTTACTGTTATTGCGTGCCTGGTACATAAGGCGCGAACTGCGAATAATAGCCCGTCAGAAAAAAGAAGCACTGCAGGTATTAGATGCCGGTAGCGGTTTTGGTCAGTACGACTATTATATGTCGTCGCTGGGTAAAAACTGGAACATCACAGGTGTTGATGTTAAAGAAGAACAGATTGCGGACTGCAACCAGTTCTTTGATAAAATTGGCCGGGGCCAGCGTGTTAAGTTTGAGTATGCCGATTTAACGAAGTATGTTAATGAAAACACCTATGACCTTATTCTTTCGGTTGATGTGATGGAACACATACTTGAAGATGAACTGGTGTTTTCCAACTTTTTTCGTTCAATGAAGGACGGAGCTCACCTGCTTATTTCCACACCCTCTGATCAGGGAGGTTCTGATGCACATCACCACCATGAAGAAGATGGAGTACATGGTTTTATTGACGAGCATGTCAGAGATGGATACAATGCTGAAGATATTCGTAAAAAGCTTACTGCTGCAGGGTTTAAGAACATCAAAACTTCATATACATACGGAAAAGCAGGAAATATCTCATGGCGCTTATCCATGAAATTCCCCATTAAGGCATTAAATACAACCAAACTGTTCTTTGTTGTTCTGCCATTTTACTATGTATTGACATATCCTCTTGCTTACTTATTGAACTGGATAGACTTAAGCAAAAAGCATGAAAAAGGAACAGGCTTAATGGTGGTTGCTCAAAAATAAAGAAAACACATACACATGAAACTAGCCTTTGAAATAGCGCGCCGGTACTTATACGCTAAAAAATCGCAAAACATCATCAATATTATTTCGATGATCTCGGTTTTTGGTGTCCTCACCGGCAGCATGGCTTTGGTTATCGTTTTATCTGTATTCAATGGCGTCCATAACTTCATGGGCGATCTGTATACTGCTTTCGATCCTGACTTTAAACTGGTACCAACATCGGGTAAAGTTATTTCAACTGACTCAATCAATTATAAACAGCTTAAACAAGCAGATGATGTTTTGTTTGTTTCCGAGATACTGGAACATCAGGCTTTGTTAAAGTTCAGAACCAGAAAGATGCCTGGCGTCGTGTATGGTGTTGACGACAACTTCAATAAGGTTAGCAGCATCGATTCCATCATAATTGATGGTAAGTATGAATTGAAATACAAATCAGAGTACAGAGGTGTGATAGGTAAACGGCTGGCAGACCAGCTAGCCATCCGCCTCAATTTCGTCACCCCCTTATCAATGTATGTTCCTAAACGCAAAGGCAATATCAATATGATGGCACCTCAAAATGCGTTTAAACAGGAATACCTGAGTCCATCGGGTTTTTTTGCTGTTTACCAGGAAGAGTATGACGGGCAATATTTAATTGTTGACATTGAGCAGGCCCGGCGCTTACTTCAATATGACAATAAAACCATTTCATCGCTGGCCATAAAAGCGAAAGAAGGGGTCGACCTTGAAAGTGCCGAGAAGAACATACAGGCCATTGTTGGTTCAAACATGAACGTGCTGAATCAACAGGAGCAGCACGCCGAGTTTTATAAAGTGATGAAAGTGGAAAAACTGTTCTCCTACCTGATACTCAGTTTTATTATTGCAATCGCCGCCTTTAATATCGTGGCGAACCTTGCCATGCTCATCTTTGAGAAAAAGGACAGCATATTTACCCTAAAAAGTATGGGCGCCGATCAAAAACTCATCACGCGTATTTTTATGACGGAAGGCTGGTTAATATCGCTTGTAGGCATACTGGCCGGGACCTTTCTTGGTATTATAGTCGTTCTTATCCAGGAGCATTTCGGCATCATTAAGTTTATGGGCAGTGGTCATTACATTACCGACGCCTACCCCATCGCATTAGAGTGGCTCGACGTGCTTGTTGTGATCATAACCGTTTCTACCATCAGTGCATTAGCCGCATGGTATCCGGTAAGAGTAATTGTTAACAAGTACTATTCTGCTTCCGACATCGGGTAATCGGCATACTTCTGACCTATTAAATGCAGGGCTTCAGAAATACCATCTACTGTTTTTTCGCGCAAAAGCTGTATTCGTAAAGGACGAATTCCAGGCAGGTTCTTAAACGGAATAGCCAGATGACGTCTTGCATGAAGAATACCTCTTCGCTCCCCTATCATTTCACATGACTTCTTTACAATATCATCCATCAGTTCGGCCTGCTGTTTCACAGTTAATGGTGGCAACAGCTCACCCGTATTCAGGTAGTGCCTTATTTCTTTAAATATCCACGGTTTACCAATAGAAGCTCTCCCTATCATCAATGCATCCACACCATACTCATCAAAAAAGAACTTCGCTTTTTCAGCACTATCAACATCACCATTGCCAATGATAGGAATGGTCATACGTGGATTTGCCTTTACTTTCCCTATCAAACTCCAATCTGCTGTTCCATTGTACATTTGCTCGCGTGTGCGTCCATGGATACAAAGCGCCTGAACTCCTGTATCCTGCAATTGCTCGGCTACCGATTCGATAACCAGTGATTCACTATCCCATCCCAAACGCGTTTTGGCTGTAACCGGAACATCAACAGCCTTTACTACGGATCGTGTAATTTCCAGCATCTTTGGAATATCGAGTAACAAGCCGGCTCCACTGCCCTTACCAGCTATTTTCTTGACAGGACATCCAAAATTCAGGTCAATAACATCGGGGTTTGATGCCGCCGCCATCTCTGCCGCAACAACCATTTTATCCACATCTTTCCCATATATCTGAATACCAACAGGTCGTTCTTCATCAACCAACTCCAGCTTACGCAAAGAGCGGTTAACATTCCTGACCAATGCATCGGCCGAAACAAACTCAGTATACATCATATCTGCCCCCTGCTCCTTGCAAAATACCCTGAATGAAGGATCCGTAACATCTTCCATTGGGGCTAACAACAAAGGCTTCTCTCCTAGATCTAGTTGTCCAATCTTCACAAAAAATATCCTTTTGGTTTTTCTGCAAAGATAGATTTTTGGATAATATCATCACACAAGCTGTTAATAACTCAGTTAATAACTTTCTAAAGCAAAATTATTTATGCCACAGTAAAATTTCATAATTTGTATCTGAAAGCACCCAAAAAGCATTATATTATCGTTATACCAAAGAATTTGCGTGAATAAAATAGTTGTCATATTAGTTGCCTGTGCAACACTATTAAGCTGTAAAGAACAAGCACAACAAGCGAAAGTTGTTGCAAGTGTGTCTGCTGCAAGCGAAGATTCTTTAATGATCGACCAGCTCATTGCTCAATCATTAGAGACCTACGACAACAATGCACAACCCTTTGACAACTACCTGAAAGAAGCTGAAGACATGGCCAGAAAGAGCAACAATTCGGGTCATTTATTTCAGATATACACATTGGTTGGTCAGCGCCTCAGAAATAAATCCTATTATTCTGAAGCCATGATGATGCTTCAAAAAGCGCTGCAGATTGCCGAAGAATCAAAAAACAAGCAATTCAGGACCAATGCCTATAACCAGATCGGCGTCATCTATCGACGTATTGATGAAAATCCTCAGGCTCTTGATATGCACATGAAAGCTCTTCAACTGGCCGAGGAGATCAATGATTCATTAAGCCTTAGTAAGGCCATCAACGGCATGGGTAATGTAAGTATAGCTATGGAACGCTATCATTCTGCCATCGAATACTTCAGGCGCGGCCTGCTGATATCAAAGCAAATGAACAATGTTTTAGGTATGGCCATCAACACCAATAATATCGGTGAAGCATTCATGAAGCTCAACCAGCTTGATTCGGCCATGCACTATTACTTTCGATCACTTGATTACAATACTCAGATCAACAGCCGTGTTGGTCAATCTATTTGTTACAATAGCATAGGTAGCGCCTACATCGAAAAACAACAAAACCGCCTGGCATTGGATTACCTGCTTAAAGCTCTTGAAATCAACCTGGAGATTGAAGATCGCATGCTAATAGCGGTAAGCTACACCCAGATTGGCAAAACCTACCTGAATGACAAACTGCCCAATCAGGCTATCATATACCTCGACAAAGGCTTACAAATGGCCATGGAAATTGGCTCTAAATACACAGCAGAGGAAGCGGCAGCTCTTTTGTCAGAAGCATACGAACAAAAACAGTTTTACAGCCGATCGCTGGAATATTATAAGTTAGCAACAACATTTAAGGACAGTATTCTCAATGAAAAGAATATTTTCCACATGGCATCAATTGAAGCCAAATACAATAATACCCTTCAAAAACTTCAGATTGATGAACTGAATAAAGAAGCGTTACTGCAGAAAACACTATTATCTAAGCAACGTTCATTTCTTGCAACCCTGATCATACTGGCCATTGTGCTTATTATAAGTGTTGTATTAATTGTTATTCAGGGACGATTAAGAAGCAGGTTTAAAAACCTGCGTTTTCAGCAACGCCTTCTTCGCTCACAAATGAATCCGCATTTCATCTTTAATGCCTTAAGTGCCATCCAGGTGTTCATTCTTGAAAACGACATGGATAAGTCGAGTCGCTTTTTAGCCAATTTCTCTAAACTGATGCGTCACGTCTTAAGGAGCAGTAACTATGAGTTCATTCCAATTCATGAAGAGGTAGAAATGCTGCAGTATTATCTGAAAATACAGCAGTTGCGCTTTTCACCGCCTTTTTCATATGAGATCATTCAAAGCGATGAAATTAAAAATAACAAGGTGGTTATCCCTCCAATGTTAATTCAGCCATTTGTGGAAAATGCTATTGAGCATGGCCTTAAAGCCTTGGGAGAAGGGGGCAATCTCATCATCAGAATATTAAAAAATAGCAACGATATGATTCTTGAAGTTGAAGATAATGGTCTTGGCATTGACTACCATGACCAACTTAGTCAGCGCGAAAAGAAGCATGAATCAATGGCTATTAAAATAACACAGGAACGACTTAGTATACTTAGCAAGGATACCAACAAACGCACCCACCTTGAAGTCTTCGACAAGAAACGAAAGGATCCTTTTGAAAGGGGAACAATAGCCCGACTAACTTTACCTTTAACCATTCAAGAAACACCAAAATCTACCCTGCGATGAAAAAAATAAACACCATCATTATTGAAGATGACAAATTCAATGTTCTGGCACTAACCAGAATCATTGAAAAGCATTTTCCGGAAATTACGATTGTTGACACAGCATCGCGGGTTAATGAATCCATTCAAAAAATCAAATTCCATCAGCCGGAATTGCTCCTAATGGACATTCACCTGATTGATGGCACCTCATTTGACGTCATCAGACAATGCCGTGATCAGCAATTTAAGATTGTTTTTATGTCGGCTTACCACGAATACGTTATAAAAGCGGTGCAGCATGCTGCAGTTGATTTTGTTTTTAAGCCCTTTGACATTAACGATATGGTGGTAGCGATCGATAAAGCTATTGATCAGTTACAGGATGAAAACTATAAGCTCAAAATTGAAACACTGTTCAATAATGTAGAGCAAAATCAAAATCGAATCATCCTGCAAGGAAGGGGAAAGCTTAGAGCATGTAAAGTGGAAGAAATAGTATGGGGCAAAGCCATTCAGGGAGGTGCCAACTTTTACATGCTTGATAACAGCTATTTTTTCGTAACCAAACCATTGCGTCGTTACGAAGCCATGCTCACCGATTTTTCTTTTTTCAGGTGCCATCCGCATTACCTGATCAACCTGAATCATGTCACGGAAATAAAGCCTGACTCACAAAGGATAAGGATGAGAACGGGCGATGAAGTAATTTATGAAAACCGGCGCTATCAGCAGCTCAGCGAACGTTTAGACCACCACAAAGAATTCGCATAAACAATCTTAATAACATCCTTTACAGAAAAAAAACAGCAATAACTATAACTTTTTTCAGTTTTGAAAGTAATAGTTTATTGAGTGTTTAAAAATTTGGGAAATCAACAATTAAGGATGTTAAAATGCTGCGTTGGGTCGTAATGCTTTGCTGTATAGCAATGTGGTGGAATAGTAGTCTGGCCCAGGTTGATCAAACCTGGCGATATTATTATCCGGAATTCAAAGAGAATGCCGATAATAACCTGTACTTCAGGCTGGAAAACAACAACTTTGTTAAAAACAACGAGTACTTTGGTGATTACATCGAAGGCTTCACAATGATGGGTTATACAGCACAACCCTCGTTAGTATATTATGCAGGATCACGCCTGCGGGTTAAAGCAGGAGTTCATGTTATTCAGTTTAGTGGCATGAATGAATTCACAGAAGTACTTCCAACCTTTTCCATTCATACAAAATTAACCGACAAGCTTGACCTCATTATGGGTGGACTGCAAGGAGATGTCCACCACAAGTTAATAGAACCGGTTTTTAATCCTGAAAATCAATATACCAGACCAATTGAGAATGGTTTTCAATTCATATATACCGCTGATAGGTTATGGCTGGATACATGGGTTGACTGGGAACAGTTCATCTTTTTAGGCGACGATAAACCCGAAAAGTTCACCGCCGGACTAAGCACCGAATACACCATCACAAAAAAAGAAAGTGACTTTCAGGTTTCTGTTCCCGGACAAATGGTGGCTACACATTTGGGCGGACAAATAAGTAACTACTCTGAAAGAATGCAATCGCTGGCGAACCTGGTGACAGGTCTTAAACTAAAATATAAGATTGGTGATGGTTTTATTAAAGATGTAGGCTTTTCTACTTACTTTGCCACTTACCATGACCTGACCGGAAATTCAGGCTGGAACTTTACATACGGAGATGCAATTTACCCGGTGGCCGAGGTTAATTATAAGTATGGTACCTTAATGGCAGGCTACTGGAAAGCACACAATTTCCTTTCGCCTAAAGGAAGCTCTTTGTTTCAATCGACATCTAATTATAAGCCGGGGTACTATTCGGCAGACCGTAACCTGGTGACTGCTAAATTTAGTTTTGCCCGTACGTTTATGAAACAGATCACATTCAGTGCAATGGTTGAAACATACTACGATATCCCAGCCAGTCAGTTTGATTATTCATATGGTCTCAACCTGGTGTTTACTCCAAACTTTTTTATCTCAAAAGTAAAATTTGACTAGCCAAAGTTAATGACTTGTAATTCGAACAACGGGGTATATATTAAATAGTGAATGCATACATATCTCATCTGAATCCTATACCCGGTTGCAAGGATAGTGAAGCGACTCAACTATTAATTCTACACAGCATTCCCTTAAGGAAACAAAGTTAAGACCATAGGAGACTATTATTTACAGCTTACAAAAAAATACTAATGGCGCAGCGACTATAATCTGCGCACTTCGATAATTTTCGGGGTGTGGTTGAAAAGTAATCCATTCCACAGCAATTTAATACGATGAGTTGGTGACTTGTGCTGAAATCATTCGGAATACTCATTTTTTATGATTCAATGTGAAAAAAAGCCCACAAGATCAGGATAATACAAAGCGCCATTTTTGATACCTCCATTTTTCGGGGGCGTAATCAATTCCAATGCGCGGAGTTGTATCATACACCACTTTCCCATACAATGGATCATCTTCTACCCATATACGTTCTGAATCGGATAATAATTCTCCGTAAAAGCTTTTATCAAGCTCTAAAGCCCGCCCCAGTCTGCCGGGACCTTCAACCTCTTTTACGCCACGTATAAGGACAGCTTGCGGATCATTTTTTTCACCTGTAACAAAGTTCAACAGCCAATACATACCATATATAAGGTATACATATACATGTCCACCTTCATGGTACATCACTTCGGTACGTTCAGTTCGCCCTTTATGCGCATGACAGGCAGCATCTTCTTCACCCCGGTAGGCTTCCACCTCTGAAATGACGTAACGCACCAGCGATTTGTCGTCAAATTGTCTGACAAGCACTTTCCCCAATAAATCGGGAGCCACAACCAGAACATCACGACTAAAAAACGATTGACCGAGACGATTAATAAGCTGTTTTGCCATCATAAGCCATCCATAAATCAAAAGCCTTTCCTGCTTCATCAGATAAAAGCTGTGATGTCTCAACCATTCTTTGATCCGGCAAACGCATCAACTCATCGTAGAAAAATGCGTCATCAAAGTTTATTCTAGCTGCATCTTGCTTGGAGTTACCATAACAGATCCGGGGAATCCTTGCCCAATAAATCGCCGCTAAACACATGGGACATGGCTCACAAGATGAGAAAATTACGCAATCTGAGAGATTAAAATCCCCCAATAACGAAGAAGCTTTCCTAATGGCATTAATTTCTGCATGTGCCGTTGGATCATTATCACGTGTAACGCTATTAACACCTGTGGCTATTATTTTGTCGTCTTTTACAATTACAGCACCAAAGGGACCACCTCCGTTTTCGACATTCTCACATGAAAGTCTGATAGCTTCGCGCATAAATTTCTTATTTTTGCAATCCTCTTCCATATTTCAGAATTAGAGGGTATAATTTCAATGAAATAATTGATTCTGACAAACTTCAGTGCTTTTTTAATCAAATAATTAGCACAATAAAAATAAAAGCAGTACTTTTGCGCCCGATTATTATCCGAGCCGAAAGGTATAAGTGTCTGTTTCAAGATGATTGGGGTGGGACCTGATTATTAAGAAGTGGATGTTTTTAGCCTTTGCAAACTGTTAATTAATAAGTCGAATTTTAAAAAGGAAGACTGTGGATACGTTAAGTTACAAAACGATTTCAGCCAACAAAGCGACTGCCAACAAAGAGTGGGTTGTGGTAGATGCTGCTGATATGGTATTAGGTCGTTTGGCTACAAAAGTTGCTAAACTACTTAGAGGTAAGTATAAGCCAAATTATACTCCTCACGTGGATTGCGGAGATAACGTGATTATCTTAAACGCAGACAAAATTAAAATGACCGGAAACAAGTGGGACCAGCGTTTATTTTTCTACCATAGTGGTTACCCAGGAGGACGTCGTGACGTTACTCCAGCGGAAATGTTCGCTAAAAAGCCGGAGAGATTAGTTGAAAGAGCTATCAAAGGTATGTTACCTAAAAACCGTCTTGGACGTCAGCTTTTCAGAAACTTATATGTTTATACTGGAACTGAACACCAGCACGAAGCTCAACAACCTAAAGTAATTGATATTAACGCCATTAAATAATTATTATGGAAGTAATTAATGCTATTGGTAGAAGAAAAGAAGCAGTTGCTCGTATTTACCTGAGCGAAGGAAGTGGTAACATTACCATTAACAAGCGTGAATTAGCGCAGTATTTCCCAGCTGCTACATTACAATACATTGTAAAACAACCTTTAAACACCATTGGTGTTGCTGACAACTACGACATTAAAGTAAATCTTTACGGTGGTGGTTTCAAGGGTCAGGCTGAAGCAGTTCGCTTAGCTATTGCCCGTGCACTTGTAAAAATTGATGCTGAAAACAAGCCGGCTCTTAAGGCTGAAGGTTTCATGACTCGTGATTCACGTGTTGTTGAACGTAAGAAGCCAGGTCGTCCTAAAGCACGTAAGAGATTCCAGTTCTCTAAACGTTAATATTTATCAGGTGTGTTTAGTATCTAAATCTTTAAGACTCCTTTTAGAAATTAGACCATTAGACATAAGACTAACAGACCGGAATTGAAAATTAATTCCAAAAATCTAAAAGTCTATTATCTATAAATCTAATTGAAGAACTACTTAAAGATTGGTTTAAACAGAAAGTAAACAACTTTAAAAAAATTAAAATGCCAAGAGTTAATTTCGAGGAATTATTGGAAGCAGGTGTACACTTTGGACACCTTAAGAGAAAGTGGAACCCAGCCATGGCGCCATACATTTTCATGGAACGCAATGGAATCCACATTTTAGACCTTCACAAAACTGCTGTGAAGATCGACGAAGCTGCTGCTGCACTTAAACAGGTTGCAAAATCGGGTCGGAAAGTGCTGTTTGTAGCTACTAAGAAGCAAGCTAAAGAAATCATCGCTGACAAAGTTGGTGGTGTAAACATGCCTTATGTAACTGAGCGTTGGCCAGGTGGTATGTTAACCAACTTCCCCACTATTCGTAAAGCGGTGAAGAAGATGACTTCTATTGATAAGATGATGGCTGACCCAAGCCAGTGGAAAAACTTATCAAAGCGTGAGCGTCTTCAAATTACTCGTCAGCGCGCTAAGCTTGACAAGACTTTAGGTTCTATTGCTGACTTAACTCGTCTTCCTGCTGCAATGTTCGTTATTGACGTAATGAAAGAACACATTGCTGTTAAAGAAGCTATCCGTTTGAATATTCCTGTGTTTGGTATCGTTGATACAAACTCTGATCCATCAAACATCGACTACGTAATTCCAGCTAACGATGACGCCACTAAGTCTATCGAGTTGATTACTGAGGTGATGACTAAAGCGATTCAGGAAGGATTAAACGAGCGCAAAGTAGAGAAAGACAACGAAGGATCGAAAGAAAAGAAAGCTCGCGCTAAGAAAGCTGAGCCTGCAAAGGAAGCAGCTAAAAAAGAAGAAGCACCTGCTGAAAAACCAGCAGAAGGAACTTCATCTGAAGAAGCTTCAAAAGAGTAATTCGATTATTTTTGTCTAACAACTTTAAAAAATTATATCATGGCTATTACTGCTGCTGACGTAAGCAAACTGAGAAAAAGTACCGGTGCCGGTATGATGGATTGTAAAAAAGCTCTAACAGAAGCTGAAGGCGATTTCGATAAAGCGGTTGATATCATCCGTAAAAAAGGTCAGGCTATTGCTAACAAGCGTGCTGATCGCGAAGCGACTGAAGGTGTTGTTTTAGCTAAAGTTACTGCTGATAAGAAAAGAGGTGCGTTAATCGTATTGAACTGTGAAACTGACTTCGTTGCTAAAAACGAAAGCTATGTTGATTTCGCAATGTCAATTCTTGACTTAGCAGTGGCTGAAAATCCAGCTGACTTAGAAGCTTTAAAAGCGTTAGAATTAAACGGTCGTCCAGTATCTGAAGTAGTTGCTGAGCAGAGTGGTGTAATTGGTGAAAAGCTTGACTTAGCTGCTTACGAAGCATTAAGCGCTGAATCAGTGATCGCTTACATCCACGCTGGTAACAAATTAGCTACTTTGGTTGGTTTCAACCAGGAAGGTATCGATGAGCAAGTTGCTAAAGACGTAGCTATGCAAACTGCTGCCATGGCTCCTGTAGCTGTTGATGCTGATAGCGTACCAGAAGACATCAAAGCAAAAGAGCTTGAAATTGGTAAAGAAAAAGCTCGTGAAGAAGGTAAGCCTGAAGCAATGTTGGAAAAGATTGCTATGGGTCGCTTAAACAAATTCTTCAAAGAAAGCACTTTGATGGAGCAAGCGTTTGTTAAAGACAACAAAATGACAATCAAGCAGTACCTTGACGGTGCTAGCAAAGGTTTGAAAGCTGTTGATTTCAAGCGTTACACATTAAGCTAGTAGATATTCTACTATATATAAGAAGGGAGCGATACGCTCCCTTTTTTTGTGCCTTAAAGTAACCCTTTTGCACATAACCCGCCTGTTATAGCTATATCACTTACTAGCTGAACAAGGTAACCTTATAATACCTACTCTTCTATTCTGTACCGATGGATACGATATAAAAAAGAATTATGCACAAAATTTGGGTCTACGCAATTATTTATATCACAGTAGGATTTTTTACTAATCTAAACCATTACACCCGATAACGATTCTGTAAATTTCCACGTAATATTTCCATGTATATTTCAGAATTTGATATGAAGTTCGTTCAATGTTCGTTCAATGTTCGTTCAATGTTCGTTCAATGTTCGTTCAATGTTTGTTCAATCAGCATTGAATAAATATTGACTACAATACAATTGTTTAATCATATCATTCTGAAGAAAAATACAAGTTAATCCAATTAATGCTTCCTATAGTATCTTTGATGCATTTTTCCTGTCACACAGACCTCTTCCTCTATCGTTTGTGTAAAATTTATGCCTAGACCCAGAAATTGGTTGTGATCCTTTATTGATCATATACAAAAGTTGGGTCTAATCTGAAAATGTTTAATTTTTGGTAAATTAGAATTAAACTAAAGAGCTTATTAAGGAAGTTACCAACTTTTTTCTATAAGCATAATACGTCCAGCTTGTACATAAGGTATTTCTTAGACTGAATTGAAAATCGACGCAGTCAAAGCCTAAAATATCACAACAAGGGGCAACGCCCTTTAGTGTTTGAAAAGAAGTTTTATAAACGTATAGATCTATGCATCATGTAAATCAGCTCTCCTCCTTACAAAAAGGAGGAGTCCGGTGAGGTACGAACCGGGAGGTGGTTTTAGAAACTTTTGTAACAATTTTCATAAAACTCTTTGATTTCTGCAATTATAACATTTGGGTGTTCAAATACCATAAGATTTTCGTATCGTAATGTTGTAATACCCACATTACTAAGATTCCTATCCCAAGGCTGTCATATTCCTCATTATAAACATGGTATTCCCCATCTAATTCGATAGCTAGCTTTAATTGAGGACAATAAAAATCCAGAATGTATTGCCCAAT